>DHRX01000047.1:0-15397 GCA_002408345.1 Firmicutes bacterium UBA5301 | reverse complement strand
CCTAAATTCATTGATGTAGATCAAGAATAAAAAAAGACCTGGTCTAATCTAAGCCAAGTCTTCTCTCATCTAAAACTCCCATTTTATAGCCTACTAGCTTTCAATATATGCTTGTAACCGGTTCGCATCAATAATAATCACAGTACGATTAGAAACCTGTCTGATTAAACCATTGGCAGTAAGTAACTTTAGTTGGCGGCTTAAGCTTTCTGGGGTCGTACCTAGTTGAGCAGCTAGTTCTGCCCAAGAAATCGGTATTTGTAGCGTAATCTCTGAAGAACTAGCGGTACCCTCTGGGGTTAACCGTAAAAGTTCTGCTGCCAAACGCTGGCCAACATTTTTTAGACCGAGATCAGCAATAAATTGTTCTGCTGCTGCTAACCTCAGAGCTAACTCCTCCACTAGGCGAAAAGCCGTACTAGGATGCCGTCGTAAAACCGCTTGAACTGCTGCGCTAGGGATTTGGCAGACATCTGTATCTTGGATAGCTACTAAATCGCCTTCTTGATAAGTTGGTGTAAATAACGCTAACTCACCGGTAAAGTCTCCCGGCTCTAGAATACGAACAATCTGTTCTCTTCCGCTAGAACTTAAATGGGTCACTTTTAACCGACCAGCTGCGACGACAAATAAGTACTGTAATTGTTCTCCTGACGCAAGCACCACTTCCCCCTTGGCATAGTGGTGATGTAATATGGTACTAGCTAATTCTGCCAGGCTTTCGTCAGAAAGAGCTTGAAAAATAGGAACCCTAGCAGCACAAGATGGAATAGGCATAATTTATTCTTCAGCATCCCAATTAAAGCTTACAGGACGTGCAGGCACTATAGTACTAATTGCATGTTTATAAATAAGATCCGTATTGCCATCTGTTTCTAAAATAACAGTAAAATTATCGAACCCTCTCACATTACCTTTCATCTGAAAACCATTGATTAAAAAAATTGTCACTGGGATATTGTCTCGACGAATCACATTTAAAAAATAATCTTGTAAATTTAGCCCGGCCTTAGCCATCCCGTTTGCCCCCTTTATCTATTGCAAGATATCTTCTCTCCTCTGGGATTTATATCCTCCAAAATCTTGAACAATAGCTGATCCTAATTCTTGCACAGAAGAGTAGGCGGTAATATCAAACCACTTAATTCGGCTATCTCTTCTAAACCAAGAGAGCTGTCGTTTAGCATAATTACGGTTAGCCTGTTTCAATTTATCGACGGCAGCAGCATAAGTAGCTTTACCGCTAAGGTATTCGACAATTTCCTTATACCCAATCGCTTGGTTAGAGGTTAAATAAGTCATCAAACCCTGCGAAAGTAAACCCATAACCTCCCTAACCAACCCGTCCTCTAGCATCTGCTCAATCCGTTGATCGATACGTTGGTATAGAAACTGGCGTGGAGCAGTCAAACCATAAAAGCTTGCTGCATAACGGGGCGGTAATTTTTTAGTCTGAGCAATTTTGGCAGATAGTTTTTCACCAGTTGTATGGTAGACCTCTAAGGCTCTGATTACCCGTTTAAGATCGTTGCTGTGAATACGCTGAGCCGATTCAGGATCGACTTGGGCCAATAGTTGGTGGACGGCTTCAACCCCCTGCTCAGCTGCGGTCTTTTCCATCTGAGCCCGATAGAGATAATCTGGCCCGGGATCGGCAAACAAAAACCCATCAACTAGAGCACGGATATATAAACCAGTGCCACCGACAATTATTGGCTGCTGACCTTGAGCAACGACCTTTTGAATAGCCGCATCTGCCAACTCTACATATTGAGCAACACTAAAAACATCCCCAGGATCTAAGATATCAATTAAGTAGTGTTTAACCCCTCTAGTCTCCTCTGGCCTTACTTTACCGGTACCAATATCCATCCCCCGATAAACTTGCATGGAATCAGCAGAAATCACTGCACCATTAAGTTGCTGGGCTACCTCAATGGAAGTAGCTGTTTTACCAACAGCGGTAGGACCCACAATTACTAGTAACCGGGGCATAGCCAAATCAACAATGAGAAATCAGCTCCTAACTTCTAAGAAAAAACTTAGCTAACTCAGTTTGATCAAACCTTTTAATAATCGGCCGCCCATGGGGACAAGTGGAAACACTTAACTTTAACCACTCTTCAATTAAGCCAACCGCTTGAGTATCACTAAGCATATCGCCGGCTTTAATAGCCGCTTTACAGGCCGCTAATTGGGCTGCCGACCAATAATATTCATCGACACTGTCCCCAGCTTTCTCGAGAGAAGCAGCTAGTTCCAGTAAGGTATCTTTATCGGCTAGCATTGCCTCCTCCCTTCGTAAAGCTACTGGAACTCCTCGGACCGCCAAAGTATTGACCCCAAATTCCTCAAGGATAAAACCAAACCTCGCCAAGACCTCCCTAGCATTCCAAAGTTCTGCCCACTCTGTGGGGGTAAGTTGCAAAACTGCTGGCATCAATAATTCCTGTTGGGCCAATTTTCCTTGTTTACGGAGCATAGCCATAATTTCTTCAAAAAGAATTCGCTCGTGGGCTGCGTGCTGATCCATCAAAACCAGAGCACCATCATACTCCCAAATCAAATAAGTATTAGCAAATTGTCCTAAATAGCGAAAAGCTCGGGTTGGCTGTTGCTGTTGAGGCTGAGGCGGTGAAAGGTTAGACCGCTGTACAAAGTCTGCACTCCAACTCAACCCTAAATTAGGCTCACAAGCAACCTGATGATGTTGAACCGGTTGTTGAATCGTTACCGGAACTGGTTCAGGCTCCGCTAAAGCTTCTTTTACCGTTCGGTAGAGTAAACCACGAATCTGTTCCTCATATTGAAATTTAACTTCCTGTTTAGCCGGATGAACATTAACATCTACTGTTCCCGGTTCTACCAGTATATTCAATAAAAAAGTGGGAAATCGACGTACAGGCAGTGACCCTTTATAGGCGTTTTCAACACAGAAAGTAAAGGGCTGGTTCCGGAAAACACGACCATTAACAGCAAAGACCTGATCATTACGATTACTAGCATAATGACCAACTTTACCGATCCAGCCTTCAACATGAGCTGTTTTAATTTCGGTCAAACCGCTTATGTACCTGGTTCCGTAGATAGCAGATGCTGTGCTAAGATAAGCACCATCCCCAGGGGTATTTAATCTAACCTGACCCTCGACAGTTAGTGTAAACATAACTGCTGGGTTAGCTAAAGCCAATTCCTGAACTATTTTAATGATTTTTCGATTTTCACCGGTCTGCTTTTTGAGGTACTTAGCCCGAGCCGGGGTATTGTAAAAAAGCTCTTCTACCATTACTGTAGTTCCTACCGGCATCCCCAGCGGTTCTAAAGAAACCTGAACTCCACCCTGAACTTTAAGAGCAAAGCCAGTTGCAGCTTCAGCTGTTTTACTGGCTAATTCAACTTTAGCCACCTCACAAATACTGGCTAAAGCTTCACCACGAAAACCTAGGGTATTTATAGCCCACAGCTGTTCCGACGAATGAAGTTTACTAGTAGCATGGCGTTTAACTGCTGTCGCTAAATCAGCAGCAGCGATCCCTGACCCATCATCATTAACTTGGACTAGATCCCTACCACCATTCAGAGTTTCGATGCTAATCCGAGATGCACCAGCATCTAAAGAGTTTTCTACTAACTCTTTAACTACTGAAGCCGGTCCCTCAATTACCTCGCCTGCAGCAATAAGGTTTACTAGATGGTCAGGCAATATCTGAATTTTACTCATCATACTCACCTGACTCTTTCCATTGATAAAGCTTGGCTAAAGCCTCTTTAGGGGTCATCTCATCCAGCTTTAGTTGAGCCAATTCTTGGCGGATTGGGTCAGGCTCAGATACAGGAACAAATAAGGTAAGCTGATCTTTAGCGATACCACCTAGTAAGTGGGCTAAAGGTTGTCCACTAGTTCCTGTCGACTCTAACTTAGTCAAAATTTGCTGGGCCCGGTGGATCACCGGTTCAGGTAAACCGGCTAACTTCGCCACTTCAATGCCGTAACTTTTATCAGCGGCTCCTGGAACAATCTTTCGGAGAAAAACGACCTTACCTCGTTCCCGCCGGACCGCAACGGATAGGTTAACTATCCCCTGATTGGTCTGGGCTAACTGAGTCAACTCATGATAGTGGGTAGCAAATAAAGTTTTAGCCCCAATACCTTCTGGATCTAAAAGATATTCACTAATAGCCCAGGCAATACTTAACCCATCAAATGTACTAGTACCCCGCCCTACCTCGTCTAAAATAATGAGGCTTCTATGGGTCGCATGATTTAAGATATTAGCTACTTCATTCATTTCTACCATAAAGGTACTTTGCCCAGTAGCCAAATCATCAGCAGCACCGACCCGGGTAAAGATTCGGTCAACAACACCAATCTTAGCTGCCTCTGCCGGAACAAAAGAACCAATTTGGGCCATCAAGGTAATTAACGCTACCTGCCGTAAATATGTGGATTTTCCAGCCATATTCGGACCAGTTAACAATAGTAAATAATTATCGCCATCTATCTGGCAGTCGTTAGGAACAAAGCTACCTGTTGGTTCCAAAACCTCAACTACAGGGTGCCGTCCATTCTGTATTGATAGGGCAAAATCTTCAGTTACCTCTGGTCGCACATATCCATTATTTCGGGCTACCAAAGCTAAGGAAGCTAGCGCATCTAAAGTTCCAATTGCCCGAGCCGTCTGCTGCACCCTGGCTACCTGAGCATTAACTTGATTGCGGATTTGGACAAAAAGTCGGTATTCCAATTCTTGAATTCGTTCTTCTGCCCCTAATACTGCTGCTTCCCACTCTTTTAATTCCGGGATAATGAAACGTTCCGCATTAACTAAAGTCTGTTTCCGCAGGTAATCTTGGGGTACCGCATCAAGGTTACTTTTCGTCACTTCAATATAGTAGCCAAAAACCTTGTTAAACCCTACCTTTAAACTCTTGATGCCTGTCCGCTCTCTCTCCCGTTGTTGTAGCGAAGAGATCCACTGTTTACCCTGGTGGGCTTTCTGCCGTAATTCATCTAATTCAGAGCTATAGCCGGGTTTGATTATGCCACCTTCCCGTAGGCTAATCGGTGGATCATCAACAATGCTGGTAGTAATTAGCTGGGTCAAATCGGTTAACGGATCTAATTCATCTTGTAACTGACTAAGCAGGCGACTACTACAATCAACCAAGTGGACCTTAACTTCAGGTATTTTAGCGCAAGACATGGCCAAGGCCAGTAGCTCTCTAGCATTAACTACACCATAAGAAACCCGACTGATTAGCCGTTCTAAATCATAGACCCCATTTAAAGATTGGCGGATTTGATCTAAGCGAATCGAATCGCTATACAGTTCTACTACCCCATCTAAACGATAGTTAATTGCGGTTGGATCAACTAAGGGCGATTCTAACCATTGCCGTAGGGTCCGCCCTCCCATAGCTGTCTCTGTCTTATCTAGTACCCAGAGTAAAGTGCCTTGCCGTTTACCACCACGAATAGTCTCTACTAATTCCAAGTTGCGCCGTGTCGAAGGATCTAAAGGCATAAAATGCTCGAGACTATACGTGTTTAGTTTGTTAATATGGTCTAACGTTCTCTTCTGAGTCTCCTCTACATAACTCAACAAAGCTCCTGCCGCAGAAATTCCAATCGGCAAATGAGCGCAGCCATACCCTTCTAAAGAACTGACATTAAAGTGGTTCTTCAATACTTCAGTAGCTTTGTTCAAACTAAAAGCATAAGGCCGGTATGGGGTATAGGCTGGACTTTTAACTGTCGAAGCAGCCTCATTCTGTACCGCGGCTAATTCAGCAGCAGCTTCCCCCTCCTCCACCTCCGGATAAATAAGTTCTGCCGGTTGGAGACGAAACAGTTCTTCACTAATTTGACGTAAAGCCTGTTCCCCTTGAACTTGGGTGACCGCAAACTCTCCTGTAGAGACATCTAGATAAGATAAACCCCAAGTTTGTTTCTGCTGGTAAAGAGCGACTAAATAATTATTGGCCCTCTCTGCCAAAAGATTGCTATCGATAATAGTACCAGGGCTAATTACCCTAACAACTTCTCGCTTAACCACACCTTTAGCTTCTTTAGGATCCTCAACCTGTTCACAGATAGCCACCTTTAACCCATTAGCTACTAACTTAGCTATATAACCATCTGCGGCATGGTGTGGAACGCCACACATTGGGATTTTACCGGCTCGCCCTTGATCCCGAGCGGTTAAGGTAATTTCCAAAAGTTTAGACGCTATCTTAGCATCATCGCCAAACATTTCGTAAAAATCGCCAAGACGAAAAAGGAGTATACAGTCAGAATACTCCTTCTTAATCGTGCTATATTGAGCCATCATTGGCGTCAATTTCGAATTCATAAACAGTCCTAACCTCTCAAATCAGTTCTCCCGACAATGTCCATGGAGTCGCTTCTTTAATTTTTACCTTAATTAATTTACCGACTAACTCCTGGGGGCCCTGAACATGAACTAATTTATGGGTTCTAGTACGAGAAGCTAATACCGCCGGGTTATTCTTAGAGATCCCCTCCACTAAAACCTCAACAACTTTATTTAAATAAGTAGCATTAACCTCTGTACTAATCTGTTTTTGTAATTCAACTAAAGCCATAATCCGTTCTCGCTTAACTTCTTCAGGAATTTGCTCCCCCATTTTAGCCGCTGGGGTACCTACCCGAGGGGAATAAACAAAAGTAAAAGCCGAATCAAAACGAACCTTCTGGACAACTTCCAAAGTTTCTGCAAAATCGGCATCACTTTCTCCAGGGAAACCAACAATAATATCTGTTGTCAGAGCAATACCAGGAATAGCCTCCCTAATGGCAGCTACCAGCTCTAAATACTGGTTCTTGCTGTAGCCTCGATTCATCCGGGCTAATATCTGACTACTACCGGACTGTAGAGGAAGATGTAAGTGCTCACAGACCTTATCCAAATTTCGTAAGGTCTGAATCATCTTAGGGTTAACATCCCGAGGGTGTGAAGTCATAAAACGAATTCGCCATAACCCGTCAATAGCATTAACCGCCGTCAATAAGTCGGCAAAATCCTGAGCCGGTTTTAAATCTTTGCCATACGCATTAACATTCTGGCCCAAAAGGGTGACTTCGCGGTAACCGTGTTTAACTAAACCGGTAATTTCATCTAAAATCGCTTGGGGTTCCCTGCTACGACAACGACCACGCACATAGGGAACGATACAGTAGGAACAGTAGTTATCACAACCAAAGGTAACATTAACCCATGCCCGTAAAGCATCGGTTCTTTGAGCAGGAGTTCCTTCTACTGTTTCTCTAGCTTCGTCCCAAACCTCAATTACCCGTTGTCCAGTTTCGACCAGTTCCAAAAGTTCTGGAAGCCGGTGCAAATTATGGGTGCCAAAAATCAAATCAACTAGGGGATAGGATTTTTCCAATCGCTCCCGCTCCACATCCTGTTGAACCATACAACCACAAACGCCAACAATCAAGTTGGGCTTTTTCTCCTTGAGATGTTTAACCTCACCTAAACGACCGTAAAATTTATTTTCGGGGTTCTCCCGAACACAACAGGTATTAAAGAGAACCAAACTAGCTGTCTCTATAGATTCGGCGGCAGTATAGCCAGCAGCTTCTAACAATCCAGCAATACGCTCAGAATCATGGTCATTCATCTGACAGCCCATAGTAGTAATAAAGTAGCTACGGTCATCTGTTTTGAGCATAGTTACCTTCCTTTGATTAAGACTAATTCAGCTTATTTACTGAGACCTGCTACCAAACCAACTGCAGCGACAATAGTTAAAATCAAGTTTTTATTCCGTTGCTCCTTTAACTCGGCTTCAGTATTGCGACGGTAACTCTCAAATTCCTGAGAAAGTCTTTGCACTTCTTTTTCCAAATTTTGTTGCTGCACATAGGCACCAGAAGCTCGAGTTAGAACATCCTCATTAATCTTTCGTTCTAAAGATTTAAGGCCTTCGTCTAAAGCTCTTACGTCATTATTTAGCTGATCAATTTGGCTAGAGGCTACCTCTATACTCTGGGCATTTTGTTGGGTCGAATTTTCTAGCACTTGAATGTTTGCCTCTAAGTTTTTAGTCGCTTGCTGGTTCTGATATACTTGTACCAGTACCCGATCTAAATCTTCACGTAACACAGTCAGCTCTTTGGCTGCCGTATTTAAATCGGCACGAATAGTCTCGTCAACAGTAGCCAATTGAACTAACTCATCTCGAAATTCGGTGGTTAATTGGCGGAGTATCTGCATATCCTCACTCTTAACTGTTCCTGCAGTACTTTGGACCGGAGTTGCTGTGCTAATTACACTCATCTCTGAAAGTAAACGAGCTATAACTACAGCAAAGGTATAGCGGTCTACTGAATTGTCGCCACGAAAAGTTTTATCTTGGTATAACGAGAGATACCCCTTATCTAATAATTTAGTTATTGCTGAATAGGCCCAATGTCCTGGCGGTACATCACTAATCTGCAGTGGAGCTGCTAACACCGGAATAAGACTAGTCGATATTAAGGCTACACAGAGCAATAGGATCATTGTTTTTTTCATTTTAGCCTAAGCTCCCTTCAATCACTAATAATTATTGGTTCTACAACCACATTAATTTTCTGATCGGCAACCGAACTAAATACCGTTGGTGGTTCCAGTAAATCCAACCGAGTTTCACCTGACTGAATAGCTAGAAAACGTAAATAACCTAATTCACCAGCATCAGTAAACACCCCTCCCAATTGGGGATGATATCCTTCTATAGTAATCTGTCCTGTGGATGTATCGGTACTGACCTTATAGTTTAGCAGATTACCTGCGGCATCAATCCAGACTTTTCCTCGACTATGATCTAAGTAAACCAATAGTTCCGGATCATACTTTAACACTAACCTTATTCCGTTAAAACCTTGAATATCTGGAGCCGCGATCTTAAAGGTTACTAATTGATTAACTTGGTATTCGGAAAGTTCTGGCGTTAAAATTATCCGTGGATCAGGGCCGGTTATTCCTAGATGTTGAGTTTCTCCTAGAAATGGAACTGTGTTAGTCCCTGTTAACGTCGCCGTTATCCGTGGTATCGGCTTAATACCAGTTGGTTTAATCTGCCATTGCCAACTGACTATCCCTTTTTCTGAAGGGTATGCTTCTAGTTCTCCTAAAAAGCGATTGAGCTTTTCTTTAGGAGCAGCAACCCATCCATCTGGTATTTTTAGTGCCGACTCAACGTTATATGCGCTAGACTGCCCAAAATTCTGAACAGTCCCCTTTATTAAATAATAATCAGAGACAGGACTCGGTTCCGCAGTTAACTTAAACCGTAATTCAGGTGGTCCTAGAATACGTAAGCGACGTTCAACAGCTACTGTTTCAATATCTGGTCCAGTAACTTCAACCCGCAAACTAACAGTTTTCCCGGCTAAACGTTGATCAGCAATTATATCCCAGGAAACTTGAGCGCTCCGACTGGGACGAAGGAAACCAATATTTCGAGTTGGATACGATTCAGCAGCAAAAGCCATACCACTGGGTAAACGCAGTGAAACAGATAAATCACGGCCAATACCGCTACCGGTATTTTCCACATAAGCGATAACCGGTATTTTTACCCGACCATCAACACCTAAAGAAACTGTTGCTGGAGCGGTTACCCCTAAGCTAAGCTCCCCTGGATTAATACTCAATCCGCCCATACCATACGCGGTAACAAATAGGCGGGTTTCTCCAGGTTGTAGCGCTTTAGGATCCCAATAAAGTCCTACTGCACTATCTAATTCAAACTCGCCTGCCCGTAGAAACTCACGGCCAAGTTGAAAGTCAACCTCCCAAAGACCATCAGCAAAATTTCCCCAATTTGAAAAGATAATACGATCAGGCCGAGTAACATCAGGGCCGATTAAAGTTCCTTGAGCAATTACCCGCGGATCACTAAGAGAATCAAAAGCCTGCCAAAATTCGGGCAGGGCTTCCCCTTCATACCTGGCATCACCTAAAATGGCTAGTTCACCGAAGCGAAAAGGAGCACCATCATTCGCACCAAGCAGAGTGTCTAACATTATTCTCACTCCAACCTGATGTGGCACAGTATCTGTATTGGTAACTTGGTAGATAATACGAGCTGTATCTTGGTAGCCAGTAGTTGAGCTTACCGCGAATTCTAACCGTTGCAGAACCTCAATCGGTCCAAACTGAGTAATGGTATCAATTCCATCCCCTTGGACAGATGGTGGCATAATAACTGTTCCATATTTTCCTTTTAGCCCAGAACGTTTGGTTGTTGGACCACCAAAAACATAATCCTCACCGTCAATTCGAAGAGACGTATAGCTAGTCCAAGGTTTTGGACGTCCATAAATCAGGGGTTGCCCGTCGTCAGAAACCCGGTTAGGGTCCCCCTCTGTCGTCTCCAAAGCATACCGACCTGTATTCTCGTCCTCACCATTAACTATTATCCGAATATACTCGTTACTTAGAGTAACTAAACCTGTATCAATAACATCTTCAGGGATAGTCTGGTCCTCTACCATCGGAACAATCTCATCCTGAGTCTGTCCAATCAGATCTTGGGTCTGTCCAATCAGTGGTCCTGTCAAACTAATGATAACTACCACTACTATCATACCAAACACAGGTCTACGCATCTGCTGCCCTCCTTAGATTTGGAGCAGTTCCAAATCCCTATAAATCACTTGAGCAGTTGTCTGATTTTGCTCATACTTAAAGCTAAGATAAATTAGATAGCCCGAATCAGCAGAACGAAACTGCCACATTCGAGTCACATACTGTATTGCATAAGCATCCAATTCAGCATTACCTGAAGAGGTTTCAACTAAGACATCTTCTACTTGCCCAATAGAACTAATCCGGACAACTAGGTCCACTTGTCCTGCAAACCCAGTATTACTAACGTTTTTTGGTAGCAACGGAGCAGGTCCCTTTACAACAAAAGAACTTCCGTGAGGAACGGCGGGACCGGGACTACCTTCTAAACCACTACCCGGATCACTGGCTGGCTTCTCTTCCTCAGGCATTTTAGAATTTTCATCTTCTTGAGCTGATGCTGATGGGGAAGCAGGTTCAGGTTCAGTTTCCTTTTCTGGCAAAACAATCTCTTCAGGACTAGCCTCGCTAGCCAATAACCCCTCATCTTTTGGTTCTAACTTTGGCTCAGGTTTTGGTTCTGGCTTCGGCTCTGGTTTCGGCTCTGGTTTCGGCTCTGGTTTCGGCTCTGGCTTCGGCTCAGGTTTCGGCTCTGGCTTTGGCTCAGGTTCTACTGTAACCGCTGGTTTTTGCGTATCCGCAGTAGCTTCAGAATTAGCCGGTTGAACCGCCCGCATAGTTTGTCCTGACCCAGACCCTGGTCCGGGTAACTCACGAATATAAGCTACCTCTATATAACCACCAGCGCTTACAGCAGGGTCACCTGAAAGTAACCCCGGGTTAAAAGTCGGGACAATATAAACTAAAACTAGGTGAATTAGAATAGATACCCCTAGCGCCCAAATAAGATCTGAATTGTTATCATTAAATGGTTTCATGAGTTCACCTAATTTATAAGGACTCTTTTTCTACTGCTAAAGCAATACGGTAACCACCAGCAGCTCGGATAGCATCCATTACTTTAACAATGGACCGGTAGCGTACTGATTCATCGGCTTTTAATAAAACAACCCCTTGACCTTGTTTAGCGAGATAAGATTCTACTGCCTTTTGAACCAGGCCTTCATCAACTCGTCTATTGTCAATAAAAATAGAATCATCATTAGCTACTGTAATAGTAAGTAAGCTGGCAGCTTGGCTATCCCCGGTAACCGCTTTGGGTAAATTGAGGTTAAAGCCTAAAGAATCCGTCCGAAAAGTAGTGAAAATCATAAAAAAAATCAAGAGGAAAAAGATAACATCGAGCATAGGTACAATGTTAACTTCACTCTTCCGTCTGGTGCTACGGGTAAAATTCATCAGGCTTCACCCCGGTTATTAGCCAATAGGTTGATAATATCAATAGACCGCCTATTCATCTCTAAGATATACCGATCTACCTTGCGATTGAAATAAGCCTGCATAATAGCGGTAGGAATAGCGATAATTAAACCAGCCGCCGTAGTTAATAGCGCCTTAGCAATACCAATACTAATTACCGATGGTTCAGCAACACCTTGCATAGCGCCTAAAATATTAAAGCTCTCAATAATTCCTAAGATGGTTCCTAACAAACCCAATAACGGAGCTACTGAAACAATAACATCTAATACAGGCAAACCACGTTCTAGCTTATACAGCTCCTCGTTTCCAGCTTTACGAACATAATCCTCCAATACTTGCCGCGAATCACCCTGGCGAGCAATAGCCGCAGTCAATACGGAAGCAACTGGTCCTCTAGCCCGTCTAGCAACTTGCATTGCTTCCAGTACCCGGTTTTGCTTAAGGGAGCTTTCCACCTTATCCATCACTTCTTCAAAGTCATCACGAATAACGAGAAAATAGTAAATTCGTTCGATAATTACAGCGAGAGCAACTACAGAACAAAGTAAGAGCGGATACATTACTACTCCGCCCTGCCGGAACAGTTCTAACATCTTAGCTCCTCCTAATAGTCGAGTATCACATGGTAAATCCTTCGACAACAGCCAGGTAGTTCCTCCCGTTCAATCACTTGAGAATACTGGTAGCTGCTAGTAAGGCTACAATAAAATAAAGCTGATTAATATGATCGTTTTTTTTCTCTAAATCCTTTTCTAAAGTAATAACAGATTGTTCTAGTTGACTCAAGCGCTGTCCATATACTTGATAGTCACTAGTACTATTTGAACCTGCAGGTTTTGAACTATTGGTTAACCTTTCCTTAGTTAATTCTTGATCTAACTTTTGGATGAGCATATTTTGCATCTCGTACTGAGCTTCCAAAGCTATTACCTTTGATTCTAAAGAAGAAAAAACCTCTTCTTGTTGGATGGCATACCGCTGCACTTCTAGTTCTGCTACAATCTTACCAGAATGAGCGTCGATATAATCTACTAAAGCGGCTAAACTTTGCAGATATTCATACCTAGTAACTGGTTCTTCTCCCATAAACTGCTGGCTAGTAAAGGGACGCAAGACCCCAATAGTTGAAAGTCTTTCGATAAAAGGCCAAGCCCAATGGGTTTGGGGAATATCACCATATTCAGCTGCTAATACCGGTGAATATGGAATAAAAAGGCCTCCTATTAAGAGGAGGCTACTTAGTACGATCCGAAAAAACATCCTTACTCACCTCGACTCATTCAATACACGAGGTGCTTCTTCGCTGTTATTCAATTTTTCTCCTGCTCTCAGTCTTTGAACGAATTACACAAAAATCAGCCAAATTTTTCATTCTCCGACGCAACATAATTTTTTCGATAATATCAGTATGGCTGCCTTTAAACTGATTCCGCAAGCGTGCATACTGCCGAAAAGCCCGATAATGGGTATCATAATCCATATTTGCAGCCCCCTTTACAACTATCAGTCACTGAACATAGGGTATGCTGATGGATTCTTCCCTATTCACGCAGACTAGCCTACATTGATATCATATTCTTTGCGCCACTGCTTTTCTTTCTGCAAAAACTCAGCACGCAAAATCCGCATGAGTAAAATCGAATCACTATCTTCCGGCATATGTACGCTTTTGGTTAGCTTCCCTTCGAATTTAAAACCGGATTTGAGGTAACAGTGAATGGCTCTCTTGTTAGAACTATAAACACGTAAATAGATACGTTCTAGTTTTAATTGGTGAAAGATGTAACCTAGGAAAAGTCGTATGCTTTCGGTTCCTAAACCCTGATTCCAGTATGATTTTTCCCCGATTCTAACTCGTAACTCCCCATGCCGATTACGCCAAGTAATATTAATAAGTTCAATTTCACCAATTAGAGAAGAGTCGGCATGCAAAAAGATACCAAAGGATTGGGAATACCGGTCACTTTTCATAGTACGATACCAGGCTTGACACTCTTCCAAGGTTGCAGGGAGAGCATTGTCTACATAATGGTTTAACTCTTTATCTAAATTCCAGGTTAGTATTTGGGGTAAATCTTCTTCCGAAAGAAGCTGTAAATAAATTTTTTCCCCTTCAATCATGATTGCTTCCATCCTTCCTACGAATCAACTAAAATTAATACTACGATGTCAACTGCAAAAGCACTAAAGATTTCGGTCCGAGGTTAGAGTTAGCCTGCAAGGAAAACTATCCAAGATTGGCTAATCTAATTTGATTGCGTCCCGCTAATTTAGCTTGATAAAGTCCTGTATCGGCGTATTTAATCAAAGATTCACTATCATGAGCGTGGGTGGGGTAAGTAGCAATTCCCGCACTAATAGAAAGCAGACCTAAAGGCTGGTCTGAAATACCTGAAGCTGTTAACTGGTTAACCCGCTGTCTAATTCGCTCAGCTACTTCCCAGGCAGCTTCAGTAGTTGTTTCAGGCAGAACTAAAATAAATTCTTCTCCACCATAGCGGGCTACTACATCGATTTCCCGTGTCGATTCTTTGAGAATCGCACTAATTCGTTGTAGCAGCTTATCACCGGCTTGATGGCCATTATTATCATTATATTGTTTAAAATGATCTACATCTAAGAGAACTACGCTTAAAACCAGTTGGTAGCGGTCGGCCCGAGATAATTCTTTACGTAAAGTCTCTTCCAAATATCGGCGGTTATATAAACCTGTAAGCCCGTCAGTAATAGCTAGTTCTTGCAATTTTTGATAAAGCCAGGCCCGATGTAAAGCCAGACCTATTTGGCAACCTAAGTTCTGGACAATAGCCAGTTCATCTGGGTTAAAAGAAGTTTCCGCACTTCTGGCTAAAACGATACTAGCTAATAATTGCCCGTCTACTGATACAGGGACTATTAGCAAAGATTTAAACCATTCTTCCTCTATAGTAGCCTTAGCTTGATTCTGCTGAAAAATATTGTCGATAAGAGCAGCCTGTCCCAAGGCGATATTACGTCCAATTAAGCCATGGTTAAATTGGATCTTATCGCCAATACGCCAAGGTGAAAAAAGGCCCGCAATTTCTTTGACCACTAACATTTTTTCCGCCTGGTCCAACTCTAAGAAAAGAAAACAATCGTAAGGACAAACTTGTTGGAGTACATTAGCAACCTCTGTATAAATCCGACCCAGATTAGTAGTCGAACTCACCGTGGAACTTAACTGGTATAATACAGTTAATTGCTCTATTTCCTGTTGCAAATCCTGGTTTTCCCTGATTAATTCAGCTGAATAATCTTCAAAACTATCTTGAGCGGCTACATGCTCATCGGCTAATAGCTGATATTCTAACCAGCCCGTTCTAGCCCAACGACCAATTTGCCATACTACTATTAACCCGATTAAACCAATGCTGATAGCTCCAACCAAAATAGGCACCAATTCGCCTCCT
>DHRX01000139.1:614-3338 GCA_002408345.1 Firmicutes bacterium UBA5301 | reverse complement strand
ATTGGAGCATCAATTAGCCCTTCTGGTGCCTTCGGATGGTTATGGGTCAAAGCTAAGTACCACCGGTGAATATCCCTGGATTTTAGGGCTTGAGCTAAAGCAAGGTGAGTAGCATCATTTTTCGCTACTATCAACAATCCGGTAGTATCTTTATCTAAGCGATGGACAATTCCCGGGCGCAGTTCACCGCCTATACCTGACAGATCTGAGCAATGATAAAGCAAGGCATTAACCAGCGTCTCTTGGCGATGGCCTGGCCCCGGATGGACAACGAGTCCCCTCGGTTTATTAATAATCAGTAAATCCTTATCCTCATAAACGGTCTCCAACTGCATATCCTGGGGAACTAACTGGATTTCTAGGGGAGGAGAAATTTTCACCTTAACTAAATCACCGGACGCTACCCGATAACTAGGTTTAACTGGTTGATCGTTAACGGTAACTAGTCCTTTGCTAATAGCCTTTTCCGCAAATGAACGGGAAGGAACATCCGGAAGATTACCCACAAACTTATCTAAGCGCATCCCCGCGCAACCTGGACCTACGCATGTCCGGACTTCACGAGATTGAGTAGCCCTCACTTGCTTACTCCTGCCAAATCTGTAGCCAATCGGTGTCTGCGCTCAGCAAGAATAAGCCAAGCTATACCCACTAAAGCTATAACTATACTGGCTACTTGAGCCATGGAAAACGGTCCCATGAAAGCAGGAACATCCCGGAAAAACTCGATCAAAAACCGAACTAGAGAATACAACACTGTAAACAGGATCAGCAAATATCCGGAAAAATGCTGGTGCTGTTCTTGACTGAAGAGATAAAAAAATACTACTAGCATGGCCAGTGATTCATAAAGCTGAGTAGGGTGCCGTGGTAAATCATGTAAAAAAGAAGCGTCAAAGGCCCAAGGTACTGCTGTTGGCAAACCATAACAACACCCATTTAGTAGACAACCGATACGGGCCAAAGCAACACCTAAAGCAAAAGCCGGGGCTACCCCATCAGCAACCGGACCTAAGGGCAGGTTCTGTCTCCGGATATACCAAACCCCAACAATAATCGCCGCAATTGCACCACCGTGGAAGGATAACCCTCCTTCTGGCAGATTAAATATGGCCAGCGGTCTCGTTGAATAGTACTCCCAGCCAATAGCGACATACATCAGCCTAGCTCCGACGATGGCAGCTACAGCTAGTAAGATAGCAAAATCAGCTAACCGTTCTGGTGCTAAACCTAATTCTTTACTCTTTCGCAGAATTAAGAAATAGCCGGCCACAAAGGCTAGCGCTAACATGGTGCCGTAACTATAAACCACGATATTGCCAAGCTCAAATAAAATTGGTTTCACCGCTCCGCCTCCTGCTCCACCACAACTAATAAATCGATAATGATTAAAATAACGCCGACTACAATAGCTAAGTCAGCAAGGTTAAAAATGCCTGGCCAGAAGCTTAAATCAAACATATCAATGACATAGCCAAATCTAACACGATCAATCAAATTACCTAAAGCACCAGCCAAACCCAAACTCAAGCCGGTTCGCAACATTTTTTTGTTTTTTGGTAGCTGAGGATAAACATAGATAATAGTACTAATTGCCAGTATAGTCACGACCACTAAAAATTCGGTTTTTCGAGAGAGAAGCCCAAAGGCAGCACCAGAATTACGGAGGTAGGTTAAGTTAAGAACCCCGGGGATCACCACAATAGACCAGCCGGGGATTAAATAAGTTCGGATATACGTTTTTAAGGCCTGATCGGCTAGGAGTAAGACAACAATAAGCCAATACCGGATCAAATTCCCCATCCTTAACAGTTTGTACCATCATTTTAGCATCGATTGTCCCAAAGCACAACCCTAACTACGTCCACCGTGGAACCGCTGTTTATGGGGTTTCCGTTCCAAATTACGGGCTGGTTCTTCAGCGGTATCAATGATGGCATCAGTCCCCTCGACAATACCGATATCTTCGTCAGCGTTAATATAGGTTTCATCGTAACCAATAGCATCAGGGATATCTTGAGGGGAATTAGCAGTCCCATACCGAGCTACTGCTTGCCACATATCCTCGCCAATATCCCAAAAAGTCCGAGCAAAAGGCGGAGACAGTATTTCCTCTTCAATAGGGCGGTGTTCACTAGTACGGGTAAACTCATCATCAGCATGTTCTACGCACGTACTGGCGTACGGAACCACCTCTAAGCGTTCTCTGGGGATATCTCTGCCACAAACTAAGCAGATTCCATATGTGCCAGCTTCTATTTTAGCTAAGGCCTCCTCAATCTGCTGGTGCAAAATCTGTAGATTATCAATTAACCCCAGGTCTTTTTCACGCTCAAAAGTTTCGCTACCAAGATCAGAGGTATGGTTGTCATAAGCCGAAAGCTCTCCGACAGATTCTGTCAGGCTATTTTCACTTAAAGCTGAGCTTAAAGTATCTACTTGGCCGGAAATCCGTTCTTCTTCCCTGAGTAAAGCCGCTTTAAAATGAGCAATCTGCTGCTGAGTAAGCAAAGACGTGACCTCCTCGATAAAAATCACCTGTAGCTCTCTAGCTGCCCCTGGACTAACTGAACTAATTCAGCAACGAAAGTACCAATTATTGGGAGATTCAACCGTGCTAAATAACCTAGAAAATACAAAACTAGCGCAGCAATCAAACTAAAACCGACCGCAAAACCAAAGCCTCTGGCTATACCACTAGAAAAGTTAACCATTAGCATCCGT
>DHRX01000139.1:0-378 GCA_002408345.1 Firmicutes bacterium UBA5301 | reverse complement strand
TCCATGGGAATTAACCTCCAGGTACAACCTATAGCCTACCCATTTTGCTCCTTATTCATTTAGTTCCCTTAGTACCTGGGCACAGCGGGAACAGACGTCAAGCTCCTTTTGATGTCCAACCTCTTCTGAGTAGACCCAACAGCGTGCACATTTTTTACCGCTAGCTGGATTTACCTCCACAACCAAATCTAACTGGTCAGCAATAAAAGTCTCTACCGCCGGGCTAGCTCCAAGAGGTGCCAACTCAGCCTGGGAAACAATGAAGATCATATCCAAATCGGCGGCGTAGTCTTGGAGGAAAGCATAAAGGTCTGCATCCTTTGTAAATAAGGTAACCTTTGCCTCTAAACTGTTACCAACAAGCTTAGCAGCCCGCAC
>DHRX01000020.1:5803-7030 GCA_002408345.1 Firmicutes bacterium UBA5301 | reverse complement strand
ACATTAAAAGAAGGGGTCTTTTCGTTATGAAACGGGCAGAGCCCAATAAAATTTCGACCTCTTCTTTTTAACTGAACGTATTCCCCTACTATTCCAACTAAATCTGAGCCATCCCGCACTCTCTGGATAAACTCATCAGAAAAACGCACCTTACTACCCCCTGCAAACCAGTATACAGAGATTTCGACAAGGTAGGTTAAACTCCTTTCTTAATACTGGTGCCACTTTTGAGGGATAAAGTGCTCCATAAATTTAGTAGTTGCGAACCGATCGGTCATCCCAGCAATATAATCGGCAACTAGCCGTGGCGCCTCTACTGTGGTAATCACCTTGTTACAGCCATACTCTTGACACAGCACCTCCGGCCGGTTTGAATAATAGTCAAATAACATACGAACTACGTTCTTGGCTTTGCTTTCTTCCATTTTGGGCTGGGAACCAACATAAACTGTCGCAAAAAGGAATTTGCGCAATTCTAGCATGGCTTCACTAACAGCAGCACTCTGAACAACCTTGTTTTGCCCATAACTCTGGAGAATAATATCCTTAACCAGAGCATCAATCCGTTGACTTGAAGTATTACCTAGGATAGTTACCGCATCAGCAGGCAAATCCATCTCCTTAATAACACCAGCCCGAATAGCATCATCAATATCGTGATTAATGTAGGCGATCCGGTCAGCGAAGCGCACAACTTGCCCTTCTAACGTCGCCGGTTGTTCTCCCCCTGTATGTGTCAAAATACCGTTTCTAACTTCAAAAGTTAGATTGAGTCCGGGGTAATCAGCTTTTTTTTGCTCTAAGACCTCAACAACCCTTAAGCTTTGCTGATTATGGGCAAACGGAAACGGTGTAACTTCATTTAAAGCCTCTTCTCCCGCATGACCAAAGGGGGTATGACCTAAATCATGTCCTAAAGCGATAGCCTCAGTCAAATCTTCGTTCAAGCGTAAAGCACGAGCAATAGTCCGTGATATTTGAGCTACTTCTAAAGTATGGGTCAACCTAGTCCGATAGTGGTCCCCTTCGGGAGCAATAAAAACCTGGGTCTTATGCTTCATGCGGCGGAAAGCTTTGGAATGAATAATCCGATCCCGATCCCTTTGAAACTTAGTACGAAATTGACATTCGGGTTCCGGATACTCGCGGCCCTGACTCTGAGCACTTTTAGCTGCATACGGGGATAAAAACTCTACTTCCCATTCCTCCTGGCAGCTACTCAACCAA
>DHRX01000020.1:418-5750 GCA_002408345.1 Firmicutes bacterium UBA5301 | reverse complement strand
GCGGCCCTGACTCTGAGCACTTTTAGCTGCATACGGGGATAAAAACTCTACTTCCCATTCCTCCTGGCAGCTACTCAACCAATATCTTTCCTCCATTGAAACCACCTATTAATTAAATTTTTCCAACCAGCATCAATGCTCCAATGGTGATAAAAGCAATGGCTGCACCGGTCTGGATGAAACTGGTAGGAACGACTTTAGTAATAGCTAGTCCTGCGACAACACCAATAAAGGAGGATAAAACCAAAGCACTAGCTGAACCTGCAAAAACCGCTGCCGGTGATTTTTCCTGGGCGACTAGAAGCATAGTCGCTAACTGGGTCTTATCCCCTAATTCGGCTAAAAAGACTAAACCAAAAGTACTAAGAAATGTCTGCCAGAACAAGTTAAATCCCCCTTTGTGTTAAAGGAGGGGCCCTTCTGGGCCCCTTCTCTTCATCATTACCTATTTACTTCCAGAATTCCTTTAGTGCTTAGACTTGATTGCAGCGTGTGCTGCTGCTAACCGAGCTACCGGAACCCTGTAAGGTGAACAAGAGACGTAGTTTAACCCAACCTTATTAAAGAAGATAATGCTAGCTGGATCACCAGCATGTTCGCCGCAAACTCCCATTTTCAAATGGGGTTTCGCCTTGTGCCCC
This sequence comes from Firmicutes bacterium UBA5301, assembly GCA_002408345.1. Classification (GTDB taxonomy): domain Bacteria; phylum Bacillota; class UBA5301; order UBA5301; family UBA5301; genus UBA5301. The sequence goes on along the minus strand of DHRX01000020.1, from coordinate 5,109 downwards.
CGCTCAACACCGATCTTAACTAACTCACCCACACCAACTTGGTCAATAGACCGGAAGGGATCATCATCCCAAATACCCTTTTCAAGATAATAGGGTAAAAAAGAACCGATATCATCACGGGAATAACCGAGGGTCATTTGCGTTAAGTCATTGGTACCAAAGGAAAAGAAATCAGCCCTTTCTGCAATCTCATCAGCAATTAAAGCTGCCCGAGGAACTTCAATCATCGTACCAACAGTATAAGAAAGAGCTAGACCAAACTTGGCTTCCACTTCTTTGGCCACTTGGTCAATAACCTCACGGACTACTATAAATTCGGCGCTGGTGCCGGTCAAAGGGATCATAATTTCCGGTTGAACCTTAAGATTTTCTTCTTTCTGCAGCTCTGCTGCTGCTCCAAGAATTGCCCGAGCTTGCATCTCGGTAATTTCTGGATAGGTAATACCAACTCGGCAACCCCGATGCCCTAACATAGGGTTCAGTTCTCGTAAAGATTCAACTTTCCGCTTAATCTCTGCTTCCGATTTTCCTAATATCTTAGCTAGTTCAGCAACAATTGCCGGCTCATTAGGTAAAAATTCGTGAAGCGGTGGATCCAAAAGCCTGACTGTAACAGGAAGACCCTGCATAACCCGGAAAATATCTTTAAAGTCACCTTTCTGCATCGGTTCAATTTTCTGTAAAGCCTTGGCCCTGGCTTCACTATCTTCAGCCAAGATCATCTCCCGGACAGCCCGAATCCGGTCTTCAGCAAAGAACATATGTTCAGTCCGGACCAAACCAATTCCTTCTGCACCAAATTTTAGAGCTGTAGCTGCGTCAACTGGAGTATCCGCGTTAGCCCAGACCCCTAAACGACGGTATTTATCGGCCCACTCCATTAGTAAGCCAAAGTCACCGCTTAATTCAGGTTGAATCAACGGTACTTGCCCGATAATAACTTCACCGGAACTACCGTTCAAAGTCAACCAGGTACCTTCTCGAACTACTTGGTCGCCGACATAAAAGCATTTCTCGGCCAAATCGACTTTTACCGCTGAACAACCAGCTACACAACATTTACCCATGCCACGAGCAACTACCGCTGCATGAGAAGTCATTCCACCCCGAGAAGTTAGAATTCCCTCGGCTGCATGCATTCCACCAATATCTTCTGGAGAAGTCTCCGTACGTACCAAAATAACTTTTTCACCGTTAGCCACCCAGTGCTCAGCATCTTCCGCGCTAAAAACGACCTTACCCACCGCTGCTCCTGGTGAAGCCGGCAAACCTTTGGCTACCGATTTAACCTTGGCCTTGGGATCAATCATTGGGTGCAAAAGCTGATCCAATTGGTCCGGGGAAACTCGAAGAATCGCTTCTTCCTCGGTAATAAGATCCTCCTGAACCATTTCCACCGCAATCCGAACTGCAGCTTGAGCGGTCCGTTTACCATTACGAGTCTGCAATAAATATAATTTACCTTCCTGAATGGTAAACTCTAAATCCTGCATATCCCGGTAATGATTCTCTAAGGTCTGGTAGATCTGCTCTAGTTGCTGATAAACCTTAGGCATTGTTTCATTTAAAGTTTTAATGGGCTGCGGCGTCCGAATCCCAGCTACCACGTCTTCACCTTGAGCATTCATTAAATACTCACCAAAAAACCGTTTTTCACCGGTAGCCGGATCGCGAGTGAACGCCACGCCGGTACCTGAAGTTTCACCTAAGTTACCAAAGACCATAGCCTGAACGTTAACCGCCGTACCCCAGTCACCTGGGATATGATTCAGAGCACGGTATTTGACAGCTCGAGGATTATTCCAAGAGCCAAAGACAGCATTAATAGCTCCCCGTAGTTGTTCCCAAGGATCCTCTGGGAAATCATGGCCGAGTTCAGTTCTAACCAAAGTTTTATACTCAGCTACCAGCTCTTGGAGATCAACTGCGCTTAGTTCTGTATCCTGAGTTACTCCCCGTGCTTCCTTCTTAGCCGATAGCAAATTTTCAAATTTGTCATGACTAATCTCTAAAACCACATCAGAATACATTTGGATGAATCGACGGTAACTATCGTACGCAAAACGCTCATTCTGCGATTTTGCAATTAGGCCTTGAACTGTTGCTTCATTCAAACCTAAATTAAGGACAGTATCCATCATCCCTGGCATTGAAACCCTAGCACCTGAACGTACCGAAACTAATAGCGGATTAGTTGTTGAACCGAACTGTTGGTTCATAGCCGCTTCTAATTTGGCCATGTTCTGGCGAATCTCATCTTCTAGCCCATTGGGCCATTGATTATTGTTCTGGTAAGAAATACATACTTCTGTAGTAATAGTAAATCCCGGCGGAACCGGTATCCCCAAATTAGTCATTTCTGCTAGGTTAGCACCTTTCCCACCTAGCAAATTGCGCATTTGGGCGTCTCCGTCCGCTTCTCCCTGCCCGAAGAAATAGACCATCTTATTCCCCGTCATATTTGCTAAACCCCCCGGTTAATAGTAAGTACTGGCTATAAACCCAACAGAGGTAAATTCTTTATTTGGATAATTTATCCCTTCATAAAAACAAGAAAAAAGAAAACGCCCTTAAGGGCGCAATTTACGATTATACCAAAATCTACTCAGCTTGATCGGCATCGATAATGTCGACCCGACCAGTTGGCTTCCGCTCGATCTCAATGGTACAGTTAGTAGCCAAAGCTGCTACAGCCCCTAATAAAGCTAGGTAAGGGGCTAATACTACCCCAACTACCCCGGCAGTAATCGGTAAATCAATAATTACATCCTCTTTAGTTTTTACCCGGATCTTAGTGACATTTCCCTGACGAATAAGATCTTTAACTTTCTCTACTAATTCAAAGCCTTTAGCTTGAAAACTCTCCCGGTGAGAAGCCCCTTGTTTTTCTAGATTAATCAGTGCCGTAACTAAATCGCCACCCGCCTCATCTAAAACTAATTTAGCCTCAGCATAACTTAACCCAGAGCGTTCCCGCAATATATCTATTTTTTCTAATTCTGTAAACTCCCGCGCCATAATACTCAACTCCTTATTGATTTCCAGAATGCTGCTGACCTTGTCTCCACTTCCAAATGGTAGTGGTAAAAAGTTTCTAGTAATTTTTCGATCTCGCTTTGATACGGTCCCAATTTAATGATTCCCAGTTTGGCCCAGCCTAAACTAGATAATTTATCCAAAGAACAAAATACTGCTGGTTGAAATCGCAGACTGTTCAAATCATTGCTGCTACAACTACTACACAGAGGTCCCCCTTCGACTACACTAAAGGCGGTCAATCCTGTCTTAGCCCCACACAATAAACAGCTGCTAAAATCGACCTGATATCCTAATGCATCTAAAAGTTTAATTAGATAGTAGGTCAAAGCATTCTCCAAATGCAGGCGTTCCGGCTGATCAGAATGTAGATAGTCTAAAAGTCCTTTGGTTAAATAAAAGACTTTAGGTGCCGGCTCCCCAACCTGAACCACTTTGTCCACCAATTCACAACAAAAAGTACAGAGAGCAAAAAGGTTAAGATCTTCCCGTAAGCGACGGTAAGCGCACTCAATCTCCCCTTGATTAATCCGTTCCAGAGACCTGCCTGCAAACAGTAGGTACTCCCCTAATATAAACGGCTGTGTTACCGCTAAGAGCCTACTCCGGATCCGTCTGGCCCCTTTGGCCACCGCTTCAACTTTGCCTCTCTCTTTAGATAGTATATGCACAATGGTATCGGCTTCTCCCAGAGGATACCGCCTAATAATTATGCCAGAAACTGTATATAATGACACCCTATCCTCCTATTAGCGGCTATCCTGATACCGGTCATATTCGCTATAGATACAGCCACAATAAGGCTGTCGATACAATTGTAATTGCTTGGCCCGACCGACCGCTGATTTATACCCTGGACGAAAGTCACGGTACAAGAAAGGAATCTGCTCCAGGCCAGCGACCTCCTCACCGATTGTTTTAATTAATTCATGTTTTTGAAAAGGGCTCACCAGTAAAGTGCTAGTAAAAGCGCTATAGCCCTGTCTTTTAGCGTGCTGAGCTGTTTTTTGTAGCCGCATAGTATAACAAGCAGCACACCGTTGATCCTCTTGTCCTGCTACAGTCCGCAAAAACTCTTGAAACGGGTAATCGCTACTCACATCCAGGGGAAAATCCTGGGCTTCTGCGTACTGTAATAGCGTATCTTTCCGCCGTAAATACTCGCGGTAGGGATGGATATTCGGATTGAAAAAAAAGCCGTGGACCGTAAAACCTTCTTCCCGCAAGGCTTGGAGCGGGTAGATTGTACATGGCCCACAACAGGTATGCAGCAATATTTTCGTCATTTTTGTAGCTCCCATTAAAATAAACTGTTCTGTCCGTCTTCATGGGGTTCAGGTAATCCCAGATACTGATAAGCTTTTCGAGTTACAACCCGACCACGTGGTGTCCGCTGGATATAGCCTAATTGCATTAAGTAAGGTTCATAGACATCTTCGATAGTAATAGACTCCTCTTGAATCGAAGCGGCTAAGGTATCAACNNTGTTAACAGCCTCCGATCATTCTCATCAAGCCCAAGGCGATCTACTTCCATCATATTCAAAGCTTCATCGGCGACCGCTTGATTAATGACACCTTTAGCTTTCACTTGTGCATAATCACGTACCCGTCGTAAAAGCCGATTAGCAATCCGAGGAATCCCCCGAGAACGAG
>DHRX01000020.1:0-315 GCA_002408345.1 Firmicutes bacterium UBA5301 | reverse complement strand
AATCCGGGGAATCCCCCGAGAACGAGCGGCTATCTCTAAGGCTCCGGCATATTCCATCGGTATTTTTAAGATCCCTGCTGAACGCTGGATAATCAAACATAGATCTTCTTCAGAGTAGAAATCCAACCGACTGATAATCCCAAATCGGTCACGCAAAGGTGAAGAGAGGTTCCCTACTCGGGTAGTCGCTCCGACCAGGGTAAAAGGATGCAGATCCAACCGAACCGACCGGGCGCTAGGCCCTTTTCCAATAATTATATCTAAAGCAAAATCTTCCATTGCGGGATAAAGGATTTCCTCTATTACCCGGTTAAG
>DHRX01000041.1 GCA_002408345.1 Firmicutes bacterium UBA5301 | reverse complement strand
TATCCAGATACATGGTAACCTCGGCCATGCCCAGCGGTTTACACCCTTGGCTACCGGCAAAGATAACATCTTCTAATTTGGTGCCTCGTAAATGCTTAATCCGCTGCTCACCTAAGATCCACCGTAAAGCATCAGCGATATTACTTTTACCGCTACCGTTAGGGCCAACAATACCGGTAATTCCCGGTTCAAACTCTAGGCTGGTTCGTTCGGCAAAAGATTTAAATCCTTGATTAGAGAGCCTTTTCAACAGCAAAGTTAGTCACAACTTTCCTCAAAATTCAGGTTAAATTTTATCATAGCACCTAAAAAAAAGAAACCCTGGTCAGAGGGTTCACATGTCTGTTGTGCCGACTTTGCGAACCTCTGGTAACTCTAAATTATAATAGAGATCCTCTCGACGTCTGGTCTTTTTAGGAATTTGTGGACTCAACAAAGATCCATATTGGCTTACTATTCGCTGCAGTTTCAAGCGAACCCTGGTTCGAGCATTATCAATAACTTTCGGCGCGATACCATATTCTTGCTCAATTTCGTAATAACTGTAACCTTCCAATAGTTTTTTGATAACTAGATATTCTAATACCGACAAATGGTTTTTTAATATGTCTTCAATCCGCTCGTCAATATACATACACTCTACTACCTCTTCTGGGTTAACTTTTTGATCAGCATTTTCTACTACATCCATAACCATCCTAGTTTCATCTAAATTGATATAACTAAAAAGCGAAATAGCATCATTAAGCGCCTTATGTTTATTACCATTGATTCGCTTGATAACATTATAAATCTTCCTAATAATACAAATGTAAGCGAATGAAGAGAACTTAATATTATATCGGGTATGGTCATATTCTCGCATTGCATTCATTAAGCCGATCATACCTTCTTGCATTAAATCCTCAAATTCAAAAAACTTGGCATAATAATTTCTTACTATGTAGCGGACTAGTGGGGTATATTTTTTAATCAATTTTTCCATCGCTATTCCATCACCCGCACGGATTTGTTGCAATAGCTCCAGATCCTTTTCTTGGTTTTTCCCAGACATTAGCACACCCCCACTAACTTCTTTCCCGAAAATTTATATGCTTGTCTAGGGAAAATATTACTTTTAAACTAAAAAAATGCTGATACCCCTAGGGAACAGCATCCTTTTAGTTTATATTTTGTTAAGAAAGGACGGTTATCTTCTCTTTCCTACCGAGAATTTTATAGCGGTTCGTTCCTCTCCATCAATAGTAATTTCGCTAAACGCCGGAATCATCACCAAATCAATTCCGTTCGGAGCCACATACCCGCGGGCAATAGCAATCGCCTTAACCGCCTGATTTACCGCTGCTGCTCCTACCGCTTGCATTTCTGCACTTCCTTGTTGCCGCATTAGGGCTGCAATAGCCCCTGCTAAAGACTTTGCATTAGATTTTGCTGATACCTTTAGTACCTCCACTGAGTAAACCCTCCCTTTTCTGCTAATCTACAACTAATATTTCTAAACGACGATTAAGAGCGTCTAAAACTGACTTTGTTGTGGCTAGCACCAAATCCCGATGGATTTTACAAGTTCCCACTAACGTTTGTTCCTGATTAGGTGTAAGAATAGTCACACCTACCACCGCTACTTCTGATTCGCCTACCTTCTCAATCGAAACCGCCTCTAAAATTAGTTTATGCTCCTCAGGAAGAAATTGAACCACAGCATTTAAGCAAGCTTCTGCTGTAATTCGCATTTTATTCAGTGCAGTTAAAGGCCCTACAGCGGAACCTTTTTTAGTTACTTCACCAGCCTTAAATTCTACCGAAACTTGACTTGTTAGCTTCTGGTCTTTAGTTTCAATACTTTCTATTTGAAAACGTAACGCCGGAATATATTGATCTTGCTCTTTAACTTGAGCAATACTAATCACATTTTTATTAATAGCAATATCCCAGCGTGCTGCTAAGAGAGATTGGATATCTTGGGCCAAATATTTTGGTGCCCGGTCCCCTGCGTAAAGAACGTGAATCTCAACAATTCCCTTATCGGCAGCTACTACTAGCTTAGCAGAAATAACACCAACGATCTGAGCAATTGCCCTTTCGATCTCTGTGGTGATTCCCGAATCTAAGTTTTGACAAGGATTCAAAAAATTCATACAGTTATATTTCTTGCCAATTGTACGGCTTCCCTTTATTATTTAGTATAGAAAAAAATAAAGTGGCTAATTAGCCACTTTGTTCTAACTGAGTTAGGGCTTTTTTAGCCGCCTGTTGTTCTGCCTGTTTTTTCGACTTACCTACCCCTTGACCCCAAGTATTCCCAGCGAATTCCACGGCCACAACAAAACGCTTATCATGATCGGGTCCAGACGTTTTAAGAAGACTATATTGGGGGAGACAATTAAAGCGCCTTTGTACATTTTCCTGCAAGATCCCTTTATAATCAGTATTTAGTTCCGGTTCGATCTCAGTTAAAAACCGTTCCCATTGTTCTAGTACCCACTTAATTGCTTCAGCAAGTCCGTAGTTACTAGCTATCCAGCCAATTACAGCTTCTACCGTATCTGCCAACACAGAAGGCTGATGACGTAAATTTTGAGCCCCTTGACCTAACCGGATTAAATCAGGAATACTTAACTCTAGAGCAACTTGGGCCAAAACAGCTTCCCGAACCAGTTCACTTTTTAACCTGGACAGATCACCCTCAGGCAAATCGGAATATTCGTAAAAAAGGTATTCAGAAATAACCATTCCTAAAATAGCATCACCAAAAAACTCTAGCCGTTCATTGGAAAGTTCCCGACCGCCGTTTTCATGGGCCCATGACGTATGAGTAAAAGCCTGTTGAAAAGAGTTAATCTCCTCATCAGTTACCGGATATATTCGCCTATGATTAGGCACAATCATCATCCCACTTTATTCTGCAAATCGTTTAAAGGCAATAACTGCATTATGGCCGCCAAAGCCAAATGAGTTAGAAATAGCATATTCAATCTTTCTCTGACGGGCCCCTTCAGGCACATAATCCAAATCACACTCAGGATCAACTTCTTCATAATTGATCGTTGGGGGAATTATTGCCTGGTAAATAGCCATAACTGCGAAAACCCCTTCTACGCCACCAGCCGCACCTAATAAATGGCCGGTCATTGACTTAGTCGAGGAAACTGCCAGTTTAGTCACATCGCCTAAAGCCTTTTTAATAGCTTTAGTTTCTGTCGCATCATTGAGCCTAGTTCCAGTACCATGAGCGTTCACATAGTCCACCTGATTACCTTGAATACCGGCATCCGCTATGGCCAGTTGAATGGCCCGAGTAGCACCTAACCCGTCAGGATCTGGAGCAGTAATATGGTAAGCATCACCAGTCGCTCCGTACCCAACTACCTCAGCATAGATCCTAGCTCCCCTTGCCCGAGCATGTTCATAATCTTCTAAAACTAAGATTCCTGCCCCCTCGCCCATTACAAAACCATCACGTCCAGCATCAAAAGGCCGTGATGCCTTTTCTGGTTCAGCATTCCGTAAAGATAAGGAACGGGCTGAACAAAAACCTGCTAAGGCTAGCGGTGAAATACCTGCTTCCGCTCCACCACAGAGCATCACATCGGCTTTACCCCGTTGAATAATCCTAAAAGCTTCACCAATGGCATGGCTACCAGAAGCGCACGCCGAAGCCGTAGCATAGTTGGGCCCTTGAGCATTAATTAAAATAGAGACTTGTCCTGCTGCCATATCTGGAATCATCATCGGAACAAAGAAAGGACTAATTCGCCCAGGCCCCTTGTCAAAATAAGTTTTAAATTGATCATGAAGGGTTTCAATACCGCCAAGTCCAACACCAATAATTACCCCCATTCGCTGAGGGTCCACCTGATCTGATTGGAGGGCGCTATCTTTAAAGGCCATCAAAGAGGAAGCTACCGCGAACTGAGTAAATCGGTCCATTCGGCGTGCCTCTCTACGGTCTACAAAGTCTTCAGGGTTAAATCCTTTAACCTCACCGGCAATTTGGGCAGTAAATTCACTAGGATCAAAGAGAGTAATTCGGCTAACCCCTGACCGTCCTTGAAGCAGCGCACTCCATGTTTCCTCAAGATCATTCCCTAAAGGAGTAACTGTACCTAAACCGGTTACTACCACTCTTCGCTTCATTGTAACCTCCTAAATTGCTAGGAGGGGAGGGCACAACGCCTACCCCTCCGGTTAATTCTTACCCTTATTCAACCCGTTCTTTAATGTAATTCACCGCATCCCCGACGCTAGAGATTTTTTCAGCATCCTCGTCTGGAATTTCCAAATCAAACTTATCCTCGAAGGCCATTACCAACTCCACCACATCCAAGGAATCAGCACCTAAGTCATCAACAAAGGAAGCCTCCATAGTCACTTCTTCCTCACTGACACCTAACTGGTCAACAACTATCTCTTTAACTTTTTCAAAAACAGCCATTAACTTCACCCCCTTCCAAGATAAGAGACTAATACATTACTAGCCCACCGTCAACGATTAATGTTTGACCGGTGATGTAGGCAGCGTCCGGGGAGGCCAAAAAAGTCACTGCTTTGGCCACATCTTCCGGTTGGCCCAATCGCTTCAAAGGAATATTATCCAAATATCGGGAAATCACTTCTTGGGGTAATTCGTTAGTCATATCGCTGGCAATGAAGCCCGGTGCAACCGCATTAATCCGAATATTTCGTGGCGCCGCCTCCCTAGCTATCGATTTAGTAAAAGCAATAACCCCAGCTTTCGCTGCTGCATAGTTGGCCTGACCAGCGTTACCCATTATACCCACAACAGAAGCGATATTAATTATAGAGCCTTGCCGCGCTTTGAACATGGGACGCAAAACAGCTTTCGTACAATTATATATGCTTTTTAGGTTGGTATTCAGCACTTCATCCCAGGCCTCTTCGGACATCCGGACAAGTAGTGTATCTTTGGTAATCCCGGCGTTATTTACTAGACAATCGATGCGGCCCCACGTTGAGAGCATTTGGTCGACTAAGTGCACCGCGGTATCTGCGTTGCTGACATCACCCTGTAAGGTGATAGCTTTACCGCCAGCTTGCTCAATCTCCGTGGCCACCACTTGTGCCGCCTCGCCATTACGCAAATAATTGACTCCAACCTTAGCCCCTAATTGACCAAACTGTAGAGCAATCGCTCGCCCAATTCCTCGAGAAGCTCCTGTAACTAATACCACCTGATCCAAAAACACTTAGCCTTCCCCCTTCTCAGCTACTTGTATCGGCACAGAATTCACGTCTTTTAGCCCCTGCACGTTAAACCGGCGCAAACTAGGATCAATCCTTCTAACCAAGCCGGTTAATACCTTTCCCGGCCCTACCTCAACTAAATTCTGCACACCGTGTTTAGAGAGCCAAACCACAGTATTAGTCCACAAAACCGGACTAGAAAACTGCTGTAGTAAAGCCTGTCGTACTTCGGTAGCAGTAGTAAGCAGACCACCGGTTGTTGGTGAAACAAGAGGTAATTGTGGCTCAGCTAAAGGAAGCGCATTAATAACCGCTGCAAACTCCTGGGCTACCGGTGCCATTAGCGGTGAGTGAAAAGGGCCACTAACCGCTAACCTAACCGAGCGTACCCCATCTTTAGTACCAAGATACTCCTCCATAAGCTGCAATCCAGCATTTGTTCCAGAGAGTACCATCTGCTGGGGTGAGTTTTGATTAGCCAGAAATACAACCGTATCTAATTGGAGCTGGGCAATAACACTACGCATTTCCTGACCGTCTAACCCGATAACAGCTAACATTCCGCCGCCGACCTTTTGGGCCGTTTTTCCCATTAGTTCAGCTCTAATTTTTACCACCTGAAGTGCCGTATTAAAGTCTAACACTCCAGCCGCAAATAATGCAGTATATTCACCTAAACTGTGCCCAGCTAAATAGCCCTGACGGAAGTCAACCGGTAGCTCCTGCCAAAGAAGAGCTGAAACTGTAAAAATAGCTGGCTGAGCCATTTCAGTCTGTGCCAATAGTTCCGATGCGTCTCCAACACAAGCTGAGAGTAAACCGGGAACAATCTTTTCTGCTTGCTCTAAATAAGCCCGGGCTATCGACGAATTCTTATAAAGTTCCTGGGCCATTTGAGGACTTTGACTCCCCTGACCTGGAAAGATAAAGGCTCTATTACGCTGCATTTAGTTCCTCCCATACCACTTTAATAACAGGCTACCCCAGGTTAGTCCAGCCCCAAACCCAACCAATAAAATATAATCACCTTCAGCAATACGACCAGCTTGCAACGCTTCATCTAAAGCAATCCCTACTGAAGCTGCTGACGTATTACCATACTTACCAACATTTAAAAAAACCCGTTCTGCTTCTACCCCCATACGGTTGAGTGAAGCTTCAATAATCCGGATATTAGCTTGGTGGGGAACAAACAACTTAATATCAGCCAAAGTAAGCTGGCTTTTTTCTAAAACTTCCTGGGTTGCCTCTTGCATTACCTTAACAGCAAATTTAAAAACCTCTGGACCTTCCATTTTAATAAAATGCTCTCGGTTCTGCACAGTCTCAAGACTAGCCGGGCGCCGACTACCACCTGCCGGCATACATAAACTAGATTGACCAGAACCATCAGCACGTAAAAACGAAGCCCGTAGACCATAGCCTGTAGGTACTCGACTTACAATAGCTGCTGCTGCTCCATCTCCAAAGAGAATACAAGTCCGTCGGTCCTCCCAATCGGTTAAACGCGATAGAGCATCGGCACCAATAACTAAAACCCTATTATATAAACCGGTCTGCACAAATTGAGCACCGGTAACTAACCCATAAACAAAGCCACTACAACCAGCAGAAAGATCGAACGCAGCGGCATGTCCAGCAGCTAAAGCAGCTTGAACTAAACAGGAAGTCGATGGAAAAAGCATGTCCGGTGAAATTGTGGCCACAATTATTAAATCTATATCCTGAGGCGTAAGCCCAGCATTAGCCAGAGCCCGACGAGCTGCTACCACTGCTAAATCAGAAGTAGCCTGGTCTT
>DHRX01000023.1:4082-5166 GCA_002408345.1 Firmicutes bacterium UBA5301 | reverse complement strand
GCGATATCGGCTGCTTTGATCGGAGCTGTGTTGGTGCGACGAAAAGGGGTAGCGCAATGAGTTTGAAGGTTTTAGCTCTTATTATCGGGATGCTGGTTGTAACTTACATTCCCCGGGCGCTGCCTTTAATCTTATTGAAAGATAAAGAGTTACCAGCGTTTCTCATTTCCTGGTTGCAGTTTATTCCTGTAGCCATTTTAGCCGCTTTATTAGCCCCTTCTCTACTCCAATCGGAAGCAGGTTGGAATATTTCATGGCGTAATCCCTTTTTAGTTGCAGCATTACCGACGTTAGTGGTAGCTGTACAAAGTCGTAGTTTGATGTTAACTACGTTTACCGGTATGGCCGTTGCTGCGATGCTAAATTATTGGGGTTGGTGATTGAAGTAGTAATCCCCTGGAAAGACTAACAGTTGAGTCTTGGAGGGGATTTTTGTGTTAACGAGAAGAGAATTTATCCAAGCCTGCATGCGGACAACAGTAGGCTTCAGCCTAGCCTCGCTTTGTTCTAACTTAGTAGCCGAAGCGGCAACAAAATTACCCAAGAAACCGGTCGTACTTTACCTGGAAGCTAATACTTGTACCGGTAATCTGATCTCACTCCTCAATGCCCGTGACCCTGATTTAGCCCGATTTATTCAGGAAGATATTGATCTTCGTTTTCAAACTACCTTAATGGCAGCTGAAGGTACTAAAGCGATTACCTATCTGTACCAGTCGGCGGAAGAAAACTGGGGAGAATATATTCTTATTGTTGAAGGCGCAGTAGCTACCAGAGATAATGGTCGGTACGGAATTATTGGAGAAAGAGAAGATGGTCCACTTACTGGGTTGCAGGGGGTACGGGACTTAGCCGCTGGAGCTAAATATATTGTACCTTTTGGGGTCTGTGCTTGTTATGGTGGCCATTATGCAACCCCTCCTAACCCCTGTGGTGCTAAAGGTGTCTTTCAAGTCCTTAATAAAAATGATCAGCAAAAGGTCGTTAATGTTTCCGGTTGTCCAGGACACCCTGATTGGCTTTTAGGGACCTTGACCCATCTGATGGTATTTGGCCTACCAGATTTAGATGCTCACCGTCGCCC
>DHRX01000023.1:2745-3885 GCA_002408345.1 Firmicutes bacterium UBA5301 | reverse complement strand
TTTTCGCTTCCCAACCGGGAGATGCAGGCTGCTTATATAAAATTGGCTGTAAAGGCCCGGTAGCTGGCTGTGATGTTCCCCAACGTCAGTGGAATACTTATTATCATTGGCAGTGGCCTATTGGCTGCAATGTCCCCTGCATCGGTTGTACAGAACCAGGCTATCCGGTACAAATGATGCCTTTTTACCAGCACTTACCCGGTATCCCTATCGCTGGTACTCATACTACCAGTGCTACTGTGGCCAAAGTAGTTGGCGGGGCTACCGGCTTAGCCATCGCTTCGCATCTAGGGGTTTCATTGGCAACCGGTCGGGTTCAGGAAAACTATCGTAAACTGCAACAGCCCTTACCACCATTACCACCAGAACCGACCCCTTCTGTAGACTTTCCAGGATACTATAGTACCTTTAGCTTTGAGTTCGGTGATCTACCGGCTGATATAGACCAAAAGCCGGTTGCTTCTGAACCTAAGCAGCAAAGTCCAGCAACACAGCTATCCCAGGAGATTAAGGAGAAGTGGGGGGGAGGGAAGTGACCCAAATTCTGATTGGCCCAATGACCAGACAGAATGTACCGGTAGCTATTGAAGTGAAGGTAGAGCAGAAAGTGGTTACTGAAGCTAAGGTGATGGCCCGAAACATGCGGGGTTTCGAATATATGTTACGGGGTCGGGAGCCTATGGATGCCCCCTACTTTACCCAAAGGGTTTGTGGAATCTGTTCCACCGCTCATGCCTATGCTTCCTGTTTGGCTTTGGAGGATGCTACCGGTATGACAGTTACGAGAAATGCGGTTTTAATCCGTAATATCCTTTTCGGTGGCGATGTTTTCCAAAACCATATTCGCCATTTTTACTTGCTAGCGCTTCCTGATTTTGTGGATTTGCCAGAAAAGCCACCTTGGGCACCACGCACCTTCTTTGTCAATCCACTACCCCAAGCGGTGAACCAGCGTATGGTTCGCAATTACTTCCAGGCTTTTGAGGTTTCTCGGGACGCCCATACCTTAGCGGCAATCATGGGGGGAAGAGCCCCTCACTCTTGGAGCCTACAGCCTGGGGGCGCTACGATTCAACCGACAGCTGAAAGGGTAATGCGAGCTAGCGCTATTGCTAGTCGAATCCGCAATTTTATTACTGA
>DHRX01000023.1:0-2529 GCA_002408345.1 Firmicutes bacterium UBA5301 | reverse complement strand
GCCTTGCCAGACCCGGATAAGCCTCACGATTACCTATTTCCACCGGGGGTGGCTTTAGATGGAGAACGTGGTCCCTTGGAAGTCAAGTATATTAGAGAGGATATCGAGAAGTCTTGGTATCAAGAGCAAGATGAAGGTAAAGAGGCTGATCAGTTTTTTACACCACCACCAGAACCTGACCGGGAGAAGGCGGGGGCCTACAGTTGGATTAAAGCCGTTCGCTATCGGGGAAAAGCCTGTGAAGGGGGACCTTTAGCTCGGGCTTACCTGAGTGGAGAATACTCTAAATCTAATGGGACTTTGGATCGTCATCTAGCTAGGCGGTGGGAGGCTGCTCTTTATGTGGAGCTGGTTAAGAAGTGGATCAATCAATTACAAGAAGAGGAACCAAGTTATTTGGCTTGGAAAACGCCGCAGGCGGCAAAAGGTCAGGGGCTAATTGAAGCGATGCGAGGCCCCTTAGGACACTGGGTAGAGATTGCCGGAGGGCAAATTAAGAACTATACAATCATTACCCCTTCGGTTTGGAACATGGGGCCACGGCGCAACGATGAGGATCTAGGGGTTCTGGAAGAGTCCTTAATCGGCACCCCTATTGCCGACCCAGCTAATCCGGTGGAGATCGGCCGGGTTGTACGGGCTTTTGATCCTTGTACCGCCTGTGCCGTTCATGTAATTACTGCTACACGTCGCTTAGAACCGATAGAGATTATCTGAGGGGAGCGGTTTCCTTTGCGTGAAGAAGATTATTATGGTTTCCCCCTTGAAGTTCGTTTAACTCACCATATCCACTTAGTGGCGTTTATAACCATAGCGCTCTCGGGGTTTTATATCCATAACCCGATTAATTTGTTCGGCTTTAGAAGCTTTAAATGGATCGGCCTAGCCCATACTCTTAGTGCTATCTTTTTATTTGCCTCTTTCTTTTTTCGTCTTTATTATGCTTTGGGTAGCGGTGATTACGTTAATTTTTCTTTCCGGCGGGAAGACTTTCCTTTGACCAAGGAGTGGCTGCGTTATTATCTATTTTTACGGTCGGAAAAACCGACCCAGCGCAAATACAACCCTTTGCAAAAACTAACCTACTATACCCTTATTTTTTTGCTAATCCTTCAGGGGTTGCTGGGGATAACGTTATTGGGTAATTGGAATTTGCTATTGGGTATTTTGGGTGGTCGGCAAAGCGTGCGAACTCTCCACTTCTTTATCGCTTTGTTCCTAGCAGCTATCGTGACGCTACATATCTACCTAGTTTTTACCACTGACCAACGGCTACGGGTCTCAATGTTTACCTTTGGCCCGATTAGAAGAAGGCGGACCAATTAGGGGGATGATTTCCTGTAGGGTCTTTTTATGGTATAATACGGTGGTAGTTTGGAGGGACCGATTAACGATGAAGATTGGTATTATTGGCCTACCGACCGTAGGAAAAACGACCCTATTTAACTTACTAACTGGGGCTAGTGCAGAGACCGGTATGTTCTTCGGTGAAGACCGCGAAGTGAACTTACACAAGGCACCGGTACCTGATGAACGTATTGACCAATTAACTACGCTCTGTAACCCGAAGAAGGTTACCTACGCTAAAATTGAGTTTGCCGATATTCCAGGGCTTAACCCTGACGCCGGTAAAGAAGCAAATCGTAAATTTCTCAGCGATGTTCAGGATGCTGAAGCGTTGGTTCATGTGGTTCGGGCTTTTTCTGATCCTAGTGTGCCATTTATTTATGAAGAGCTCAATCCTCTACGGGATTTAGAGCAAATTCACGGTGAACTGCTTTTGGCAGATATGGCTTTAGTAGAAACTAGGCTGGAAAGAATCGCTGAGAATAAAAAACCGCGGCCAGAAGAGGTTTACGAGCAGTCAGCGCTGAAAAAATATCAGGCGGCATTAGAGGAAGAGATGCCGTTAAGCGCTGTTGAACTTACTGAACAGGAAAAGGCTGCAGTTTATTCACTTTCCTTTTTAACAGTGAAACCGATGGTTATTGTAGTTAACTGTGACGAAGATGCTCCGGCGAGCGGAGAATTTCCCCAAAGCCAGAAAGTACGAGCATATGCGGAAGCTCACGGTGCACCTCTAGTCGTAGTCTCAGCTAAAATTGAAGCGGAGATAAATACGATGGATCCCGATGACCGGGTGGAGTTTCTTCAAGAGTTAGGTATTGATGAACCAGGCCTAGGCAAAGTAACTAAAGCTGCTTATGCTAGTTTAGGGCTCATCTCTTTTTTAACTGTAGGTAAGGATGAGGTTCGAGCCTGGCCGATTAAACAAGGTACTACCGCTCGGAAAGCAGCAGGTAAAATTCATTCTGATATTGAGCGGGGATTTATTCGTGCGGAAGTAGTTAAATTTACAGACTTCATTGCTGCTGGTAGCATAGAAGAAGCCCAAAAACAAGGGTTGGCTCGGTTAGAGCCAGCTGATTATATTATGGTTGATGGCGATATTGTGAATTTTCGCTTTAATGTATAAGTTTATTCGGTTTTGGCAGGATTTTACCTAGATAAGCCGAACAACTACAAAAT
>DHRX01000066.1:335-14933 GCA_002408345.1 Firmicutes bacterium UBA5301 | reverse complement strand
AACCGGACCCATGCCATTGCTAACATGGGCGGTGCAGCGCTAGATAATGAAGAAGGTTATATTCTGCACAAATTTGCTCGTATGCTTGGTGTCCTTTATTTAGAGCACCAAGCCCGGATATGACACTCCTCTACGGTCGCCGGTCTGGCGCCAACATATGGTAGGGGAGCAATGACCAATCACTTTATTGACTTTAAGAATACCGACTGCGCGTTAATTATCGGTAGTAACGCAGCAGAAAACCACCCAATGTCCTTTAAGTGGTTAACCGAAGCCCGGGAAAAGAGAGGGGCTAAGATTATCCACGTTGACCCACGTTATACCCGTACTTCAGCTCGTTCTGATATCTATGCACCTCTGCGTAGCGGTACGGATATTGCTTTTATCGGTGGGTTAATCAACTATGCCATTCAGAACAACCGCTATCACCACGATTATGTGGTTAACTACACCAACGCTAGTTTTCTGGTCAACCCCAAGTATGGGTTTAGTGATGGTCTGTTTACCGGATATGATCCGAAAAACAGAAAGTATGACCAGAGTTCTTGGGCTTATCAGAAAGATGAGAACGGTAAATTTAAGCGGGATATGTCTTTACAGGATCCCAATTGTGTTTTCCAAATCCTGAAGAAACATTATAGCCGTTATGATGTGGATACCGTTTGCCGTATTACCGGTACCCCGAAAGATGTTTACCTGCAGGTTGCTGAAGCCTATTGTGCTACTGGTGCACCGGAGAAGACCGGTACGATTCTGTACGCTATGGGTACTACTCAGCATACTGTCGGTTCGCAGAACGTTCGGATCTACGCTATGATTCAGTTGCTTCTGGGTAATACCGGACGGCCTGGTGGCGGTGTCAACGCTTTACGTGGTGAGGCTAACGTACAGGGCTCCACAGATATGGGCCTCTTACAGCATTTGTTGCCCGGTTATTTAAACAGCCCGGTTGCTAATGCTAAGTATGCAACATTAGCCGATTACCTGCGGACAGAAACTCCGGCTACTAGTTTTCAGGCTAATAAACCAAAGTGGATGGTTAGCATGTTAAAGGCTTTCTACGGCCCTAACGCTACTAAAGAGAATGACTTTGGTTATGATTGGTTACCGAAACGTGATCCTAACCGCAAGTATGAACACATTGCTCTCTTTGAAGCAATGTATGAAAATGTTATTAAAGGGCTCTTCTTGTGGGGTCAGAACCCAGTTGTCGGTGGCCCGGCTTCTTTGAAAGAAGCCAAGGCGATGGAGAATTTAGATTGGCTAGTTGCCGTGGATTTGTGGGAGACTGAATCTTCGATTTTCTGGAAGCGGCCTGGTGTGAACCCTGCCGACATTAAAACCGAAGTCTTCTTCCTACCGGCCTGTAGCTCCTACGAAAAAGAAGGTTCCGTTGCTAACAGCGGCAGATGGACTCAGTGGCGTTGGGAAGCACTTCCGCCGAAGGGTGACTCTAAGTCGGATCTGGAGATTATCCATCGTCTTCGTAACAAGATTGTTGAGAAATACCAGGGTAGCACCAAACCTAATGATGTTCCGCTACTAAACATGGATTGGAACTACGGTAGCGGCGATCATCCGGACATTGATTTGGTGGCGAAAGAAATCAACGGGTATGATTTGACTACCGGTAAGCAGCTACCAATGTTCTCTGCTCTCAAGGATGACGGTACTACCGTCTGTGGTGTTTGGATCTACTCCGGTCAGTACACCGAAGAAGGGAACATGCTTAAACGCCGGAAGACCACTGATCCTGGTGGGGTCGGCAACTACCTAGAATGGTCTTATGCTTGGCCTGCGAACCGCCGGATTATTTACAACCGTTGTTCTGCTGACCCTAATGGTCAACCATGGGCAGAAGACAAGGCTGATATCTGGTGGGATGAGTCGCAAGGCAAATGGGCCGGCTATGACGTACCTGACTTTGGTGGTACTAAGCCTCCATACGCTCCAGATGGCCAAGATGCCTATATTATGAGGCCAGAAGGGGTAGGCTGTATCTACTCTGCAGTTGGTGATGGACCGTTACCTGAGCACTATGAGCCGTGGGAGAGTCCGACTAAGAACCCACTTTCTAGTGTCCAGTTGAACCCGGTAACGAAGATCTGGGATACCCCAATGAATGACAAGGGAGATGTTAGTAGGTTCCCTTATGTTGGTACTACTTACCGGGTTTCTGAACATTGGCAGACCGGTTCAATGACCCGAAATCTCTCTTGGTTATCTGAGCTGATGCCCTATATGTACGCGGAAATCGGCGAAGATTTAGCTCGGGAGAAAGGGATTAAGAACGGTGATAAGGTAAGAGTTTCCTCTGCCCGTGGTGAGATTGAGTGTTATGCCCTAGTCACTAAGCGGATGAAAGCTCAGGATGTCAATGGTCAGAAGGTCCACCATGTTGGGTTACCATGGCACTATGGGTACTCTGGTATTGCAACCGGCGCCATAGCTAACCACTTAACGCCGCATATCGGGGATGCTAACACCATGATCCCAGAGTACAAGGCCTTCCTCGTCGACATAAGGAGGGTGGGATAAATGGCTAAAACCATGTTTATTGACACCTCGAAATGTACGGCCTGCCGTGGCTGCGAGGTGGCCTGTAAAAACTGGAACGATTTAAGTGCTGACATTAGACCGTTTAACGGTTCCTACCAAACCAAAGAAGACTTTGCTACCCAGACTTATACTTTTGTCAATATGACTGAGGTGGAGAAGGGGAGCGGAGTAGACTGGCTTTTTGGTAAGCGCCAGTGCATGCACTGTACCGAAGCGGCTTGTATGATGGTCTGTCCCAAAAACGCAATTCAACGTAGCCCTCAGGGTGCGGTCTATATCGAACAGGATCTCTGTATTGGCTGCGGCTACTGTGTCCAAAATTGCCCCTTTGGGGTAGCTAAAACTGGATACAGCTACGCATAAATCCAGTAAGTGTAGCCTCTGTGTCAGTCGGATTGAAAATGGCCTGACTACGGCTTGCTCAAAAACTTGTCCGCCAGGAGCTATTCAATTTGGCGAACGTGAGGATTTACTACGAGCCGCCCAGATTCGTCTAGCCCAAGTGCGGCGGACCTACCCTAATGCCAACCTTTACGGCAATAAGGAGTGTGGCGGAACGGTTCTGTATATCTTACTTGATGACCCTGCTGTTTACGGCCTACCGCCCCATGGCGTTCAGGTTCCGTGGCAGGTCAAGTTCTGGCAGAACTTTGCTCGACCTCTAGGTAATATTGCCTTAGGCGGTACAGCTCTCTTACTGTTAGTGGCTACCTGGTTTAACTTTGTCCAGAAGCCTAAAGAGACTGACACCGGGGTTAAGGTGGAAGGAGGCGTAAAATAATGGCAAAAAACAAGCCTCAAATTGGTGATCTGAAAAACGGTATGGTTTACCGGTTTACGAAGGGTTTCGTAGTGGCTCACGCTGTGCATACTATAAGCTTTTTGACCCTTCTCTTAACCGGCTTGGCCATTTACGTTCCGGCAACTAGTTGGATTGCTGTACTCTTTGGTGGTATCCAAAGTGCTCGGATTATCCACCGGGTTATGGCTGTCTTCTATGCCATTGTGGCACCGCTGATTATGATTGCAAAATCAGACGGACAGATGAAGGATTGGTTGAAGGTGGCCTTTACTTGGAAGATGGAAGATATCCTCTTTATGCCCAAGTATATTGTTACCGAGTTTATGGGACGGCATGGGGACTTACCGGAATCAGACTTCATTAATGCCGGTGAAAAGGTCAACTCTCTGTTAACCATTTTCACCCTATTTGGCCTAACGATTAGTGGGATTATAATGTGGTTCCCTAACGTCTTCCCTGCCTGGTTGGTCTTAGTGGCTTATCCGCTCCATGACCTAAGCTGGATGTTTATGACCTGTATGCTTTTGGTCCATATGTTCCTGAGCTTGGTTCACCCCAAGATGCGGACAGCTTTACTTGGTATTACCAAGAGCTGGGTACCGGTGGAATTTGCTGAAGGGCACTATCCCAAATGGTACCGTCGGGTAACCGCTGGTAAGAAAGATGTAGGAGCCTAAATAATTAGGAATTCCAGGTTTGAAAGGGCCTCGTAAATACGGGGTCCTTTCTGCTTGTCCGTTAAGGCTAAGGTATGCTATAATAAACGATGTAGTAATCGGGAGTAGATAGGTCCTGGTGGTTCTCCTGGACTTCAAATCCAGTGACGGGCAGCGGTCCTGTCCGTGGTGGGTTCGATTCCCACATACTCCCGCCAAAGAAGACTTTTGCGGCGATCCTTGCTGAGGTGCAGGGGTCGCCTTTAATTTGTCTAAGATAATAGAGAGCTTTCATAAATAGTATGCTAAAGGTGAGGGGGCTGAAAAAAGTGACCGCACAAGAGATCAGGTTAACCACATTATCATCGAAAGCTGGCTGAGCAGCTAAGTTTGGGCCAGGGTCTCTGGCTCAAGTATTAACCCATTTGCCGCCAGTACCACCTAACGCCAACGTACTCATCGGTTTTGATACCGTAGATGATGCTGGGGTCTATAGGTTAGATGCCTCCACGGCCCTTATTCAAACGTTAGATTTCTTTACCCCGATAGTAGACGATCCCTATTGGTACGGTCAGATTGCCGCTGCTAATTCTTTAAGCGATGTTTATGCCATGGGTGGCAGACCTTTAACGGCGATGAATATCGTCTGCTTTCCCTGTAGTTTAGACCTGGCAATCCTCGGCGAAATTATTCGCGGCGGCGCCGAAAAGGTGGCGGAGTCTGGAGCTGTACTTTTAGGAGGCCATACTGTTCAGGATGATGAGCCTAAGTACGGGCTTTCGGTTACTGGTATTGTCCATCCCGAGAAAATATGGGCGAATGTCGGAGCCCAACCTGGGGATGCCCTAGTACTTACTAAACCAATTGGTACTGGCGTAATCAGTACCGCTTTAAAGAAGGGGCTACCAGGGGACGATGTAATTACAGCGCTGACCGGTTCCATGGCTACTTTAAATAGGGTAGCTGCCGAAGCTGCTAGCTCTTTGACGGTTCATGCTTGTACCGATGTTACCGGATTTGGTCTGCTAGGGCACTTAGCTGAAATGGTTGAGGGTGGTCAAGTTACCGCCTGCATTCAGGCTTCCCAAGTTCCCTTATTACCAGGGGCTTATGAATATGCTCAAGCAGGTATGTTGCCTGGAGGACTCTTTACTAACTTGACCTACTTAGAACCTAAATTAGAAGTAATTACCGGGGTAGATCCAGACTTAGTTCACCTATTAGCTGATCCTCAAACTTCTGGAGGGTTACTTTTTGCTCTTCCGGCTGAGGAGGCCCCAGATTTGGTAGCCGCCTGTAGACAGCAAGAGGTTCAAGCTGCAGTGATAGGTAAATTTAGAGAACGGGGCTCCCGGGATTTGGTGGTGGAACCATGAGTTTAGATAAAAAAGCAGCAAGTCTACGTAATATTCCGCCGATCAACCAATTGCTAGAGTTAGAGTTGATCGAGGCCCAATGTCAAATATGGCCCAGAGAAGCTGTTGTGGATGCTGTTCGCCTCTATATTGAAAAATTACGCCGCCAAGTTATTTCAGAGGTAGCCACGGTTCCAGAAAATTTGGCAGAATGGACTATAGTTTTAGATGACTACTTTTCCCAATGGGAACGGGATTTGCATTTACAAGCGGTAATTAATGCTACCGGGGTAATTATTCACACCAACTTAGGTCGTTCACCGTTAGCTAAGATGGCGGAAGCAGCAGTGACCAGTATTGCTGGTACCTACTCAAACTTGGAGTATGATTTAAATCAGGGAGAACGGGGGTCAAGGTATTCCCACGTGGAAGAACTGCTAGTTCAGGTGACTGGTGCTGAAGCCGGACTGGTGGTTAATAACAACGCAGCAGCGATCATGTTAGTCCTAGATACCCTAGCCAAAGGTGGGGAAGCCATCGTTTCCCGGGGTGAACTAGTTGAGATTGGTGGCGCTTTTCGAGTACCAGAAGTTATGGCCAGAAGTGGAGCTATTTTGCGTGAAGTTGGTACCACTAATAAGACCCATCTCCGTGATTATAGAGAAGCGATAACACCAGAGACCAAAGTACTTTTACGGGTGCATACTAGTAATTTTCGGATCCTTGGTTTTACCGAGAACGTCCCTCTTCCGGATTTAGCTAACCTAGCCCATGAACACGGCAAGTTAATTATTGAAGATTTGGGTAGTGGCGTGCTAATAGATCTGTCCCAGTATGGCTTACCAAAAGAACCGACAGTGCAAGAGAGTATCAATGCTGGGGTAGATGTAGTTACTTTCAGTGGTGATAAGCTTCTTGGCGGGCCCCAGGCAGGTATCATTGTCGGGCGTAAGGATTTGATCAAACAAATTAAAGCCAATCAGCTAACCCGAGCTCTCAGAATCGATAAGATGACCTTAGCCGCTTTAGAGTCAACTTTAAAGCTTTACCTCTTACCAGAACTAGCTCTTAGAGAGATCCCGACGTTGCGGATGCTGACCGAACCGGAGCAAAATGTGGGAAAAAGAGCGCAACGATTAGCGGCAGCTATTACTGAAGCGTGTGGAGAGGAAGTAGAAGTTACAGTAGTTGCAGATAGCGCTGAAGCTGGCGGTGGATCTTTACCAGGTACCGCTATCCCCAGTAGCGCAGTGGCCGTTAAACCTAGCTGGTCAAGGGCTGTTGATTTAGAGAGATGGTTGCGCCACCAAAAACCGGCGGTAATTGTCCGAGTCAACCAGGAGCGAATCTTGTTTAATACTCGAACCCTGACTGACGCAGAGTTGCCTATTATTGTCGGTCTGTTGAAGAAAAGCAAGGAGGTTGCGGTCTAGATGCGCAGGATTATCGTGGGAACGGCTGGCCACGTTGATCACGGAAAAACTACTTTAGTTAAGGCCATTACCGGTATTAATACAGATCGTTGGAAAGAGGAGCAGCAACGAGGGTTAACTATTGATCTAGGTTTTGCTCCTTTCACTTTACCTAGCGGTAAAAAAGCAGCTATTATTGATGTCCCTGGCCACGAACGGTTTATCAAAAATATGTTGGCTGGAGTTAGTAGCATTGATGTAGTTATTTTGGTCGTTGCTGCCGATGAAGGGGTTATGCCCCAAACCGAGGAGCATCTTGATATTATTGATATTTTGCAGGTGCACCATGGCGTAGTGGCTCTTACTAAGACTGATTTAGTGGATGCAGAGCTTTTAGAATTAGTAGAAGAGGAAATTAGAGAATATTTAGTAGGTACAACTTTAGCTAATGCCCCTATTGTTCCGGTTTCTGCCATTACCGGCCAGGGTGTTACTGAACTATTAACCACGGTAGAGGAAGTAATTGCTGAAGCAGAAAAGACGGAGACGCCAAAACTACTGCGGCTACCGATTGACCGGGTCTTCCAAATTGCAGGACATGGAACTGTTGTGACCGGGACCCTAATCGGTGGAGAAATTAAATTACGTGATGAAGTTGAAATTCTGCCGGTAGGGCTTAATGCTAGGGTTCGGCAGATTCAGGTTCACGATGAATCGGTACCAGCTGTAGGGGCTGGACATCGAGTGGCTTTGAATTTAAGTGGCGTGGAAAAGACTGATTTGCATAGGGGTAATGTAGTATTAGAACCGGGAGTAATGTCACCAACTACTTTAATTGATGCCAGGGTAAGTGTATTGGCCAAAGGGAAAGAGTTGGCCCATGGGGAACGGATTAGGGTCCATATTGGTACCAACGAAGTATTAGCTCGCTTGCGTACCCTAGAGGGAGATATAATTGAACCTGGGGAAAGCGGTTATTGTCAGATTATCTTTGAGGAGCCGGTCGTAGCAGCCCGAGAAGATCTTTTTGTAATTCGCACTTATTCTCCAGCTCATACGATAGCCGGTGGTAAGGTTCTTAATGGAACGCCTTTACGCTGGAAGCGCAAGGACCCTAAGACGCTGGAGATTTTGGACCGGGAGGCTCTTGGCGACCCAGAGGACCTACTTCGTTTAGCCTTTGAACTGAGGCCAGAAACTCCGTATAGTCGTGAGGATTTACGGCGTCAAACTCTTTTAGATCAGGCACAAATTAGAACAGAACTCCGGGTCCTACTTAAACAAGGCCAGATTGTGGATTTAGATAAAAACCAACTTTTTCTTAGTGTTTTGGGAGCAGAGTCCTTATGGCAAAAAACAGCAGAATTACTTAATGATTTTCATGAGCGTTTTCCCTTACGTAAAGGGTACCCTAAGGAAGAGTTGCGTAGCCGTTTAGTGCCTGCTTGGGATAGTCGTATATTTAATAATCTGTTAGAGCTGTGGGGGCAAGATGCAAAGCTTGATTTATATGAGACAGAGATTAGCTTACCAGGTAAAGGTTTAGAATTGAGCCAGGAGGAGACCAAGTTAGCCCAGCAGATGGAGGAGGAGTTCCGGCAAGCCGGTTTTGCCCCCCCGAATCTAAGCGAGGTTAGCCAAAAGTACTCTTTAACTGACAAAAGACGGGATGAGATTATTAATTATTTGATTCTTCAGGGTGCACTAGTGCGAATTACTGAAAACTTGTTTTTCCACCAGGAGAGTATTACTAAGGCTAAAGAATTAGCGAGATCCCTAATTGAGGAAGCCGGTACTTTAGATGCGGCAACTTTTCGGGATGCTACCAATAGTAGCCGTAAATACGCGATTGCGCTCCTTGAATATTTTGACAGTATTAAGTGGACTAAACGGGTAGAGGAAAAAAGAATTGCTGGTTCGGCTATGCGTATGGAGGTGAAGTGAGCATTTCTTTTTTGGCTGCTCTGTTAGCTTATTGTGAGGAAAATATTTCACCTTTTCATACCCCAGGCCATAAACAGGGGCGTGGTATGGCTTTAGATTTTCAGAGAGCCTGGCAACAGTGGGGACTGAAGCTAGATATTGACCCTCCGGTTTTAGTCGGATCAGAAGGGGCTACTTTACCGCTAGCTCTTTTAGCAGAGGCGGAGAGTAAGGCTGCAGAGCTATTTGGTGGAAAGGCTACCTTCTTTTTAACTAATGGGACAACCGCTGGTATTCAGAGTATGTTTTTAGGGGCGATTAAAGATCGTAAGGTTATTATTCCTAGGCATATTCACTATTCGGTTTTAGGTGCGCTTATTCTGAGCGGAGCAAATCCAGTTATTTTACCACCGAAGGCTAAAAACTCTGAACTACCTGATTCGCGTTTAACACCTGAACAGGTCCAGCAGGTTCTTAGTAGTGATTCGGAAATAGCCGGTGTGTTTACTCAAAACCCGACCTACTTTGGGTTTGCTGATGATCTTCAGGATTTGATTCATATTGCCCATGCAGCGGGGATTCCAGTATTGGTTGATGAAGCCCATGGACCTCACTTTGCTTTTTCTTCGGAGTTACCGCCAACAGCTTTGAGCCAAGGGGCAGATCTAGTAGCCCAGAGTACCCACAAACTACTAACATCCCTGACCGGTAGTTCTATGCTTCATCTTGGTGGCACCCTAATTGATCCTGAAGAGATTAGTCGCTATGTAGAGATTACTCAGTCGACTAGCCCTTCTTTTCTACTTTTGGCTTCTTTAGAATCGGCTGTTTATCAATTAGCTGCAGATGGGCAGGGGTTGGTTACCCAGGTATTAGAGTTGGCTTACGATCTCCGGCGTCAATTAGCTGAGGTCCAAGGAATCAAGGTCTATGGGTCGATAGAGGCTCAGGCTGAGGGTTACCCTTATTGGGACCCAACCAAAGTAGTTATTGATTTTTCTCCTAGTGGATTAGGAGGGGTTGAGGCTCTAAACATACTACGGGAAGAGTATAAAATTCAGGGGGAGATGGCTGACTTTTCCAGGGTCCTACTAGTACTTGGTCCTGGGGATGATCGTGATTCGATTGCTTGTTTGAAGCCGATTCTAACCGATTTAGTTGCTCGATACAAACGTTCCCCGGGCCGGACAACAATCCCTTTGCCTGGCTATAGTAGTCAACAGGTTCTTACTCCACGAGAGGCCTATTTTGCACCGGGGGTCACGCTTTCCCTTAAAGAAAGTATCGGTAAGGTTGCAGCCCAGCTAGTTGCTCCCTATCCACCAGGGATTCCAATCTTAATTCCAGGGGAAGTTATTACGGTAGAGCAAATAGAATACCTCAAGGAACTGGCTTGTTCTGGCTTTCAGGTTACTGGATTAACTGAACAGGCGGAAATACGAGTGGTTAAATGAAGCTGGCCAAAATCTGGTATAATTGAATTAGGAAAAGGGTGATATTAATGGACCAAAGAACCATCACCGATAATTTAGATCTGCTACTAGAGGTGTTACCACCCCATATTTCCAAGGCCGTAAATAGCTTACCGCAAAAAGAGGAGCTTATTGAGGTGGTATTAGACCTTGGTCGGGAACCGGAATTTAGGTTTGATAGCGGTTTTGAATACTTAACTAACTCCATGGTTACTCGGGAAGATTTAGATTACGTAACTTCCCGGGTTGGTTCCTTTGGTTCTGATAATAGAGCCGGTATTGAGCGGACTTTACACCGCATCTCGGCTATTCGGAATCGACGAGGAGAAATTGTTGGTTTGACCTGCCGAGTAGGTCGGGCGGTTTACGGAACCCTGGATATTGTTCGAGATGTTATGGAGACCGGTCAAAGCGTATTATTGTTAGGTCGACCGGGGGTAGGGAAAACTACGCTGCTCAGAGAGACGGCTAGGATTATTTCTACAGAATTAGAAAAGCGGGTAGTGATAGTGGATACCTCTAACGAGATTGGTGGTGATGGTGATATCCCCCACCCTGCTATTGGTAAGGCTAGGCGTATGCAAGTAGGAAGGGCTGATTTACAAGCTGATGTAATGATTGAGGCCGTTGAAAACCATATGCCCGAGGTAATTGTTATTGATGAAATTGGTACTCAGGGCGAAGCTGAAGCGGCTCGAACTATTGCAGAACGTGGTGTCCAGTTAATTGCAACCGCCCATGGTAACACTTTGGAGAATTTAATTGCTAATCCTACTTTATCTGACTTAATTGGTGGTATTCAAGCGGTTACCCTTGGGGATGAAGAGGCTAAGCGGCGGGGTACACAAAAGACTGTACTAGAACGGAAGCATAGCCCTACCTTTCAGATTTTGCTTGAGATTCAACAGAGAGATCGTTTTGCGATTCACCATGATGTAGCGACTACAGTAGATTTGCTGCTCCGGGGTTACGATCCACAGCCGGAGATTAGGCAGCGACGTCCAGAGGGTGAAATCGAAATTATTCAGGAAGCAGCGGTTCAAGAGGTGGAAAGAGAAGAAGAACCGCCTCGGTATTCTCAGAGACGGGGTAATTATATTGCTTCTCCGAGATCAGCTGATAATTTCTCGCCCCTTTTAGCCGGTAATTATGATCGAATTTTGCATATTTATCCGTATGGTATTAGCCGTAATCGGCTGGAAAAAGCGATTAGTAACCTTAAAGCACCGGTTCATATAGTTAAAGACCTGCAAATAGCAGATATAATCCTTACTTTAAAGGGACAGTACCGGAAAATGCCGAAGAAACTCACCGAAGGTGCTCGACGCAATGTGCCGATTCATCCCATCCGTAGCAATACGGTAGTCCAGATAGAAAAGTTTTTACAAGACTTAATGCGTGACGGGGTTGATGGTCCTATGGCCGAAGCGGAGCAGGCTGCCCGACAGGTTTTGGATAGCCGGCAACCGGTAGCATTACAGCCACAGAACTCTTATGTGCGTCGTCTCCAACATCAGTTAGCAGCTAGTTATGATTTAGCTTCGACCAGCTCAGGTGAAGAGCCAAGTAGATATGTGGTGTTTTATAGCCCTGATGAGAAGGTGTAGCGATGAGTAGTGGTATTTTTATCACTTTAGAGGGTAGCGATGGCTCTGGAAAGTCAACCCAAGCTAATTTATTTAAAGAGTACTTTCAAGGTCACGAAATTAATTATTTGGTTACACGAGAACCAGGTGGAACAGTAATTGGGGAAGCTATTCGGGCAGTTATTTTAGATCCTCAGTTCAAGGAGATGGTTCCAGAAGCTGAGATGTTACTTTATGCGGCTTCCCGGGCTCAGTTAGTCCAACAGGTTATTCGACCGGCTTTAGACCAAGGTCAGGTAGTGCTTTGTGAACGTTATGTAGATTCAAGTATTGCTTATCAAGGATATGGGTTAGGTCGAAAGTATTTATCTAAAGTACGGTTAATTAATCAAGAGGCGACCGGTGGACTTAAAC
The DNA here is from genome assembly GCA_002408345.1 of Firmicutes bacterium UBA5301. Taxonomy (GTDB): domain Bacteria; phylum Bacillota; class UBA5301; order UBA5301; family UBA5301; genus UBA5301. The sequence continues at coordinate 2,754 of DHRX01000066.1, read as the reverse complement.
CTGATTTAACTTTTTTGTATGATGCCGATCCAGAGAGTATTATTAACCGGGCTATTGATATTAGTACTCAGGAGGGTCTTGCTGGTGGGGACAGGATTGAACAGAGAACGCCAGCTTACCATGCCCGAGTTCGTTGGGGATATTTGCAGTTAGCTGAAGCCGATCCAGAAAGATTTGTAGTGCTTACAACTAAAGGTCGGACCCCTCAGGACTTATTTACAGAGAGTATCCAGGTTTTACAAGAACGGTTTCCAAGTAGGTTTTGAATATAGGGGAAGGGGAGGAACCATGAAGCTTGTAGTGACTATTGTGCAAGACCAGGATGCCCAGAAACTTATTGACCAATTGCTGCAAGCTGACTTTCGGGCAACTAAGCTGGCTAGTACCGGTGGGCTCCTTAGAGAAGGGAACAGTACAATATTAGTCGGCGTTGGTCAAGAACGGGTAGCCGAAGCTATTGCTATTATTCGAGAAGCTTGTTCGACAAGGAAGCAACTGATCTCTCCAGTTTCTGATGTAGCTAGATCGATTCATACTTTTCTACCGACACCTGTAGAGATAACGGTAGGGGGAGCTACCATCTTTGTTCTAGATGTAGAACAATTTGAAAAGGTTTGATCTGTTATGAAGATATCCAATAGCCGTTCTCGCCGAAGCTCTGCCTTTTCTGGTAAGCAACAAGTAACAACCCACCAGAGTGAATTGGGACAGGTTACTTTTGCAGAGCATATTAGGGTAGTTAGAGCTAATCAAACTAGAGAAGACTTGGAAAAGCTCTTACCCCACTTGGATGAGGCTGCCCATGCGCTCATTGAGGCCCGGACCCTTAGAAACTTAGCCCGATTTAGAGAATTAGTCCAAGAGTTTTTAGATCGAGTGGTTCGAGATAGCTACCAAGTTAGAGAGGTTTCTGGATTTAGCTCTGGAAGGCACAAAATCATGGTTATAGTTCAGAAAGTAGATGAAGCTCTAGAGAAGTTAGGGCGTGAAGTTCTCAATCAGCATGCCAGTAGTGTTCATCTTTTGGAGATTGTTGATGAAATTAGGGGCCTGCTTTTAGATCTCTCTATATAAAGGAGCAGGAAGAGTTTGCAAGGGTTTGCCAATTTAATTGGGCAAAAACGAGCCCAAAAAATATTAAAAGAGTCTATTAAGCATGAGCGAGTTAGTCATGCCTATCTTTTTATTGGTGCAGAAGGGACCGGGAAGCGAAGCTTAGCCCTGGCTTTCGCAGCTGCTTTGAACTGCTTATCTCCTGAACCTCCTTGTGGTAGCTGTCGTAATTGTCGTCGAGTTTTAGCCGGCAATCACCCAGATGTAACTATCCTCGAGCCGGAAGGGAAAAGTTTTAAAATAGCACAAATTCGTCGTTTACAGCAACTAATTTCCCTGAAGCCCTACGAAGGTGGCTGGAAGATCTTTATTATTGATGGAGTAGAAACTTTTACAGAACAGGCGGCTAATAGTCTGCTCAAGACTTTAGAAGAACCGCCGGTTCATTCAGTCTTAATTTTATTGGCTAATACAGCTTTGCTACTGCCGACTATTACGTCTCGGTGTACAATAGTGCCTTTACAGCCCCTCTCAGATCATTTAATTCGGCAAATTTTAGAGGAAAAAGGTTATGCTGAGGCGGAAAGGATTGCCGCTATTTCTGGAGGGTCTCTGGGTAAAGCCTTCCAAATTGCAGCTGATTGGCCGGAACTTATTGAACCGGTAACAATGTTCTTGCAAGTAGTAACCCAAGATCAGGCTTGGATGGTGGATTCCAGTATCTATACCCGGTTTAAAGAGGACTTAGATTTCCGAGAACTTTTCTTGGATTTTTGTGAGGCAGAATATAAACAGGGAATCATAGTGCAGTCCCAGGTTGGACTAGCAGGGTTAGAGATAATTGGAGATGCTCGAGAACAACTGAGGAGTAATGTTAACCCTGAAGGGGTTTTACGCACTTTAGCTATAAAACTGGCCCGTTTGCAAAGGAGAGCAGTTTAATGCAAAAAGTAGTTGGTGTCCGCTTTAAAAAAGCGGGTAAGATATATTATTTTGATCCAGACCAGTTACGGTTAGAGCCGGGGGATGGGGTTATTGTTGAGACCGCTCGGGGGGTAGAGTTTGGTTATTTAGTGGTTGGACCGAAGATGGTTACTGATGAGGAGATTATAACTCCGCTCAAAAAGGTAATTCGCAAAGCTGATGATAGTGATTATCGTAAATTAGAGGAGAATGAGCGGAAAGCTAGTGATGCCTTTAGAATTGGGCAAGAGAAGATTGCTAAGCACAAGCTGCCGATGAAATTAGTTAACGTAGAGCAGACATTTGATAATAAAAAGATTATTTTTTATTTCACAGCAGAGGGCCGAGTTGATTTCCGGGAACTAGTTAAAGATTTAGCGGCAGTATTTCGGATGCGCATTGA
>DHRX01000066.1:0-198 GCA_002408345.1 Firmicutes bacterium UBA5301 | reverse complement strand
CAAATTGGTGTGCGTGATGAGGCCAAAATGATTGGTGGATTGGGAATTTGTGGTCGACCAATTTGTTGTCATTCTTTTTTAGGTGAGTTTGAACCGGTTTCTATCCGGATGGCTAAAGATCAAAACCTATCTTTAAACCCGACGAAGATTTCCGGATTATGTGGACGTTTAATGTGCTGTCTCCAGTTTGAGGCCAAT
>DHRX01000108.1:4430-4630 GCA_002408345.1 Firmicutes bacterium UBA5301 | reverse complement strand
GGTGGATTGTTTACTAACCTTACTTACTTAGAACCCAAATTAGAAGTGATTACCGGGGTGGACCCAGACCTAGTTTACCTGTTAGCTGATCCCCAAACTTCTGGTGGGCTCCTTTTTGCTCTTCCAACTGAGGAGGCATCGGATTTGGTAGCCGCCTGTAGGGAACAAGGGGTTCAAGCGGCAGCTATAGGTGAGTTTAC
>DHRX01000108.1:3991-4305 GCA_002408345.1 Firmicutes bacterium UBA5301 | reverse complement strand
GGCAGCTATAGGTGAGTTTACTCAGCAGGGATCTCGGATTTTGGTGGTGGAGCCATGAAGTTAGAGAAGAAAGCAGCAAGTTTACGAAATATACCGCCGATTAACCAATTGCTAGAGCTAGAGTTGGTTGAGGCCCAATGCCAACTTTGGCCCAGAGAAGCTGTCGTGGGAGCTGTCCGTCTTTATATTGAGGAACTGCGGCACCAGGTTATCTCAGGAGACGCTGTGGTTCCAGAGAGCTTAGCGAAATGGGCTGCGGTGTTACAGGATTACTTTTCCCAATGGGAACGTGATTTGCATTTACAAGCGGTAAT
>DHRX01000108.1:1177-3847 GCA_002408345.1 Firmicutes bacterium UBA5301 | reverse complement strand
GATTTGCATTTACAAGCGGTAATTAATGCTACTGGAGTAATTATTCATACTAATTTAGGGCGTTCGCCGTTAGCCAAGATGGCAGAAGCGGCAGTGACCAGTATTTCCGGTACTTACTCTAACCTAGAGTACAATTTGGATCAGGGAGAACGAGGTTCACGGTATTCCCACGTGGAAAAACTGCTGGTTCAGGTAACTGGTGCTGAAGCCGGCCTAGTCGTCAACAACAACGCAGCAGCGATAATGTTAGTCCTGGATACGCTAGCTAAAGGTGGGGAAGCCATCGTTTCCCGGGGGGAATTAGTGGAGATTGGTGGTGCTTTTCGAGTACCCGAGGTTATGGCCAGGAGTGGAGCAATCCTTCGCGAAGTCGGTACTACCAATAAGACTCATCTACGTGACTATCGGGAAGCCATAACACCAGAAACTAAAGTGCTCTTACGAGTGCATACCAGTAACTTCCGTATTCTTGGTTTTACCGAAAACGTTCCTCTCTCGGACTTAGCGAACCTAGCTCACGAACATGGTAAGCTAATTATTGAGGATTTAGGTAGCGGTGTGCTAGTAGATCTTTCCCGGTACGGTTTACCGAAAGAGCCGACAGTGCAAGAAAGTATCAACGCTGGGGTAGATGTAGTTACCTTTAGTGGTGATAAGCTCTTGGGAGGGCCCCAGGCTGGTATCATTGTAGGCCGCAAAACCTTGATTCAACAGATCAAAGCCAATCAGTTAACCCGGGCTCTCAGAATCGATAAGATGACCTTGGCAGCTTTAGAGTCGACTTTGAAACTCTACCTATTGCCAGAATTGGCTCTCAGGGAGATCCCGACTTTGCGGATGCTGACCGAGTCTGCGCTAAATGTTGAAAAGAGAGCGCAGCGGTTAGCGGCAGCTATTATTGAGGCGTGTGGAGGGGAAGTGGAAGTTGCTGTGGTTGGGGATAGCGCTGAAGCTGGTGGTGGATCTCTACCCGGTACCACCATCCCTAGTAGCGCGGTGGCCGTTAAACCCAGCTGGTCAAGGGTCCTCGAATTAGAAAGGTGGTTTCGCCACCAAAAACCAGCGGTAATTGTTCGGGTTAACCAGGAGCGGATCTTGTTTAATACTCGAACCCTAACTGACGCAGAATTGCCTGTTATTGTCGGTCTGTTGAAGAAAAGCAAGGAGGTTTTAGTCTAGATGCGCAGGATTATCGTGGGAACGGCTGGCCACGTTGATCATGGGAAGACTACTCTGGTCAAGGCTATCACAGGTATTAATACTGATCGTTGGGAGGAGGAGCAGCGACGGGGGTTGACTATCGATCTAGGTTTTGCTCCTTTTGCTTTGCCAAGTGGTAAAAAAGCGGCTATTATTGATGTTCCAGGTCACGAACGGTTTATCAAAAATATGCTGGCTGGGGTTAGTAGTATTGATGTGGTTATTTTGGTGGTTGCTGCTGATGAGGGGGTTATGCCCCAGACTGAGGAGCACCTCGATATTATTGATATCCTCCAAGTGCGCCATGGCGTAGTGGCCGTTACTAAGACAGATTTAGTTGATGCAGAACTCTTAGAACTAGTAGAAGAAGAAATCAGACAGCGTTTAGCAGGCACGACTTTAGCGAATGCCCCCCTAGTTCCAGTCTCTGCCCTTACCGGCCAGGGTGTTACTGAGCTATTGACAACGGTAGAGGAAGTGATTGCTGAAGCGGAAAAGACGGAGACACCGAAACTACTCCGTCTACCTATTAGCCGGGTTTTCCAAATTGCAGGGCATGGAACTGTTGTCACCGGAACCCTAATTGGAGGGGAGATCAAATTACGCGATGAGGTTGAAATTTTACCGGCCGGGATTAATGCCAGGGTTCGGCAGATTCAGGTTCATGATGAATCGGTTCCTGCCGTAGGGGCTGGACACAGAGTAGCTCTGAATTTAAGTGGTGTGGAAAAGACCGAGTTGCATAGGGGGAATGTAGTATTAGAGCCTGGAGTGATGTCGCCAACCACCCTAATTGACGCTAGGGTAACTGTATTAGCCAAAGGCAAAGAATTGGGCCACCGGGAACGGGTTAGAATTCATATCGGCACCAACGAAGTATTAGCTCGATTGCGTACTCTAGAAGGGGATACGATTGAACCCGGAGAAAGCGGCTACTGTCAGGTTGTCTTTGAGGAACCGGTAGTAGCAGCTCGGGAGGATCTCTTCGTAATCCGTTCTTATTCGCCATCCCATACGGTAGCTGGTGGTAAAGTTCTTAATGGAACACCTTTGCGCTGGAAGCGCAAGGACCCTCAGACGCTGGATATTTTGGCCAGGGAGGCTCTTGGCGATCCGGAGGATTTACTCCGTTTGGTCTTTGAATTGAGGCCGGGAACCCCCTATAACCGTGAGGATTTACGGCGTCAAACCCTCTTTGATCAGGGACAAATTAGAACAGAGCTCCGGGCTTTACTCAAACAAGGTCAGATTGTGGATTTAGATAACAACCAACTCTTTCTTAGTGCTTTGGGGGCTGAGTCTTTATGGCAAAAAACAGCAGAGTTACTCGACGATTTTCATGATCGATTTCCTTTGCGTAAAGGTTACCCTAAGGAAGAGTTGCGTAGTCGTTTAGTGCCTACTTGGGAAAGTCGGGTATTTAATAACTTGTTAGAGCTCTGGGGACAAGAAGCCAAGCTTGACCTATAC
>DHRX01000108.1:0-1068 GCA_002408345.1 Firmicutes bacterium UBA5301 | reverse complement strand
TGTGGGGGCAAGATGCAAAGCTTGATTTATATGAGACAGAGATTAGCTTACCAGGTAAAGGCTTGGAATTGAGCCCGGAGGAGACCCAGTTAGCCCAGAAGGTGGAAGAGGAGTTTCGGCAAGCCGGTTTTGCCCCCCCAAGTCTAAGCGAGGTTAGCCAAAAGTACTCCCTAACTGATAAAAGACGGGACGAGATTATTAATTATCTGATTCTTCAGGGTGCACTGGTGCGGATTACTGAAAACTTGTTTTTCCACCAGGAGAATATTACTAAAGCCAAGGAAGTAGCTAAATCCTTAATTGAGGAAGCCGGGACTTTAGATGCGGCGACTTTTCGGGATGCTACTAATAGTAGCCGGAAATACGCAATTGCCCTCCTTGAATATTTTGATAGCATTAAGTGGACTAAACGAATAGAGGAAAAACGAATTGCTGGTTCGGCTATGCGCATGGAGGCGAAGTGAGTATTTCTTTTTTAACCGCTCTGTTAGCGTACTGTGAGGAGAATATATTACCCTTTCATACCCCTGGCCATAAACAAGGTCGGGGTATGGCTCCAGCTTTTCAGAGGGCGTGGCAACAGTGGGGGCTAAAACTTGATATTGACCCCCCGGTTTTAGTCGGAGCGGAAGGAGCTACTTTACCGCTAGCTCTTTTAGCAGAGGCGGAGGCTAGGGCGGCAGAACTATTTGGTGGAAAGGCTACCTTTTTTCTGACCAATGGGACAACCGCCGGAATTCAGAGTATGTTTTTAGGGGCGATCAAAGACCGTAAGGTAATTATTCCCAGGCATATTCATTACTCGGTTTTAGGCGCGCTTATTTTGAGCGGAGCAACCCCGGTTATTCTGCCAGCAAAGGTTACAAATTCCGAACTACCCGACTCGCGATTAACACCTGAACTGGTTCAACAGGCTCTCAGTAGCGATCCAGAAATAGCCGGTGTATTTACCCAAAACCCAACCTACTTTGGATTTGCTGACGATCTCCAGGCGCTGACACGTATTGCCCATACAGCGGGGATTCCGGTATTGGTTGACGAAGCCCATGGACCTCACTTTGCTTTTTC
>DHRX01000080.1:3140-3322 GCA_002408345.1 Firmicutes bacterium UBA5301 | reverse complement strand
CTCCGCAAACAAGCACCTGCGGCAGACATCGCCTATTATATCTACGTTGTTGATTACGCTAATAAGTTGACCGGAGTACTTTCCCTCCGGGAACTAGTTGTCAGCCCATTAACAGCTAAAATTGGCTCAATTATGATGCGGGACGTGGTTTCCGTCCCTGAAGATATGGACCAGGAAGAAGT
>DHRX01000080.1:0-3019 GCA_002408345.1 Firmicutes bacterium UBA5301 | reverse complement strand
GAAGATATGGACCAGGAAGAAGTCGCTCGCCTTTTTGATAAGTATAGTTTCTTGGTTTTACCGGTTGTTGATGAGGAGAATCGCCTAATCGGTATTATTACAGTAGATGACGTTTTAGGGGTCGTCGAAGAAGAAGCGACTGAGGATATCCATAAATCAGCTTCGATCTCCCCGTTGGAAACCAACTATGCTAATGCTAGTGTACTTACTTTGTTTAGTAAACGTGTTTTTTGGTTACTTAGTCTCATTATAGTCAACCTAATATCCACCGGTATTATGGCCGCCTACGAAGATGTATTGGCATCAGTAATCACCCTAACCTTTTTTATCCCTTTATTAATCGATACCGGCGGAAACACCGGTTCCCAGTCGGCAACACTAATCATCCGTGCTTTGGTTACCAAAGACGTGGAACTAGCAGACTGGCGAGAAGTATTCTTAAAAGAACTAGCGGTAGGGGTTAGCCTCGGCCTTGTTCTGGGCATAGCCGGTTCCTGTCTCGGTCTATTTCGGGGCGATCTACGTGTAGCTATCGTTGTTGGGCTAACCATGAGTGCAATAGTAATAGTGGCCAATCTAATCGGTATGATCTTACCGTTTATTCTAACCCACTTACGGATGGACCCAGCGGTAATTAGCGCACCCCTGATTACTTCTATTGTTGATGCGGTTGGTTTGCTGATCTATTTTTCAATTGCCGCCTGGGTATTCCAGTTTTCACTCTAACTAAAAAGCCGGGGGGGTTATTCCGCCGGCTGTTTTTCTGACATTATTAATAGGGGCAGAGGTAAACGCTATGGTCTCCGCCTCATTTTCCGGGCTAGTTAGGCAATTTCTACAGTTGGATTGGCCGGTTTCTCTTGACGATGGTACTCGAGAGCGTTCATGTTTTGACTATACCTAAAAAGATCTACCCCATTAAGCATAGCTACTTGTTCTAAAGCAAAAGCTTCAGCCGCACTAAACTCTATGCTTTCTAAAAAGTTTTCTAATGGCTCTTTTTCTAAAGGCACGCCTGTAAACTTCAGCGTCATCTGGCCGTCACTAAGAAGTCTATCTACCAATTCCTCGATGCTTTTCTCTGTATTTATTGAAGTAACAAAGCCTACTCTAAGATTCTGTCGGTCTAAATAAAGGGTATGGAATAGCCCCCGAAAGTCTGTATGTTCAAAAAAGCTACGGGAAATACCGACAAAATCCCGTAAGGTACTTAATAACCACGGCTCTAAATCTAATGGTTGCTGCAAAGTTGCTTTAGACGTCAAAGTTCCCTTGATTGTAAGGATAACTTCACTATGACCCTCCTGGTCAATAAAGACATCTTCCATGACCAGAACCTGGACTTCCGTATCATCGTAAACTAAGAGAACACTATTGGTTTCGATACAAGTAAGAAAGGCATTATATAGAGGGATATTTTCTGTAGTCATCCGTACAATGGGATGGATCGATTCCTTTAGTTCCCGATAAACCGACTGCATAACCTGGTGGGTAAAGTAGTCGGTATTAAAGGTCTGCATTTCCACTATCGTTCGTGGTTGTTCGGTATTTGTGCGATAGGTATTCAAGCTATAAAGCCCTACTTGTTTGGGGTTAGAACGAATGCTTTTAGCCTTATGAATTAGATCCCAAGCTACAATTTTACGGTGCTTTTCAATGAGCCTGTCCAACTCAGGAAGGTTCATTTTTACAGCTAGATCTTGCAGAGTTCCGTTTTCATCGAAGAAAAAATCACCGTTAAATTCAAAATCTTGGGGTAAGTTTACTTTCAATTTCTCTGGAAAGTCTAAGAAAAAGGATTTACCGCTAGCGGTTACCTTGATTTCTTCTGGTTTAAAGAAAGAAGGGGATGGCGCTAAAGTTACTACATCATTAGGGGGTTCCAGTGGTTCTTGGCTCTCAAAAGGCGGGGTTACTTGAACCCCTGCTTCCTCTTGTCCACCCTCATCACTGGTTGACTTCGTGCTACTATCTGTAAGTAAAGATCCGATCATTATCCCGATAATTATTGAAACTACAATTAAAATAAAAAAATAAAACATCTATAATACCTCCAGACCCATACCTCCAGATACATTATACATTCTAATTACAAATTTGGCTATTTTAACCTGACCCTAAACCATTACTTAATTGAATGGTGCTTGAGCATCTCAAACCACAAGATACTAGCAAATCCTAAACCAGCGCAGATAAAAACGTCATGTAAGTGTATCGGGGCCAAATGAAATAGTTCCCTTAATACCGGTACTTTTAATACTAGCAACAAGAAGAAAGTAGCGCCACCAAAGACCCACCAGAAAGCCGGGTTAGGTTTCTTCAAGTTTTCTATGATCGTCTGGCTCCACGAACGGTTAGTCATAATTAGTGCTAAATTAGAAATAATCAAAGCCACAAAGGTTAAACTACGAGCCGCAGCCTCACCTAAATCTCGGAAAAATAAGCCATACCAGTAAACCGCAAGGACGATGGCCAATACGCCTAGACCTTGAAGTAAACTTAGCACTATGGTCTTTCGTCCTAGTAAAGGACTATTCGGTTCCCGAGGCGGTCTTTGCATTAAATCAGTTTCTCCTACCTCTGCCTCAAATACCACTGAACAAGCCGGATCAATAATTAACTCTAAAAAGACGATATGAACCGGTAACAAGACCAACGGCCACTTTAAGAAAATTGGCACCAACGATAACCCCGCAATGGGGACATGAATGGAAAAAATATAGGCCATTGCTTTCTTCAAATTATCAAAAATTCGCCGTCCCTGCTTAACAGCTGCAACAATAGTCGAAAAATCATCATTCAACAGCACCAAATCCGCAGCTTCACGGGCAACATCTGTACCACGGGCACCCATGGCAATTCCAATATGAGCAGACTTTAATGCTGGCGCATCATTAACCCCATCACCGGTCATAGCCACTATTTCCCCGTTGGCCTTTAGCGCATTAACTATCCGTAACTTCTGTTCCGGGACAACCCGGGCAAAAATATTGACCCCAGCTACCTTCTCCTGTAACTC
>DHRX01000019.1:2076-3323 GCA_002408345.1 Firmicutes bacterium UBA5301 | reverse complement strand
GAGATACGGATATTTTAGAGGATAACGACCAAATCCTCGTTTATTATGGGGCCGCCGATACCTATGTAGGGGTGGCCACTGCAACGGTAGAGGAACTGCTACCGATTAAGGAGTTAGAATTACAGAGAAGAGGTGATTGAAGATATGACTATAGGAGCTCTTTTGTTGGCCGGTGGTTTGGGTACACGCTTACACCCGCTAACAGAACACCTCCCGAAGCCGATGATTCCGGTCTTAGGGAAACCGCTCCTGCACAGAATAGTAACGAGTTTAGTTGATCAAGGTATTAATGATATTGTGATGGCAATCGGTTACCAAGGGGATATTATTCGCCAGTATTTTGGTGATGGCTCTCAATTTGGTTGCCGGATTCGGTATAGTCAGGAGCGACAGCCTTTAGGAACCGGTGGTGCTATCGGTCAGGGTGGTTCTTACTTCCAACAGACTTTTTTGGTCCTTAACGCTGATATTTATCAAGATTTTGATTTGTCCAAGCTACTTTCTTTTCACCGACAGGTTCAGGCGTTAACTACGATTGGCTTGATTACAGTAAATGACCCTCGGAGTTATGGGTTGGTAGAGTTAGACCGGGCCCGGCGGGTTCAGCGCTTTACGGAGAAACCGGCAACTGTTGCCGAGGTGACCAGCCCGTATGTTAATGCCGGTTTGTACGTTATGGAGCCAGCAGCTTTAGCCTATATTCCACCGCAGCGGAAAACTTCTGTGGAGCGGGAAACTTTTCCGGCTTTACTCCGAGCTAACGAACCGGTCTATGGTTTCCCTTTACAAGGTTATTGGCATGACCTGGGAACTCGAGATCGTTACTTAGAGGGCCATCGGGATCTGCTCTTAGCTCAAGGGGTTAAACGGCAGATCGCCCCCGGTGTGATTCTAGAAACAGGGGTTAAGCTGGAGCCGCCGTTATGGGTTGGCCCTGGCTGCCGGATAGAGTCCGGTGCTGAGATAGGGCCTTATGCGGTGCTCGGCTGTAATTGTTGGGTTGGCTCTGGAGCGAAAATCCAAAATTCAGTCCTTTGGGAAAGGGTCAGGGTTGGGAACGGAGCCTGGGTTAATGGGTCAGTAGTTGGTAATGATGTCTCTGTACCGCCTGTAGGCAGCTTAGAGAACTTGCTAGTTTCGTAGTTAACTACTCGCAGACAAGGAGTTGATCCAATGAAAATAGTTAGCATCGCTTCCTGGCCGCCCCGGCAGTGTGGTATCGCTTGTTTTACAGCTGATTTACGTTT
>DHRX01000019.1:689-1840 GCA_002408345.1 Firmicutes bacterium UBA5301 | reverse complement strand
TATGGGGACGAGGTCCAGGGAGAAATTATCCAGAATGATCCCGAATCTTACACTAAAGCTGCGCGATTAATCAATAGCTGGGCACCGGATGCGGTAATTTTACAGCACGAGTATGGCCTTTTTGGTGGACCGGATGGCAATATGATCTTAGGGTTGCTCCGAGATCTGAAGGTACCGGTTATTACAGTACTCCATACCGTCTTAAGTCGGCCCTCTGCCGGGCAGTACAAGGTGATGTGCCGTTTAGCTGAGTATTCGGCTAAATTAGTAATTATCGCCGCTACAGCCCAAAAAATTTTAGAAGAGACCTACGGTATTGAGCCAGAGAAGGTGGTCCATATTCCCCATGGTGTACCTCAACCGCCAACAGCTGAAGTGGTTCAAAAGGTGCGTCAGGGTTTGGCCGGACCAAACCAAACTCTCTTGATGACCTTTGGTTTGTTAGGGCCAGGGAAAGGCTTAGAGTTAGCAATCCAGGCGGTTAAGGAGATTGCTACTACTATTCCTGACTTTGTCTACCTAATTGTGGGGGCAACCCATCCCAACGAACGGAAGTTGCGGGGAGAATTTTACCGGGAAGAGCTGCAAAAAATGATCGATGGCTGGGGGTTAAGTGAGCGGGTTCGGTTAGTGAACCAGTTCTTAAGTGAAGAGGACCTCATGGCCTACTTAGCAGCTAGTGACGTTTACCTGACCCCCTACCCATGTCGAGAGCAGATCTCTAGCGGGACCCTCTCTTTTGCCTTGGGTTTAGGTAAACCGATTGTAGCTACACCCTTTATTTATGCAGAGGAGATGTTAAGTGACGGTTGCGGTGTTCTAGTTCCTTTCTCTGACCCGGTCCAAATGGGTGCGGCTTTAGCGCAGTTAATTACCGACCGATCCTACCGGGAGCAACTGGCAGAGAAAGCCAGGGCCAAAGGGGAGCAGATGCAGTGGTCGGTGGTGGCTAAGACCTATGCGCAAGTAGCAGAAACTTCGGCTCGGGTGTACCGGGTGAGCAGAGCTAAAACTAAGAGTAAGCGGCGGGTAACGCGACCGCTTGAAGTTGGGAAGCTCCCTCGGATATCCCTGGAGCATCTGGCCCGTCTTACCGATGATACCGGTCTGTTACAGCATGCTAGTGGGCCTATCCCTAACCGACAGTTGGG
>DHRX01000019.1:0-557 GCA_002408345.1 Firmicutes bacterium UBA5301 | reverse complement strand
ACTGATGATAACGCCCGGGCACTTTTGGCAATGGCGTTAGCTCCTGAGGAGTTAGGGGACCAGGCCTTAGATTTGGCCGAAATTTACCTGGCTTTCCTCCACTTTGCCCAGCAGGGAGATGGCTGGTTTCAGAACTATTTTAGCTATGAGCGTCAACCGTTACCGGAAACAAGATCTGATGATTGCCAGGGGCGAACGCTTTGGGGGTTGGCTACGGCGATCAGGGTTTGGAGTGAGCATCCGTTAGCACCCACGGCTTGTCGCCTCTTTCAGAGCTCGTTGCCAACTTGGTCTGAGTTTACTTCAGTAAGGGGTTGGGCCTTGGTTATATTGGCTTTGGCTACCTTACTACGGGATACAGCCAGTTTAGGGACGGCTGCATCTACCCCTGATTTTCTTGAGGAGCCTCTAAGGCAAGAGTATACAGCTATCTTAGAGCAGGCCGCCGATAAGTTGGCTGCTACTTATCAGCAGACGGCGGGGAAGAGCTGGCCTTGGTTCGAAAATATCCTTTCCTATAGTTGCGGTCTACTACCAGCAGCGTTATTTCAGGCTTA
>DHRX01000029.1:5708-6445 GCA_002408345.1 Firmicutes bacterium UBA5301 | reverse complement strand
TATAACATTACCCTGGCAGAAGAGCAAGATCACCAAAACGATACCTACATTGCTGCCGCGAGCTATAATAGCATCATTATCATTATATTATTGGCTATCCTGAACACCGCCCTTGGTCTCTGGATAGCTAGGTTGATCACAAAACCAATTATAGAAGTAGAACAGGTTGCTGAAGCTTTAGCTGCTGGGGACCTCAGTCAAACAACACGTTACACTTCTCAAGATGAGATCGGCCGAATGGCTACAGCTATCAATAAAGCAGTAACCAATTTGCGCGATTTAGTTGGCTCCGTAGTTGAAGTTGCCGAAGAAGTCTCGGCCTCTTCTGAAGAGCTAGCCTCAGCCTCCCAAGAAGTAGGGTTAGCGACTACCCAAATAGCCGAAACCATCAACCAGTTAGCCAAAGGCGCTGACCAGGAAGCCAGAGACAGCCAGGAAATGTCAGAAGAAATACAGAACGTTGCTGATTCCACTGAAAATGTCTCTGCAGCTGCCCAACAGATGGCTGCAGATGCCAATGCAACAGTAACAGCCGCCGACCAAGGCTGGACCTTAGTTAAACAAGCGGTTACCCAAATGACAGCCATCCAAGAAACTGTCAATAATTCAGCAGGAACAGTAGCTGACTTGGGGGAACGTTCCCGGGAAATCGGCCAAATAGTAGATGTAATTACTGGAATCGCCGATCAGACTAACCTCTTAGCCTTAAATGCGGCTATTGAAGCAGCCCGAGCTGG
>DHRX01000029.1:4014-5448 GCA_002408345.1 Firmicutes bacterium UBA5301 | reverse complement strand
CTGCAGGAACTGAGCAAGTAGCCACTGGAACCACTGTAATTAACGAAACTGGCCAAGCTTTTCAAGATATTATCCACAAGCTGCAAGGGGTTTCCGCCCAAATTCAGCAGGTCGCCGCAGCGACAGAAGGTTTGGTCCACGCTGGTGAAAAAATTGCCAAAGACGTGGAATCGATAGCCGCAACAGCTGAAGAATCGGCAGCAGCCAGTCAAGAAATATCGGCCAGCAGCCAAGAACAGAGCGCATCGGTCGAAGAAATTGCAGCTTCGGCTGAGTCCCTAGCCGAAATAGCCCAAAGCCTCCTAGATACGGTAGGAACTTTCCAACTCTAAAATCGTGATACGATATAGGAGAGTAAAAAACCGGCGACGGTAGCAATGCTGATTATACTGCCACCGTGAGCTAAGGCTTCAGGAAGCATCGTATCAGCTAACATAGCTAAGACGGAGCCGGCCGCAAAGGCCAGTAAGAAACCGAGAAAATCCCCTGGAATAGTCTCGGCAAGATAATAACCACCGACTGTAACTAGGGTAGAAATTATACCGAGAGCAACCCAAAAAAGAAGTATTTTGGCCCGCCCCCAAGTAGGAGCCAGCTTTTCACTGCCTGCTATTGCCTCAGGAACACTGGCGAGAACGGCTCCTAAAGTAACTAATAAACCTAAATTTGATCCGGCCTGCAGTCCCACCCCGATGGCAAATTGTTCTGGTAGACCGTCCAGAACACTAGCAGCCAGAATTTTCACTCCGGACTGCTGGGCTGGATCACGTACATGGAGCCCTTTCGGTCCTGGATGACGTAGAAAAATTCTATGGAAGAAGTAGTAAACGCCTGCCCCGGCCAATAACCCCAGGGTCGTAGCATCAAGGCCACCATGCCAATAGCCTTCTTCCATTAGACCAAAACTAAGGGAGGCTATCAAAGCCCCTGCTCCAAAGGCCATCACTAATCCTAGCGTTTTTTTACCTAGGGGAAAAATAAAAGAAACTAACCCCCCTAAAAAATTGGCGAAACCTGAAATGCCGCCGAGGATAAAGGCTTGCCAAAAAGTTCCCAATATGACACTCCTAATGCCGAATTAAGATTTGAACACCGTTAGGTAGTTGATGAATCATACTTTTAGTTGTCCGGGATAGGAAGACCGCAATTTTCTCTTGTTCTGTAACATCTTGGGCTATTAAAATAGGCACATCCCCGGTTTGCACAATCTCCTGCTGATCAACGGTTACTACTACCGCTATAATTGTATCAGGATCCGTCATAACTCTACCCCCTCCGGGCAGCTAAGCGACCGGAAATTGCTGCGCTAGGCCGCTTTTTAGCACTTTCCAGTAACGGAACATGGGTAATAGCCGTAACCATCGCTGCTGCATCCTTGTTAACCGGTACAATAAAAACCCCGATCTTACCTGTATCATGGTCTAGACGAGCCAT
>DHRX01000029.1:3089-3895 GCA_002408345.1 Firmicutes bacterium UBA5301 | reverse complement strand
AGACGAGCCATTGGGGTAAACTCCGGTTCATCCATATCTTTTCGGACCCCCAAAATAGTAGCTAAATCATGAACGATCGCTTGACGTTGGCCTAAATTAGCCAGCGTAACCCTGGCATTAATATCGTTAGGGGTTAGGACCGCCCCTAGACCATGTTTGACGATTTGCTCCCGAGCCTGTTTACTACCAACATTCATCAGGTAAATCCCATCAACTAAAAGGTTAGGCCCATCAAAAACTAAATTACCCGGAGCAATTGCAGCATATTCCCCAACTCGGGCCCCCCGTAAGGCTTTATTTAAATGGGCCACTAAGAGCACGCTTAAAATAACTGCCAAGCCGATCCGGAACAACCAAGCTAACCGGAGCAAATAAATAACCCCTGTGCTAAGTAGAGCCGTCAACATCGCAATATAGTTCCGTGCTTCAAAGACCTTGGCAATACCTTCGATGTATGCAGAACCTCTAGGAACTACTTCTGTTTCCTCCAGATTAACAAGGCTATCCCGCTCAACCCCTCTCACGTCCCGAAACTGCTGGGCAGCTAGAGCCAAAAAAGTGACCGCTGTATAATCTTTATTAGCCAGTGCCGGGATAGCTACCGCCCCGAGAAATGCAGCTATTGCCCCTAAAGATAAGTGAACCAAGTAACCTTGGGGATAACTAGGGTACTGGCGGTAGTCTACTTTTAACAGATAGAACCGGCTCAGGGTTCCAATAACAGTGCCCAAAAAAATAATGGCGCTTGGGGTCATAATCACACCTCTTCGGTATTTTTACCCCAAAACGCCACCCTAATCCCTAGA
>DHRX01000029.1:0-3039 GCA_002408345.1 Firmicutes bacterium UBA5301 | reverse complement strand
GTGCCCAAAAAAATAATGGCGCTTGGGGTCATAATCACACCTCTTCGGTATTTTTACCCCAAAACGCCACCCTAATCCCTAGATCGCTAACCATTTTTTATTTAAGAATTACATCAGTATATCCGCCGGCTACTAGCCGATCCACTAAAGCTTTCGCTGCTTTCTGGTCTTTGAAGGCTCCGACTTGAATTCGGTACGGTTTTTCTGTAGTAATATAGGTTGGGTATCCGGCAGCCTGTAACTTTTTAGCGGTCTCCATAGCCTGGGGCCGGGTTTGAAAAGCACCAACCTGCACTCGAATTAGACCATCGCTACTAGACGGAATATTATCTTGGAGATAAGAATTTCCGGTAGAGAAGCGCTCATCCTCAATAGCAACTACTAAATTATTCTGATTGGTAGCTGGTACCGACGGTTCAACTACTACTGGGGCCGTCTGTTCCTTTATAGGTGGTTTTGTCTGTTGAACCACCGGTCTGGAAGCGGGTAAAGAACTTTCCGCATTTGGCGCCAGCGCCATTTTAATATAGTAGTTACCTAAAAAATAGCCGGTAACCACCGCAATTATTGCTACTATAAATAAACTTAAGCCAAAAGAACCCGAATTTTTTTTAGTTTTTACTCGTTTTCCGGCCATTTCGACACCTCCATTATCTGTCCATATATTTACGGACAAGTAGCTTAGTTTCCTCCTATCGTTTGTTACCAAGGGGGAAAAAGATAACGTTTAAGAGGTAATAATTCTACTCCAGAAGGCTCTAACCGCGGTTTTAAGGCCGCATACAATTGTGACTCTACCGTAACAAACTTAATCGGTAGTTGGAGAGCCGCAGCTGTCTCTTGTACCTTATTCAAACCCTGTTCAACCTCTTCTGGTTTAGTCTCCTCTAACAAGTTAGGGTTAGCAATAAGCCCATCCGCTTTAAGGCCGGCAGCTGACTCTAATTTCCTAACCATTTCGACCATAGCTGGTGGTTCCTCAGTAAAAGGCCGGTAGGGGTTGAGTACCAGCCAAAAATGAGCCCTAGTTAGAGCCGGTTCACAGGCAAAACTCCCTAAAACCTTAGCCCCTATTGGGTCACCACCTAAATCAATAATTAAAGGCCTTTGGCCTAGCCGTAGTTCCGCTAAAATTTTAGCCGAAATTGCTGGAAGATCTGCCCCTTCATAACCCTGGTGGCTAGAAACAACTTCGACCATCTCCCCTAAGCGTCCCTGCCAGTCCCGGGAACGAAAATAAGGGTTTACAAAATCTAGGTCTACTACAACTGAACGAAAACCTTGAGTAGCTAAACGTTGGGCTAGATTTAAGCTAATCTCTGACTTACCGCTACCATAAGCCCCACCAATTATTATGATCCGCTTTTTCTGGATATTCACAACTAGAGAACCGCTCCTTTTAATCTACTGCGAACCGGACCAATTAAGAAGAAAGAACCAAAAACCACCAGTAAAGCAGAGTCCTGAGCTGCTCCTGCTAACCCACGGTCAAGAGCTGTAAGCAAATCAGGTTCCAGTTCTACCGGCTGTGAGCCCTGGTAAGCAGCCGCCAAGTCTGCAACTGTTACACGGCGTTCACTCCAAGGCTCGGTAAATATTAACTTTTGAAAAGAAGTTTCTGCTAAGTAAGCTAGCGAAGTTTGATAATCTTTATCTCGTAAACCACCAAAGATTCCCCATTTTGGTGTATGGGGAAAATAT
Organism: Firmicutes bacterium UBA5301; assembly: GCA_002408345.1. Classification (GTDB taxonomy): domain Bacteria; phylum Bacillota; class UBA5301; order UBA5301; family UBA5301; genus UBA5301. The sequence goes on along the minus strand of DHRX01000029.1, from coordinate 1,338 downwards.
AAATTTAAGTTTTCCAAAAAAGACCTGATTCCGTGGGGGTTGTGACCTACATCGAGTAAAACCGGTTGCTGCTGGTAGCGAAGAAGTTCAAACCGCCCCGGCCATACCGCCTCAGCCAACATCTGGCCTAATTGCGCACGGCTCTGATCATTAGCAATAACCACATTACCTTGCCAGACCTCCACAGCTGTTAAGGCGATAGCTGCATTCGCTACCTGATGCTGACCAAGTAGACCTAAAGTAAACTGATAAGATTGACCAGTTTGAGAGCGCCAAGCTAATAAAGTCCCGTTAGGTTGATAGCTAATACCTGTATAGCCATCGACCAAAAAAAGGGTAGCTTGTTCTTGTTGAGCCTGGGCTTCAATCACCACCTGGACCTCTGGTACCTGTTGGGCTACTACTACTTTTTGTCCCGGTCTAATAATAGCCGCCTTCTCCTGAGCTATACAAGTTAAGGTTGTACCTAGACGATCTAGATGGTCATAAGCGATAGGGGTAATTATAGCTAACTCCGCTGGAAGAGCTGTAGTAGCATCTAAACGGCCACCCAAGCCGACTTCAAAGACAGCCTCTGTAACACCTGCTTGAGCAAAAAGCAATGCTGCTGTTGCAGTCCACGCTTCAAACTCGGTTAAGGGACCCAACTCAGCCGGTAATTTTTCGGCCGCTACTGCTACTTTTGCTAGAGCTTGATCTAAATCAGCCTGGTCTACCTCTCGATATTTACCATCGGTAACTAACTGAAAACGCTCAGTTAAGCGTTCCAAATGGGGTGACGTAAACAACCCCACCGCCCCTTGGGTCGACTTACTAAGTAAACCGGCTGTTAAGTACGAAACACTACCCTTACCATTGGTACCGGCAACTTGGATAATCCTCAAGTTTTTTTCGGGGTTACCTAGCTGTTCTAACAAAGGGTACATCCGCTCGAGACCTAACCGCCAGTGACTATCAAAGACTTTCAACTTCTCTAATCCGCTCCTTAACCTTTTCTAAATCTGTTTGGTAGCTAATTAATTTAACTCGTTCCTTTTCCACTACAGCAGCAGGGGCTTTACTAGTAAATGCAGTATTAGCTAACTTTTTCTCAGCTCTAGCCACCTCCTGTTCTAGATTAGCTTGTTCTGCTTTAAGACGGGCTAGCTCCTTTTCGATATCTAACAGTCCAGCCAATGGTAAGTAGATTTCAATACCAGCAGCTAAAGCGCTTATCGCCTTTTCTGGCTTAGGCGTATCGACTGGCAGAATCTGCAATTCGGAAAGGCCGGCTAAACTTTTACATTCAGTAGCTAGCCCCTCAAAATCTTTTCGGAGTTCCGTATCAGCCAGAAGAAT
>DHRX01000056.1:16155-18041 GCA_002408345.1 Firmicutes bacterium UBA5301 | reverse complement strand
ATGGGGGAAATGCTTGACAGTTTTGGAAGTGGTGATATAATGGGTTCCAGACCGACCGGTCGGTCTGGAATTTGTTTATTAGGAGGGAATCGTGTGCGGAAGCACTTTAGTAACTTTGTACTTGATCATTCCAAACTATTTATTGCCCTAAATCTATTATTGGCAGTGTTCTTTTCCTACCAATCCCTAGATTTGCAAATCAAAGACGACATCTTAAACTATCTGCCGGAAGGCACCCCAGAAGTAGAGTTTTACGAAGAGATCGGCGATGTTTTCCAAGGCAATGATATCGGCCTAGTTGTTATTGAAGCAGAGGAGATCTTTGCCCAGCCGGTGTTAGCCCAGATTCAACAATTGACCGATGCTTTGCAGAAAGTTGATGGTATTGCTTCGGTTACCAGCCTCACCAATGTTATGGATATGCGTTCTGAAGATGATGCTCTACAGGTTCAATCGTTACTCCGCAATGAGCTAGATTATAGCCCAGCAGAGTTGGCTGAACTAAAAGAGTATACCCTAGGTAAGGAGATGTACCGCAACAACCTAGTTAGCACAGATGGCCGTTATTCCATGATTATGCTTAAGTTGGCCCCAGATGCTAGTTATAAGGATTTAGCCGTTGCCACCAACCAGATTATTGTCGAGCAGGGTGGAGAATACCAGTACTACCTAACCGGTATCCCCTTTGTGTCAAACGAGGCAGATATTTCAGCCAAGGGGGATTTGGCTAAATTCCTTCCCGCTGTGATTTTAGTAGTTTTGGCGGTGCTCTTCATTAGCTTCCGGAGCCTTAGAGGCGTATTACTCCCGATGATTGCGGTGATTATCTCCGTTATCTGGACCATGGGCTTAATGGTCATGCTCGGTAAAGACCTTTCAACAATCGGTATAGCTATCCCCGTTATTCTCATTGCTGTTGGTAGCGCCTACGGGATTCACGTAATGAATGCCTACGCTTCAGCTGTTACTAGTGAAGCTAAGAAGAAAGAGGAGTTTGCCGCTGGTTTACAGGATATTGCGAAACCCTTACTACTATCAGGGTTGACTACTATTGTCGGTTTTATCTCCTTGCAAACCGCTGAACTCACCCCGATTAAAGAATTTGGTTTCTTCACCGCCTTTGGTGTCTTTGCTGCTTTAATCACCGCCTATACCTTTATACCTGCCGTGTTAGTCCATCTACCTTACCGGAAAAAACAGGGTAAGGCGGTCCAGCAAACCAACAATTTAGCGGCAGCTCTAGCCCAGTGGTTAATCCGGAACCGGGTGGTTGTTGTAGTAGCCAGCGTGTTGGTCGTTCTGGTCAGTATTGCTGTTATGCCGAGACTTAACTTTGATACCGATTACGCTGATGCGTTCCGGCCTAATGCTCCAACCCGGCAAGCCATCGATTTGGTCAGTAGCAAATTTGGTGGCACTAGTATCCTTGATATCCATGTCCAAGGGGATTTACAGAACCCCTTTGTTCTCAAACAACTAGATCAGTTGGCCCAGAAAGCCGAAGCCGCCGGTGCCCGCCAACCCCTTTCTTATGTGGATCTGATTAAAGAGGCTAATAAGGTGATTAACGAAAGCGATTTGGTACCGGATACCAGAGACAAGGTGGCCTCCCTCGGTCTCTTCTTAGAAGGACAGGAAATTCTTAAGGACTATGTAACTAGCGACTACTCTCAGGGGTTGGTTATCTTTAGGCTACCCCAGACCAGCTCTCAACAGCTAAAGGGGGTAACCGACCAGGTCAGGGAGTTAATCCAAGAGGTACCAACAACCTATTACCATATAGATCGGGATGCGGTTACCAACCCGGAGTTCCATACGTATTTAGACTCGCGGTTAGTTGAAGATCTGACCCTTCAAGTTAGTGAGCTAGTGGGGACAGCAGCTAG
>DHRX01000056.1:13580-15883 GCA_002408345.1 Firmicutes bacterium UBA5301 | reverse complement strand
TTGGCTGAAGAATTAGACCCTGATTACGCCGGTTTCCCTGTTCAAGGGGGGCAGGAATTAGAAAGAGAGTTGTACCAGGCGTTAGTTGCTGGGGGCGGGGAGGAAGAGCTAACCGCCATTCTAGCCCAGTATAATCCGGAGGCTGACCTCTTTGATCTCGAAGACCTTGCTTTTTACATAGTTGATGACGTGGCCTTTCTCTTAGCGGATGCTCAGGCTGACGCCTTAGACCAAGCTGCACTACAGTTAGCCGGTTCTAACGTAGTGGATACCGGAACTTTGGTTGGGCTATTGCGGGAGGTTTGGAGTTCAGAACTCTATTTAGCGGAGCTAGCTGAGGAGTACAAGTCTTACCCTGAGGTAACGGCAGAGACATTCGAGTTAACCCTGACCGGACCACCGGTTATCTACGAGATCGTTACCGACCGGCTCTTCTCGAGCCAAGCTAAGAGCCTTTTATTCTCTCTAGTTCTAGTCTTTATCCTCTTGATGCTTCAGTTAGGCAATGTCGGTTTGGGCCTAATCGCTCTTACCCCTATAGTCCTTACTGTAATCGTTAACTTTGGGGTTATGGCTCTTCGGGGGATCTCCTTGAATGTAGCGACTACAATGATTGCTAGTATCGCTATTGGTATCGGGATCGATTACACTATCCACTTTACTAACCGATTCCGGTTAGAGGATAGCAATGGCGCTGATCCTGAGACCGTATTACAAGAAACCTTTGCCAAAGCCGGTAAGGCCATTATCTCTAATGCAGCAGCGGTGGCTCTAGGTTTCCTAGTCTTAATCTTCTCATCAACGATGACTGTAGCCTATTTCGGTGGCCTTACCGCTTTAACTATGCTAGTCAGTGCGCTGACAGCTATTACCCTACTACCATCGTTGCTGCTGTTAAAATCATCGAAAACGAAAGTGCAGAAGGGGGTTGTTATTAATGATTAAGGGTAAAAAGAAGGCAATAATAGTATTATCGCTGGTAACTATCTTGAGTTTAGGGGCTACCAGCGCCTGGGCTATGACCGGTCAGGAGGTTATTGATGAGGTTAAAGACCGCTATGGTAACTTTGACTCACAGGTAGTAACCTTGACCACCCAGTGTTTTGAAGGAGAAAAACAGATTAATGAACGGAAGATTGTACTAGTGAGTCAGAACGTAGGTGATCTAACCCGATCTGTCCTGCAGTTCCAGTCTCCAGCAGATGTTAAGGGGGTTGGTCTCTTAGATCAGGGTGACGATCAGATGTATATGTACCTTCCTGAATTTCATAAGGTCCGGCGGATAGCTGGGTCAGCGAAGAACGGTAGCTTTATGGGAACCGACTTTACTTACAATGACTTAAGCCTAATTAATTATGACTCCTCAGATTACCAATCGGAATTAATTAAAGAGGATAACCAATTCTATCATTTAGAGCTCATTGATAAGGATCAGGCTGAGGCCGATTACGCTAAGTTGCTGATGTTTGTCCGGAAAAACGATTTTTTCCCAACCCGGGTTGAATTCTATGCCAAGGATACCGGAAAATTGAAGAAGGTTTTAACCGCCTACGACCTTACTGACTATGGGAAATATAAGTTGCCGCAAAAACTGGTGATGGAGGATCTAACTACCCAGCATAAGACCGTCATTTATTTGACGGATCCAGAGTTTGACCGGCAGTTAGATAAAGATACTTTTAGCGAACGTAACCTACGGCGGAGCCGTTTACGGTACTAATTTAGTAAGGGGGCAAAACAATGAAAGTGAAGAAACTCCAAACAGTATTAGCTATAATTATTAGCGCTATCTTAGCTTCTGGAACAGCCCTAGCTGCTCCAGAAGTGAGTATGGAGAGCGGCGTTAAGGTTGAAATACCTATCGGCGATACTACCGATGATGACTCGCTCCTCCATACCTATACTAAAATCGACCTAGAGGGAGAGTTAACTGAGACGGTCTGGGGCAAGTTGGGCCTCGACTTCTATCTCCAAGATACAACAGCGCGACCTTGGGCTTCTCTCTGGGATACCAAAACTACCGCTGCAACCGATCAAGCTATAGAAACTGTAGTTGATGAGGCCTACCTCTTTGTCATGGAACCTTATGGTTTACCCCTGGATCTCAAGGTTGGCCGCCAACATGTGAATATGGGGCGTGGTGATGGGGTAACAACACTTAACCTCTTTGCTCCAGCTAGCCTACGTTATGCTACGGAACTAAGTGAAAATATGCCGATTGGTGGGGTGCGTACCGACTGGTATCTCGGTGATTACACGATTACCGGTATAGTCCAGACCAAACTAACCCCGGCTGCCTATAG
>DHRX01000056.1:12652-13369 GCA_002408345.1 Firmicutes bacterium UBA5301 | reverse complement strand
GGGGGCGGGTTGCCAGTAAACCCAATACCGAGTGTGGTTACACCGAAACTTGGCAAAGATGATACTGATCTTGGGGTTGGGGTTGCTGTCGGTACCAATTACTTCGGTTATGATCTGGACCTGGTTTATCAGCATGGCTATGTTGCAATACCAACATTACAAGCGGTAGCCGCTGAACCAGCTGATGGCTACGTTAACCTGTTATTAACCCAGGGTTATTTACCTATGGATAAAGTAGGTTTGACTATGGCCGGAGCAGTTAGAGATGCTGGGGTTTGGGCAGAATTCACTTATAACCGGCCAGATCAGGATTTCTTTGCCTTAGACCTGCTACCTAAGGAGACGCGTCCTTCGGATGCAGCTTACTTGACTTGGCTCTTGGGAGCGGATTATTTCTTTGCTAACGGGGCTTATGCTAATCTCCAGTATGTGAAAGGTTTGCCCCAGGAATATACCGAAGATATGCTAAATGATTACTTGGTCGTCGATGCTTACCAGACTTTCAAGAGTGACATGCTCAAGGTTGAAGGTCAACTTATGGTCTGCTTAGGCGATGGCAGTATGGCTGTTATCCCTGGAGTATCCTACAAACTTAATGATGATCTAACTTTAACAGCTAAAGCGATTAAGTTTCTAGGAGATTCCAACGAAACTTTAGGGAGAATGGAGCCGCTTTCTACGGTTGCTCTTGGGTTGAACTGGGCGTTTTAATGAAAA
>DHRX01000056.1:8032-12508 GCA_002408345.1 Firmicutes bacterium UBA5301 | reverse complement strand
GATATCGAGGTGTAACTAAATTGGCTAACCGGCGTGATGAGATCCTGGAGGCGGCGAAGAAGCTCTTTGCTCAGCGGAGTTACCATACGGTCTCTTTAGAGGATGTCTCTAAATATTTACAGATGGGTAAGTCTACCCTCTACCACTATTTTTCTACTAAAGAAGAACTCTTCTCAGAGATGGTAGGGGAAAATATTGCTACTCTCCAAAAATATCTTGAGCAAAGGGTTGACCAGAAAACCGGTCCTGAGGATAAGCTGCAAGAGTTAGTAGCCGCTCTCCTTGAGTATTTTGAGGAAAACCGGGATTTCTTTCTCATCACAGTCCGGGAAAAGATGGATTTTTTAAAGATCAAAGTGCAACGTAATGGCCGTAATGATACGGTACGGGCCAGCCTTGATGATTCGATTAAGGAATTTAGTTCGATTATAACTGAGGGGAAGAAGACTGGGGCCTTTGTACAGGCTGATAGTGCGGTTATCTTCTCCTCGGTTATTGGTACGGTAACAACGGTGGCCCTTGATGTCATCGTCTACGGTCGAGAGGCTAAGCTGACTGATTTGACCGGAGACTGCTGGAAAGTAATTAGCGGTGGAATATTAGCCTAGGTGAGAGTTATGGCCTAAAAACCGGGAAATTGTCAACATACCCCTTCATTTTACCGTATTCTAGTAAATTATCATACATAGCCGTCTCTTCTTGCAAATAGCGGCGGAAGAGTTCTCGGATTTCTGGACTCATCGATTCTAAAAAACCAGTAAGGTGAATCTGCATAAACCCTTGGATTCCCATGAGGACCTGGCGATAAATATAGCGATCATTAATTGCTTGAATTACGCTGGTACTGTTAGTTGCTCTGGGTGGTTTTGGCGGCATTACTATTCCGTAGTTTTCCATCAGCTTTTCCAATTCAACAATCTGTTTTTGTAGCGTCGAGTGTCCTTTATTGAGGATCGCCTTAAGGTCTATAGCATCGGCAAAATTAGCTAGTATTGAGTTGGTTTCATAAGCATCATAGCGGGCGGTTAGAAGGTGCCATAAATTAGCTGCTTCAAAAATGGTTAGTTCTTGTTGTTTCTGCTTAACGTCTTTGCCGATATTGCCTAGTTTTTCGATGGTCTCCATTATTGTCACCGTATCCACTCCTAGCCAAAATTAATATGCTATAGGTAGTATCTGCGGCTACCAAAATTAAATTAAATAAAATCAGTAGAAAATATTTTTAAAATAGGAAGGTTTTTGCCACCCCAGGAAGAATATTAACTATATCGTTATTCCTAGATGGACATAACGACTCGCATTCTAGTTTCATTATTACCCTCCTTTTGTTTTTGCCCCGACATACGGGGCCTTTTTTTGTTTCAAGCGGGGTAATCTCAAGAAAAAAGGGCTGACTAAGTAAATTAGCAGCCCACTGACTATTTAGATTAGAATTTTAGGGGTTTAGGGAGCAACTACCGCACCGACTAGGCCCGGTCCAGCGTGAACAACCATTACCGGACTGAGTTCCGTAAAAAAGGTTTCTTTCACATTGGGTAATTTTTGCAGCCGCTCCAATAAACTCCGAGCCTCTTCCTCACAATCGCTATGGGCGATAGCCACTTTGGACATGCCAGCTTCGATTGTTGCCTTTACTATTTCGTAGAGTTTATCCATAGATTTAGCCCGACCCCGAGCATGGTCAACATTGTAATATTTGCCTTCTTCGTTAATAGAAATAATCGGTTTGATTTGTAGGAGCTCACCAATGGTCCCGGTAACATAACCGATGCGGCCGCCTTTACGTAAGTAGTCTAATGTTTTAACTACAAAGAAGGCCTTAGATTGAGGTACCATCGCCTTAGCCCGTTCTACTAAACCGTGGAAATCGATATTCTCAGCTAGGTTGCGGGCAACTTCGATGGCCTGCATCCCTAGCCCCAGTGATAAAGACTTGGAATCGATTACTTCCACCGTAAGGTCTTTAATCTGGGCGGCCATGTTCCGGACGGTTTCGCAGGTACTACTCAAACCACCAGAAATATGGAGACAGATGGCATGGGTAAACCCTTTCTTTTTTAGAGACTCAAGAAGTTGGAGAATTTCATAGGGAGACGGCATGGAGGTTGTTGGTATCTCCTCGTCCATTCTCTGACAAACCTCTTGGGGAGTAATATCGATCCGATCGTGATAAGTTTGATCACGGTAGATGACCTTTAAAGGTAAACTATGGATATTATATTTTGCTAACATCTCCGGGGTTAAATCGCTTGTACTATCGGTAACAACGGCAATTTTTTCTTGCACGGCAATCGCCCTTCCTCGGGTCATTATAGTAGTACTGTGGTACTGTAGTACTGCTTTTTATTCCGGATAGAGGCGGAATCTCCTCTAAAGATGCAAAATATCTTGATTTGACTTACCATTAAGAAAGACTATACTAGGAGTATGAACGTATGTCCATAACAAAAGGAGGTTTTTCTATGTCCGATAGTTGTTCCGATTCTGCCTGTTCCAGCTGTGCTTCAGCTGGTACTTGCAGCTCTGCTCCAAAATCCTTATTGGCGGAAGCCCATCCTTCTGCTAATATTCAACATGTTATTGCGGTGATGAGCGGCAAGGGTGGGGTCGGCAAGTCTTCTGTAGCAGCCTTGCTAGCAACCCATCTTCAGCAAGCTGGTTATCAGGTGGGGCTGTTAGATGCCGATATTACCGGACCAAGTATCCCTAAAATGTTTGGAATTACCGGTAAACTTAAACCTCATCCAGCTGGTATGCTCCCTAATACCAGTTCTAGTGGTATTAAAGTAATGTCGATCAACCTTTTGTTAGAGAACGAAGATGATCCGGTTATCTGGCGGGGACCGGTTATTGGTGGGGTTATCCGACAATTTTGGACCGATGTACTCTGGGGTGATTTAGATTATCTGCTGGTTGACCTCCCTCCAGGAACCGGCGATGCACCACTGACCGTAATGCAGTTGCTACCCCTTGAAGGGATAGTTATTGTCACCTCACCTCAGGACCTGGCGCTGATGGTGGTAAAGAAAGCGATTAAGATGGCCCAAGCCATGGAGAAACCAATTCTCGGGGTAATTGAAAATATGGCCTATGCTCTCTGCCCTCATTGTGGGGAACGTTTAGATCTCTTTGGGGTCAGTAAGACCGTAGAGATTGTCGCAGATTTAGGTTACCCCTTCTTAGGTTCTTTACCTCTGGATCCCCAGATTGCTACTTTATGTGACCAGGGGCGGATTGAGGACTTGCAGTCTCCACTTTTCGCTCAGGCGGTGCAGACTATTACGAAGCGATAGTAGCAATAAAAAGAGAGAACCTCTCAAGGGAGGTTCTCTCTACGATTATAGTCGGATACTTACCGGACGAAGGGCTGGGCAAAACCCCGCATTCCGCAACCACCCATCATCATTCCGCCGCCTCTCTGGAAGCCACGGCCAAAGTTTCCTGGAACAAAGGCTGCGGGGTTAGCTTCAATAGCCTTCTGGCGTGCATCCATATTTTGCTGCCACAGCTCGGCCTGGGCGGGGGTAATTAAACCAGCTTCAACCTGTTGCTCAACTAGTTCTTTCTGCAGTTCGACCCGCTTCTGATGCCACTGCACCCAGTCAAAACCGGTATCCGAAGCAAAGGCTGGTATCGCCATTCCTAATGCCAACAGACCAACTAAGACCAAAATCATTTTTTTCATCTCTGAACTCCTCCTCGTGGTACGCTGTACCAAATGATCTGTCTCTAAGATACCGTTACTTTATGAAGAGTCCATAAATAAGTTGTAAAGATGCTGTGAAGTTACTCCAAAATAGATGCCGTCCAGTTGTCAGCAAACTGTAAAAGTAGGGTTAATCGGCATTCCCGGTGGGCCACACCCCTGTTTTCGTCAATATATTGGCCGTCATGGTAGCGGATAGCCTGAGCTTCTTCAGGGGTCAGGGAGATATTTGGGGTTATTAAGAAGAGGCTCCGGGTAGCAATGTCCATATAGACAACTTCTGGATTGATGGCATAAGGGATCCCCCGATTTTCTCGCTGCCATTGGTTGGGGTTAGGGATATAGTAGGGCTTGCCGGGTAGCCCGACTTTGCCGACATCGTGGTAGAGACCGACGATAACAGCCGACTCTTCGGAAAGATCAGGGGCGAGGGTAGCCCGTAATTGTAGGAGGGTTTCGGCTACTCCGATTGAGTGGCGCAGCAAACCTTCGGGCTCGCAAAGATGGTAACGGGTCGAAGCTGGTGCCGTTAACCAATTGGTTTTGGTGGCCAGAAAGTCTTCAAAGACGGTCACCTCTTTACGTCTTTGAACAACTTTGGTCAATAATGCCTGGTGGCGGGTAGCTAAGTCAGAATCATATTCAGGAAATAAACTGCCCATGCTAGTCAACTCCTTCCTGCTAAATAATTGGCTGCTAGCCAAATATTACCTTTCTAGTTCGGACAAAAAGAGCATCCAGCTTTGGTATAATAAGGGCCAAGAGGATGA
>DHRX01000056.1:513-7805 GCA_002408345.1 Firmicutes bacterium UBA5301 | reverse complement strand
GCTCCGGGGCCGAAGAAAGTTCCCCCTGGTCAGGCTAAAAAAGGGGGGGTGGCAGAGACTGATGTTACCACTTATTTAAGTAAAGCCGGTTTATCCGGTTCGGATCAAGCCGGTTTGGCTTACTATTTTGGCCTTGCTGGGCTGCAAACCAACGCCGACGAAGTTGTTACTTTATGGCGTTTAGATCCATCTGGGTTGGAAGTAACCTTCCGTTTAGGTTTTCCACCGGTTCTTTTAGATGGAGAGTTATTGGTTTGGCGCCATCCGCCAATTCTCCACTCACCGTTGCCTTTGGCCCGTGAAAAGCACCGGCAGCGTTTTGAGCACCACTGGGGTTGGGAGCAGATCGATCGGGGACCGAATAAATATACGTATACTTATGTCGATAAGGTTCACGGGATAACAGAGGAGATTCAAGTTAAACCGCAAAAGTACAGTTATAGGTATCAGGATCCCAATATCGAAGAACGATTGGAAATTCAGTTTGCAGCCAATAAATATGAATATACTTACCATAATCGACTTACTAAGGAGCAGGTTAAGCGGAGCGGAGCGGCTGAGTTTATTCGCTTAAGAGATATTGCTCGGTACATCCCTCAGGAAACCCCTCCCCAAGCTCCGCAATGGAGTTTTAAGATTGAATTTAATTTTAAGTTCGATTAGACCCTAGGCAAGGGGGGAGCTACTCTGGATTTTAGGACAAGCCAGGGGTTTAGTTTAAAGGTAGTTATCGGTGGACTCCTACTGGTAGTTATTGTTGCAGTGATCACCGTCAATTATTTCTGGACCGCTAAGCAGCAGCGGGCCCAAGCCTTAGAGGCCTTACGTGCAGAGGCTCAGGTAATAGCGGCTCAATTTATGGCGCTACGCCAGTTTATTGCTACCAGTCAAGATCAAATTAACTATGATTCTCACGGTAACTTTGAATTTAAACACCTAAATCCAGCGGCTGTTGGGAAAGGGGTAGCCGACCTCTTTCACCAAGCTAGCGTCTATAATATTAAACAAACCAGGATCAACCCACGGAACGGAGAAAACCAACCGGACTCTTTTGAACGTCAGGTGTTAGCCCGCTTTCAGCAAAACCCCCGACTTAATGAGGTCTTTGCGCCGGATACGCTAGACGGGCGTCCGGTTTACCGTTATCTGTTACCGATGTATACTGAGGATTCGTGCCTCCAGTGCCACGGCGAACCCCGTGGCCAGCTAGATATTTCCGGCTATCCCCGAGAAGGCTTGGCCCTAGGTGAGCTGGCTGGAGCATTAAGTATTACCGTACCGGCTGAACGGTTCTATGCTGCTTTATGGACCCAGAAAGTAGGGTATCTAACGTTTACAGGTATCCTTTCAATAGTGACTATTATTGTTTCTTATCTATTACTAAATAAGCTAGTAGTTAACCCTTTAGCCAACTTAAGTATGGCAGCTACCCGTATGGGTCAAGGTGATTTAGCGGTCGAGCCAGAAGCTGTTTGGTCAGTAGGTGAGATCCAGACTTTAGCGACAGAGTTTGGTATTATGGCCAGTCGGCTGAGAAACTTTTATGCTGAGCTGGAATACCGGGTAAATCAGCGGACAGCAGCGCTGCAAGATGCCAACGTCCAATTAGCTGAAGCCAATCGACTCCAAAGAGAATTTTTAGCCAATATGACCCATGAGATTCGCACCCCGCTAACCTCGATTATTGCATTTACAGAGCTACTTGCTGATGAAGTACCAGGTTCGATTAACTCTGAGCAACGCCAGGCTTTGCAAGATATTCAGGAAAGTGCGGAGCAGTTGTTGAATTTAATTAATGACCTCTTAGATCTAACCCTAATTGAAGCGGGCCAGATGAAACTTTCGGTAGAGCCGGTAGACATGGTGGATTTGTTGCAGAGTTGCGCTCGTGCCATGCAGCCTGTGGCTCAAAAGGCGGGGCTCAGTTTTTCGCTACAGATCCCTACAGAACTGCCTTTAGTTAAGGTTGACCCTAACCGTTTACGGCAGGTGCTACTTAACCTATTGAGTAATGCCCTTAAGTTTACACCTGCTGGGGGAGCGGTCTGTCTAGGGGCAGAGCAACAAGGGGATCAGGTGGCTGTTTGGGTAGCCGATACTGGAATAGGGATTAGCCTTGAAGATCAAGAAATTATCTTTGAAAAGTTCCGGCAAGTAGATGGTTCGGCAACTCGCCATTTCCGTGGTGCCGGGTTGGGTTTAGCCCTCAGTTATTCCTTAGTTCAAATGCATGGCGGCGTAATTCAAGTAGAGAGTCAATTAGGGCGGGGGAGTACCTTTACAGTAATTTTGCCGCTAAATAGGGGGGAGAAGTAGCGGATGCAGAAAAAAAGGATTCTCATCGTTGATGATGAGCCGAAGATCCGCCGGGTTATCGAGCAAGCCTTGTGTAAAGAGGGCTTCCAGTGTTTTCAGGCTGGGGATGGACTTGAGGCGCTACGGGTTTTTCAAGTTACCGCTGCTGACCTAGTTATTTTAGATTTAATGCTCCCTGAGTTAGACGGGTTTGAGGTTTGCCGGCGTCTGCGAGCTATTAGGCCGGTACCGGTTATTATCGTTTCTGTCCGGGGCGAACTGGTGGATAAGGTTGTTGGTTTTACTTTGGGGATCGATGATTATATTACTAAACCTTTTAGTCCGGCAGAGCTAGTTCTCCGAGTCAAAGCTGTTCTTCGGCGTACCTATCAGAGCCAAAAAGCCACCGCTTCCGATGTGATTAAGGTAGGTGGTCTGACCATTGATGCGGTGCAAAGAGGGGTCTGGCTAGACGGATTTGAGGTTACCTTGACGGCACGGGAATTTGATCTTTTGTGGTTATTAGCCTCCCAACCGGGCAGGGTCTTCACAAAAGAACAGCTTATCGAAGAGGTTTGGGGTTTAGATTACCTTGGTGATGATAATGTTGTACCGGTATTGGTTCGACGATTACGGGAGAAGGTTGAAGTTGATCCAGCCCGGCCCCAGTATATTCAGACGGTATGGGGGGTTGGCTACCGTTTTTGTGGTGATGCTGGGTTACAGGAACCCTGAATTTAAGAAAATTGTAAGAATTAGTTTAAGGAAATGTAAACCCCCTTTGGTAAAATAATCCTAGAGTATACGGATAAATTTAACCTAGGGGGTGTTGTTTTTGTCTATCCGTGGAAAAGTCCTCATTTTTATCTTTTCAGTCCTAATTGTAGTTGGTGGGGTTGGTTTGGCTAACTCAAATTTTGGTTTCGAAGGTGATCTAGCCGAGTGGGGCGAGTATTTTCCGCTACAGTACCAAAGTTTCCTGAAGAACGGGGAAATGGCCAGTACAGAGTTTGGTGGCTCTGAGCCGGTTTCCAAGTTAGACCAGGCCGTCTATTTGAAAGAACTTTATGCCGGTATGCCTTTTAGCGTAGAGTATAAGGAAGATCGTGGCCATGTCTATGCTATGGATGATGTGCTGGATACAGCCCGCAAGAAGCCGGCAGCATCGTGTTTGAGCTGTAAAAGTAGTGATATTCCTCAGTTGGTAGCGGCAGAGGGGGTTGACTTTTACGGTAAACCTTTTGAAGCTGGAGTAGCCCAGATTGAGAATACCATTGGTTGTCTCAATTGTCATGATTCCGACACCATGGAATTACGAATCGCTCAACCAATGTTGATTGCTGCTTTGGAGAAACAAGGTCGAGTCCCCGAGCAGTTAAGTAATCAAGAACTAAGGACCTTAGTCTGTGCCCAGTGCCATGTTGAGTACTACTTCCAGGCCGATACCAAAGAACCGATTTACCCCTGGGATAAGGGGCTAACTGTTGCTGCTGTTGAGGAATATTATGATGCCATAGGGTTTAAAGATTGGACCCATCCTCGTTCCGGCACCGATCTAATTAAAATCCAGCATCCAGATTACGAGCTGTTCCAAAGTAGTGTTCATGCTGCAGCCGGTGTAACCTGTGCAGATTGTCATATGCCGGTGGTCTCTGATGGGGGGGTTACCTATACTTCTCACTGGATGACTAGCCCGTTAAAACATCTGGAAGCTTCTTGTACCGGTTGCCACCAGCAAGATGTTGACCAGTTAAAAGAACGGGTTCTCTATACTCAACGGCGCACTATGGAGTTGCTAGAGAGAGCTGGAGAGGCGAATATAGCAGCAATTGATGCTATCGAAGCAGCCTCCAAGAAGAGAAGGGTTAACCAGAAACTTTTGGCGGAGGCCCGTGCTCTGCACCGTAGCGCCCAGGTTCGCTTTGATTGGCTAGCTGCCGAGAATAGCGCTGGTTTTCATAACCCTCAGGAATCCCTCTATCTCTTAGGCCAATCGATCGACCTAGCCTGGCAGGCGGTAGAAAAAGCACAACTAGCAGCAAAATAAGGGTTATTAGATGAAGTTCACGGCTAGCTCCTTACTAGGGGCTAGCCTTTTTTATTAAAATCGATCGTACGAAACGATTTCATCTAGAGTTTTGCGGACTTTGACTCGTGGTTGATCTGCCGGATAACCTATGGGCATTAACTCGACTACTTTATACTCAGCAGGAACCTGGAGAAGCTCTTTAACTTCTTTTTGATTGAAGGCCCCAATCCAACAGGTCCCTAACCCTTCAGCTACTGCGGCTAGGGCAATATGTTCCATAGCGATACCGAGATCTACTGCGTAGGCCGGTACCTCACAGGACATTAAACGATCAGGGTTTAAGGAAACCCCGGCGATGATTACATCTGCTTCGGCGATAAACATCTGGTTACGAGCTGCTACAGCTACCTTTTGTTTTAACTCGGGGTCCTGAACTACAATAAACTTCCAATCTTGGCGGTTACTAGCCGATGGGGCCAGCCGAGCCGCTTCCAGGATTCTGTTTAAAACTTCTTGAGGGATCGGTTTATCTAAATATTTACGGACACTGCGTCGTGCTTTGATGGCTTCCAGGACAGTCATAACTGCCAACCTCCTTGGAATAGTCATTCTCTTAATCTGTTCCAATTTACTGAGAAAGAATCCTCTCGGAAAAAGAAAAAGGTGCAGAATCAAGAGAAACTGCACCTTTTAGAGTAGTCTAATGAAGTTATTTTTGTTAAGCCAATCGGATTAGGTGAACTGAACAGCTAATACAGGGGTCGTAAGCTCTAACTAGTTGCTCAAAACGGAATTTTAGTTGCTCCTCCCCAATATCTATCTGCGACTTAGCTAGGAGGGCAATCTCTTTTTCAACACTAGCCTGATTTAAGGCGGTAGGCGTGATTACATCGGCAGCCGTTACCCGTCCATTATTGTCAAAGCTAAAGGCGTGATACAAGGTTCCTCTAGGCACTTCAGTAGCAACAATTCCCGTACCGGCTTGCACTTTGTATTCTACCGGGCCTTCGGGTTTAATGCCTTCCTCTAAAAAGTGGTCACAGATAGCGATAGATCTTTCTAACGCATAGATAATCTCGACTACCTGGGCCACACTGTTATAGAGCGGGTTAGTGCTAGGAACAGGGATAGCTAATTTAGCTAGCGCTTCTTGAGCTTTGCCGGTTAACCGGTCACCAAAGAGGTTAATTCTGGCTAAAGCACCGACCATGAAAGCCTCGCCGTCCCGTGTACTTGGTTTGGCGTTAGAATATTCACTCTCTGTCTCCTGGAAGGAGGCGGTATATTGATCGGCAGGGAACTCCTGACCATCGGAGAAAAGTACCGTATCTCCAAAGAAACCATAGCAATCAGTAGTTGGGCGTACCGCTTTAAATAAAATAGGCTCCCCTTCATACTCTGGTATCGTTAAACCGGCGACTAAGTCTACTACCGCTTCCATCTCGACTAAAGATTTTTGCAGCTCTTGCCGGAGTTCTTTTAATTGAGGTAAGGTTGGTAGCTTACCTAACCCACCGACAGTTAGGTTAACGTTGTGAATAGCCCGACCACCAATGGCTTCCTGAACTAAGTTACCGGCTTTTTTCACCCGTAACCCTAAAGCAATTTCCTCTTCGTATTTAGCCGCCATATCGGCTACCCCGGCGTAACCAAAGAAATCAGGTAGTACTAGGCAAAAGACATGGAGAGAATGGCTTTCCACCATCATGCCTAAAAAGGCTAACTCCCGCAGTAGTTCTGTTTGAGGGGTAACCTTGATCCCCATCGCTTTTTCCACGGACATGTGGGCGGTAATAGAGTGCCCAGCTGAACAGATAGCGCAAATCCGGGAGATAATCGGTGGAATTTCCTGATAGGGTCGCCCTAAAACTAGGGATTCAAAGCCCCGCATACCTTCAAAGTAGTTGAGTTTAACATCCCGGACAGTATTACCGTCAAGCTCAACGGTTAGGGCACCATGCCCTTCTACCCGGGAGATATGGTCCATATGAATCTTAGCCAACTCGCTCCCCCTCCTTGCTGAAACCTTCCCCGCTAAATAAGGCCAACCGCTGTAAAATATCTTCTGGTGTATACCCGTATTTGGCTAGGATCTGTTGAGCTGATTGATAGTTGGGGTCCAAAGCCGAACCCCGACAACCCATACAGGCAACCCCGTGGCTAGGACAGCGGGCTCCGCAACCGCCTGCTGTTAACGAACCACAGCAGATTTCACCACGCTGGAGCAGGCAATTGTTTTCCCGAATTGTACATTCCAGGCAGACCGGGTAGGGCAACTCCAGAGGTAAATCTCCATGGAGTAGGGCCGAAAGGGCGTTAAGTAATTGACTTTTTTCAATAGGGCATCCCGGTATAGAGAAATCTACTTGGATATGTTGGCTTATCGCGGTACCTTTACCGGCTAAATAGGGTAGGCCACCCCAAACCGCACAGGTACCGATAGCAATTACTAAGCCAGCTCGAGACCGAACATCGGTGAGGAGGTCCAGGTCTGATTGCTGAGTAACAGCACCTTCCACAAAGGCTACATCTAACTCACCCTCAGGGTTAGCGCTGTGAGCCATTACAAAGGAACGCAAATCAACTGCGTCCAAAATAGCTAATAATTCATCTTCACAATTCAATAATGTTAATTGGTCTCCGGCACAGGAGGTTAGGCCGTAAATACCAATTCTTGGTTTGGCGCTCATGCTGTTCCTCCTCTCTTAAATCATATCAGGCAGGTTTAAAGCATCCCAGTACGAAAAGACCGGGCCATCCTGACAACAGTATTTGGAACCGACTGCGCAACAACCGCACTTACCAATACCACAGTGCATTTTACGTTCTAAAGACATCAAAATATCTTCACCAGGTACGCCTTTATCTAAGAGCCCCTTAGTGACAAACTTGTAAGCGCCTGGAGGAACACAAACAGCAGCAATGGTATTCCGTGAGACTTGAACCTCATCAAAAAGCGAGGTAACCA
>DHRX01000056.1:0-302 GCA_002408345.1 Firmicutes bacterium UBA5301 | reverse complement strand
GCATGTTGTTGGAGGTTAACTAGCTCTTCCCGAAACAACATATCATCAGCGCTCCGTGCACCATATAACAGGGTGACCTGCCCAAACTGGTCGCGATTATCCATTATATAGAGGAGCAGAGAACGTACTGGAGCTAGACCGACACCGCCGGCTACGATCAGGACGTCCCGTCCTTGCATCCGCTCTATCGGGAATCCATTACCATAAGGGCCCCGTAGCCCCAGCTCATCAGTGGGTTTCAACCGATGGAGAGCCGAGGTTGAGCGGCCTACTTTCCGAATACAAAACTCTAAGAGTCCGGT
>DHRX01000175.1:1514-4162 GCA_002408345.1 Firmicutes bacterium UBA5301 | reverse complement strand
CTAGACTGGCCGATTACCCCGATACGTAATTGCATTTTAATACCTCCGTCAATGACTACTAAAATAGATAGGCGGTTAAGCCGGTCCACTTAGCCACTAAGTAAGCTAACCAGACAACCTCTAACCCTAGACTAGGCACAATTATCGCTTGTAACTTCTGAGTCGTTAAAGTCGACCACTGCTTATTATTAGCCAGTGCAGCTAATAACACTAGAAGGAGTAATAATTGGAGATGGACAGCTATAACTAAAGCACCAAAGGCCAGTTCCCCCCAGTGTTGAAAGGAGACCGTCACTATACCATAAAGGATCAGTTCTACCAACAATCCGCCTAAAAAGAGCGCTAAAGCACCACCACGGAGCTGCGCTAAAAAATCCCTAATCTGTTGTCGGTTACGAGCAGATCGAACCAAACTATAGGCGTTAACCCCTAACCAAATAACTGCGCTAACTATTTTGAGCATATCCTATTCCCTTCTAAAGTGCAGTTGTCGCCTGTCCCTCAAGACCTTGAGAGACCTCTTTTTCTAAAAAGATAATAGTTTTATTGCCAAACTGACGAATAACAGCTTCTAAGGCTTGCTGCATCAGTTTACTTTCCGAATCCAAATTATTAAAGCCCCAGCGCCAATAGGAGTAATCGGTATCTCTAGCGGTACGAGAGGCCGTATCACTAACCGTTACCGCCCCGGTTCGGACATTAACTACCCGAAAACCCGCACTCAGATGGGCTTCCCGTTCCGCCCGGTACCGGAAGCGGGTTTTATCATTATCGGTAACAACCGTATAGGTCGTATTGGTATTAGCTTGGGCGTTATGAATTTCGCCTAAAATTAAGTAATTTACACCTAGCAGTTTACCTATCTCTTGAAGATCCCGGGTATCAAAGTAACCGCTACCCCAAAGACGCTGCTCTTGGAGGACTTTCTGTAATTGCACCCGTTCTACAACTTCCACAAAATCTAGGCCCGAATTAACAATCTGATCGACTAAGAGACCAGAGGCCTGGCGCCCTAAGTTATAGCCGCTACTATTATCAAAATCTAAAGCTGCTACTTTAACCGTTAAGAATGGTTTCAACCACGCTTTAACTCGGGCGTAAAGATCAGGAACAGCCCGATAATTCGGGTTTAATTCGATAACCCTCTTCAGATGCCGATAGGCGCTTAAGTGGTTATTTTGGGCCAAGGATTCTTGAGCCGCTGTATAATGATAGTCACAGGAAGCAGCCTTAGCTTTTTCCAAATATACCGGTGCATCTTTATACTTCTTAGCCTGTTGGAACTCGGTAATCGCCGCATCATACTGGCCGGCAGCCATCAGCTCCACTCCAACTTGGTAGTGTTGGGCCCGCTTCTTTTCACCGGCGCTACGAGCCCACAAAATAATGCCACCAATTATTAACCCGGTAACTAAAAGCGCATTACCAGAACCAGAATTAGCTTCTAAGAAAACAGAGTTATCCTCTGGTGCTGCCAATACCTTTTCCGGCAGCGGACCTAGTAATGGAAGAATTAAAAAGAGCGAGAGAAACAAGGCAATTTGTTGCTGCATTTTTCGTGAAAACACAAAAATACCTCCATTCAGGAATACCTTCTAGGCCATATAGAATATTCCAGTTTTAGCGGCTCCTTCCTGCCAAATCACCTATAAGAATTGGTGCCATCCTCGCCTTTCTACCTCTTGTAATAAGTCCTTAACCTGTTGATCATAACCTTTAGGACAGATTAGTAAAGCGTCTGGCGTTTCTACTACTATTAAGTCATGTAAACCAATAGCGGCTACAAGTTTCCCCGGTACCTCAAAGAGACAACCTGAAGTCTCTAACGCCACTAACTGGCCCTGAGTAGAATTTCCAGCCCTATCTTGCTCCCGTACCGCAGCAAAAGCCCGCCAACTTCCGATATCCTCCCAACCAAAAGTAGCTTCCACCACATAACCGGTCTCGATATGCTCCATAATCGCTAAATCTACAGAGATGCTAGGTAAAGCTGCATAATAAGAAGCAAACCGTGGGGCCGTAAAATCCACAGCGGTAATCGCTTCCACACCCTGCCAAATAGCTGGAGCATATTGTTGAAACAATTTAGCCGCAACACTATTTTTCCAGACAAACATACCGCTGTTCCAAAAAAAATTAGGACCGGCTAGATACTCCTCAGCCTTAGCTAGATCTGGTTTTTCCACAAAAGCGGCCAACCGGTATACTCGAGGATCAGTAGATTGGACAATTTCTCCGACCTGTAAATAACCAAAAGCGGTTTCCGGCCGAGTAGGAGGGATCCCAAAAGTAACGGGAACCTCATATTCCTCAGCTAAAGTTGCTGCTTTACGCAGGCACTGGACAAAGGCAGCCTGGTCAGTAATCAGATGGTCGGTTGTGAGAACCGCTAGCGTTGCACTAGGGTCATATTTCTGGAGATAACTAACAACCATGGCTACCGCCGGACCGGTATCCCGGCGGTAGGGTTCTAGAAAAACATGGTTAGCCGGAAAATCAGGAACTTGAGCTAGAATCTCCTCAGCATAACGTTCCCGGGTAGCAATAAAAATCCGGTCATCAGGAACCAAAGCCCGAGCCCGTTTAACCGCTTGCTGCAAAAGGCTTTCCTCTTCAGGAAAACGTAAAAACTGTTTCGGTCGATCATT
>DHRX01000175.1:0-1308 GCA_002408345.1 Firmicutes bacterium UBA5301 | reverse complement strand
AGTACCGCCTCCATTCCCTAAAACCAATCTATGCTAAGGAGGCTTGACTAGTATCCTAAATCTGGCGTGGTAAAATAGGGGAGATAAATTTGACTATTGAAAGAGCAATTACCATATCCACAGCATGGTGAATAGCTGTACCTAAACCAACTACCACTAGGGCCTGATAAAGGGAATAGCCGAAAGGTAAGACAATCAATGATTCTAAAAGCCCGTGGATTGGAAGGGTTATCAAGAGTACCTGAGCAAAAGATCTACCTCTACCGATTAGGACAGCTCCACCAGCAGCAACAAACGCATGCATAGCCGCTCGAGCCGCTACTACCATCCCATGAATAGCCATAAAGCTTAAAGCCGACCCTAAACCGACTAAAAAAGCGCTACCGGGGGTCAAAAACATAGCTAACATCACCGGTACATGGGAAGCAACGGTAGCTGTAAATGGCCCTAACACCAAAACCAACCCGATACTCGAAAAAACCAGGGGAATTACTACGGCCAGCGCCGTTAACATTGCGGTCCAAACTAATCTCTTTGTTTCCATAGTTCCTCCTTCAGGCTTGTCCCTCTTAATAGTAGAAAGAGGGTTAGCCTCTCCTTCTCTTCTGTACTTTACCAGGAATAACTACCCAACTACTCATAGACTCTACTATCCCACTATACCACTCCCCTATTATTTGGACAAACTCTACTAAACTTTGGGGCCACTTTTCTAAAGACCACCCGCTAGGCAGCACGGTTTCTTCCGCCTCTTGCCAATTCTGATCAGGAAAAACCAGTACCGGATGGCGTCCATTACTTATTTTTTCTCCCGCTGTTTCCGACTTAACCTGATAAGCTAAAAATACGGCCCCTCGTGCCTGCCAACTCTGTCCGCAAGCTACTAAGCTAGTCAAATAACCTTGTTTCTCCAAAGTGATCACCAAGTCTTCCAAAGTAAAATCGCCTGGCAATAGTTGTTTAGCAGATAACCACTCCTGAGGACAGATTACAGCTAAGTCTGGAAAGACGGGAAAGACCGCCGGTAAAGTCTTAGTTCGTGGTTGAAACGTTCCACTAAAATAGTGACCGATCCCAGTGGCCAGAGCATACTCTTGTTGAAAACGAGCTTCCACTAAATTTACTTCTGTTTCCGTATCCACCGCCCACAGCAAACCCTTAGTTTCTGCAGTAACCCCCCGGAGTAAAGAGAGATCAAAAAGAGACGACTGCCGGTAAATTGGTATTGTCAAAGGGCTAGCTGCAACCTCAGAACTTAAATAGTCCTGAGGGGTAACCCCGGCCAAAGCTTGTTTCCCTGCTAATGAT
>DHRX01000083.1:364-4309 GCA_002408345.1 Firmicutes bacterium UBA5301 | reverse complement strand
TTGGGGAAGCTGAAAGCAGGATTAGCCAAGACTAGGGAAAGTTTACTGGGAAAGATTGACGATCTTTTCCTCGGCCAGAGCGAAATTACTGAAGAGTTTTATGAAGAATTAGAGGCGATCTTGATTCAGGCTGATTTAGGGGTAGATACTACTCTCAAGCTAGTGGAGACTTTACGCCAAAGAAGCAGACAGGATCGGATCAAAGATGCTGCTACTCTCCAGTCTGTATTAAAGGAAGAATTAAAAGAATTAATCGGGCCGGGTGGTCTTTTAGCCCAAAACCCAGGGGGACCAACGGTAGTTATGGTTGTTGGTGTTAATGGTACCGGCAAGACCACCAGTACAGGTAAGCTAGCTTACCATTTAAGCCATGAAGGTTATAGTGTTTTATTGGGGGCGGGCGATACCTTTCGGGCTGCCGCTATTGAACAATTGGAAGTTTGGGGGGGACGGGCTGGAGCAGAGGTAATCAAACACCAAATGGGTTCTGACCCGGCGGCTGTGGCCTTTGATACAGTACAAGCTGGTCTTTCCCGCAAAGCAGATTATATTTTAATTGATACGGCAGGTCGTCTGCATACTCAGACTAATCTGATGAACGAACTAGAAAAGGTGGGTCGGGTTATTGGCAAGGCTTTGCCCGGTGCGCCCCACGAGATATTATTGGTTTTAGATGCTACTACGGGGCAAAACGCTTTAAGTCAGGCTAAACTTTTTGCGCAAGCTACGCCGATTAGCGGCCTGATATTGACTAAATTGGATGGGACGGCTAAGGGCGGTATTGTTGCTGCCGTTACCGAAAGATTGCAGGTGCCTGTTAAGTTTATCGGTTTAGGAGAAGGGGCTGACGATTTAAAACCTTTTGATACCGAGGCTTTTGTGGAAGCGCTCTTTAGCTATTGACAGCAGAACGATTTTTCGCTATACTCCATCTGTGTGTAAAGTATTTTTACTTAACAGGTGGGGTATTTTACTGTGTTAGGGTGGGCTCAGGCCTCTATTTTTTTAGATTTATATGGACAACTGCTTACTCCAAGGCAGAAAGAAGTAATGGTAGCCTATTATGAAGACGACTTATCTATCGGGGAGATTGCTGAAAACTTAGGTATTAGCCGTCCCGGTGTTCATGATCTGCTCCGACGTTCAGTTAACCAATTGCAGAACTTAGAGAGTAAGCTCCGCTTAGCTCAGAAAGACAAACAGCGCCGCGAGGTTATCAAGACAGCACGTCAGCTAGTAGAGGAGTTGGAGTTAGCTGTTTTCAACAGAAATCCAGAGGTTCTTGATAAACTGCGGTCAATTCAGTTTCAACTAGCTAGGTTAGAGGAGTTCTAGAGCGGAGGTTTAGTATGCTTTTTGAAGGCTTATCTAGCAAATTACAAGGGACATTTCAACGCCTGAGGGGTCGGGGAAAACTAACGGAGAAAGATGTTAAGGAAGCGCTCCGTGAAGTTAGACTAGCCCTACTTGAGGCTGATGTAAACTATAAAGTGGTCCGGGACTTTATTAACCGGGTTCAAGAACGGGCTATTGGCGAAGAGGTAATGAATAGCCTTACCCCTGGCCAACAGGTCGTCAAGATTGTTCGTGATGAGCTTACTGATTTGATGGGTGGTAGTGTTGTTCCTCTTCGTTTTGAAGGGCGTCCGCCCCATATATTAATGCTCTGTGGCTTACAGGGTTCTGGTAAAACTACTACTAGCGGTAAGTTGGCTAGTTACTTACAGAAACAAGGGAAACGTCCGTTACTTGTAGCTTGTGATATTTATCGCCCAGCAGCAATAAAACAGCTACAGGTAGTAGGCAAAAGCCTTAACATCCCTGTTTTTAGTTTAGATCAAGCTAATCCTGTTCAGATTGCTAAAGCCGCTTACGATCAAGCCTTGAAAGATGGTAATGACTTAGTTATCTTAGATACCGCCGGTCGCTTACACATTGATACTGAACTAATGGAAGAATTGCAACAGATTAGAGCTAACGTTTCAATTTACCGAACCATATTGGTAGTGGACTCAATGACCGGCCAGGATGCGGTTACAGTAGCCCAAGAATTTAACGAGATTTTACAGATCGATGGGGTCATTTTAACTAAATTAGATGGTGATGCTCGGGGTGGCGCGGCTTTGTCAGTTCGAGCTGTAACTGGGAAACCCATTCTTTTTGGCGGCTTTGGTGAAAAAACTGATGCCTTGGAGCCTTTCCATCCTGATCGGATGGCTAGCCGAATTTTAGGTATGGGTGATGTACTTACCCTCATTGAAAAAGCGGAAGCTACCTTAGATCAGGAAAAAGCTGCTGAAATGGGAAAAAAGCTACTTACAGCAGACTTTACTTTAGAAGATTTTCGTGAGCAGATGGAGCAAATGCGGAAGTTAGGGCCTTTAGACCAGGTTTTTCAGATGTTACCTGGGGCCAACAAAGTCAAGGGGTTGGAAAACCTTAAGGTTGATGAAAAACAGCTAAAACGAATAGAAGCTATTATTCAGTCGATGACCCCCGGTGAACGGCGTAACCCTGATATTATTGGTGGCAGTCGACGGCGGCGCATAGCGGCAGGTAGTGGCGTTCAGGTTCAAGAGGTAAACAAACTGTTAAAGCAGTTTAATCAATCTAAAAAGATGATGAAACAGCTAGGACTTATAGAAAAGAAAGCCAAAAAGGGTGGACTAATGTCGCTCTTTAAATAGATAGTTTGTTAAAGGAGGTGAAATTAATGGCGGTTAAGATTCGTCTAAAAAGAATGGGTGCTAAAAAGCGTCCTTTTTACAGGTTAGTAGTTGCTGATTCACGTGCTCCTCGCGATGGCCGTTTTATTGAGGAGATTGGATATTATAATCCAATTGTCGAGCCTAGTGAGTTAAATGTGGACAAGGACAAGGCTTTGGCTTGGCTCCAGAAAGGTGCACAACCTTCTGAAGCAGCTCGTAAGTTATTACGTCAGGCAGGGGTCTTAGAAATGTTTCATAACTCCAAGGCTGAGAGCTAAACGGAGGTTATGCACTTGAAAGAAATAGTTGAATTTTTGGCAAAAGCACTAGTCGATAACCCGGACCAAGTCCAAGTAACGGCCTTTGAAAGCGATGATGATTTACAGTTAGAATTGAGAGTTGCTGAAGAGGATTTAGGCAAGGTTATTGGTCGACGGGGCCGGATTGCTAAGTCAATGCGTACTGTCTTAAAGGCTGCGGCTATCAAAGACGGACGTAGAGTTTCTTTGGATATTATGGAATAAGGCTAGGGTGGTTCAAGTGAGCAAAAACCAGCAGCAGGGTGGTCAGTATGTGGCTATTGCCAGGATTCTTTCTGCTGTAGGTACCGAGGGTTGGGTTCGGATAGAATCGTTGTCTCACTCTAGTGGTCGCTTTGAACAGTTGGAGCGAGTTTATGCGGCTCGAACCCTTGATGAAGAATACCCTATCCCTTTGGCGGTAGATGAAGTCCAGGTTGAACCGGATCGGATTGATCTGGCCTTTCTGGGTATTACTGATGCTACTAAGGCGCAGGAACTCACTGATTATTATCTACTAATTCCAGAGGAAGAACGAGCTGAGCTAGGTGAGGACCACTATTATATTGATGATCTTCAGGGGCTCCGGGTTGTTGACAGTTCTGGTGCAGACATTGGGGTAGTATTGAAGGTATTACCTAATCCAGCCAATGATTTACTGAAAATTCGTCATAGCAATGGCAAGCAAATACTGCTTCCTATGGTTAAAGCTTTTATTGAGCTAGTTGACTTAGAAGAAGGTCGAATTATAGTTAACTTACCTTCTGGGTTGGAGGAGATTTGAGTGCGGATCGATGTCCTCACCCTGTTTCCCCAAATGTTTACGGCTATCTTTAATGAAAGTGTTATTGGTAGGGCTCAAGAAAACGGGATTGTCCAGATTTTAACTCACGATATTCGCGATTGGGCCAAAGATAAACACCGGGTAGTAGATGATA
>DHRX01000083.1:0-191 GCA_002408345.1 Firmicutes bacterium UBA5301 | reverse complement strand
ATGGTATTAAAACCCGAACCGATGGCTCAAGCTATTCGTTCAGTCTCTGCTGAAGCAGAGACGCCTGACGAGGTTATTTTACTAACCCCGCAGGGTAGTGTTTTCACACAGCAGGTCGCTGAGGTACTAGCTGAAAAAAAACGCTTACTTTTTGTTTGTGGACACTACGAAGGGGTTGATGAGCGGATTCG
>DHRX01000055.1:2564-10253 GCA_002408345.1 Firmicutes bacterium UBA5301 | reverse complement strand
GTGCCTTACCGCTTGGCGACACCCCATTAGTTATTAAATCGATATGGTGGAGCCGATGGGGATCGAACCCACGACCTCTTGAATGCCATTCAAGCGCTCTCCCAGCTGAGCTACGGCCCCATTTGGCTCCCCAGGCAGGGCTCGAACCTGCAACAACCCGGTTAACAGCCGGGTGCTCTACCATTGAGCTACTGAGGAACATTTACTGGTGGAGAGGACTGGATTCGAACCAGTGAAGGCAACGCCAGCAGATTTACAGTCTGCCCCCTTTGGCCAGCTCGGGAACCTCTCCGAAATAATGGCGGAGCCGACGGGGCTCGAACCCGCGATCTCCTGCGTGACAGGCAGGCGTGTTAAGCCGACTGCACTACGGCTCCGCATTTAAAAAAATGGTGGGCGAAACAGGGCTCGAACCTGTGACCCCCTGCTTGTAAGGCAGGTGCTCTCCCAGCTGAGCTATTCGCCCACAGGCAATGGACAAGAATTATTATAACAGTGCACTACTAAGCTGTCAACTGGTAGTGCACATATTTATCCTACATCTTCACCAATTTGTCCAGTTCCGGCTTGGATATCGAGTATTTTAAGCTCGATTATCCCCACAGGGCAATCGGCTTCAACTGTATCGCCTTTTTTATGACCAAGTAAACTCTGAGCAACCGGTGACTTGTAAGAGATACGGTTATTTAATGGATCAGCTTCACCTGATCCAACTATCGTATAACAAACAACATCCTCAGTTTCTAAATCTAATACTGTAACAACCGATCCTAGACTAACTACTTCACCGCTTTTATCGGCTACATTAATTACTTTAGCATTACTTAACAGAGTCTCTAAAGTTTTAATCCGCCCTTCAATAAAAGCCTGCTCCTGTTTGGCCCATTCATACTCTGGGTTACCCCAGGCATCGCCAAAATCCAAGGCCTCACGGATTTTGGCAGTAATCTCCTTCCGCTTTACTGTTTTTAATGTATTTAATTCTGCTTTTAACTTATTATAGCCAGCTGGTGTAAGAATGGTTTCCCTTTCTAACACATTTTTCACCCCAAAATCCATTTTCTAATTAATGTATATTATTCAAGTCATTGTCCTCTTACGTGTAAATCAAAATTTACCTTGCGGTTATTTTCTGCCGAGCAGTATCAAAATATTTACCAGGTAGGTGATTCACATATGCGAACCATTTGGAATGGAGCAATTAGTTTCGGCCTCGTCCACATTCCAATTAAGCTCTATCCCACTACTCAAGAGAAAAGTTTAAAATTTAATTATCTACATAAAGACTGTCATAGTCCGCTGAAATACGAAAAAATTTGCCCTGTCTGTAATCGAGAAGTTTCTAAGGATGAAATCGTCTGGGGCTATCAGTATGAACCAGGAAAATATGTCTTGTTATCAGCTGAGGACTTTGAAAATATTCCTTTAGAAACTACGAAAACCATAGATATTATTGACTTTGTTAACCTACAAGAAATTGATCCTGTTTACTTTGCCAAAAGCTACTATCTTGTTCCAAATCAAGGTGGTCAAAAACCTTACACCTTACTACGTCAAGCTATGCAAGAAACCGGACAAATTGCTATTGCTAAAGTCGTATTACGATCAAAAGAAGCTCTAGCCGCAATCAGAATTTATCAGAACTCAGTCCTTATGTTAGAAACTATGTATTATCCCGATGAAATAAAAACTCTCGACCAACTACCATCAATAGATTACGTATCGACAATCCAAGAAAAAGAACTCGCTATGGCGGTTAACTTAATTTCTAACCTTTCAGCACCTTTTGAGCCGGCCAAATATACCGATAATTACCGTGAAGCTTTGCTTGAGTTAGTGCGACAAAAAATTGACGGAGAAGCTATAGCCGTTCCAGCTGCCTCTGGACGTGCAGAAGTAATTGATTTAATGAAAGCGCTGGAAGAAAGCATTAAAGCCTCAGCTGAACAGCGGGAAAGTGAACTGGTAGCTCCATGAGTACCATTATTACTATGCCGCAAGTAGTCAGCCCCATGTTAGCGCATACCGCCGAAAAACCTTTTGATTCCGGAAACCATTTTTTCGAAATTAAATGGGATGGTATCCGTTGCTTAGCCCTAATTAGACCAGGTGGCCAGTTAGTTTTACAATCCCGGAACTTTCGGGAAATAACCCCATATTTCCCAGAACTGGCCAGTTTGCCTCAGAGCTGCCAAGCTCCAGCTGCAATCTTCGATGGTGAGTTAGTTGTTCTTAATTCCCAATCTAAGTCGGATTTTTCCTTAATTCAAAAAAGGATCCGAACAACTACCGCTGGAAGAGTTGCCAATTATGCGGTACGCTTTCCAGCTACTTATATGGTTTTTGATCTACTCTATTTAGGAACCGCAGAACTTTTCCATCTACCCCTAGCCCAGCGTAAAAAGCTATTAACAACTACTTTAGAAGAAAGTCAACGCTGGGTAATTACCCAACCTATTCATGGATTAGGCAAAGCCTATGCTGAACTAGTCTTTGCGCAAGGTTTTGAAGGGATAATTGCTAAAGATGAAAATAGCCCCTATTTACCGGGCAAACGTAGTGAATTCTGGTTGAAAATAAAAAATCACAAGTTGTTGACAGCTACGATAATCGGTTTTACTGCGCCAGCCAAAACCAATTCTGTTGCGTCTTTAATCTTAGCGTTACCAAGCCATGACGATAGTTGGCGCTACATTGGTAGAGTAGGTACAGGGTTTGATACTAAAACCGCATCCTCTTTATTACAGATCTTAGCCAAAAATCTAATACCCAATCCGCCAGCACCTGTACCGAAAACTGAAAAACAGAGCTGGTGGGTGCGACCTTTTCTCCGCTGCCGAGTCGAGTACCTCGAATTTACTTCCGAAGGTCTACTCCGGCACCCTGTATTTAAAGGGATCATTAACGATGATTGATAATAGAGATGTTCTTGTTCAGAATCGCCAAATCCTGCTTACTAACTTATCGAAACCGCTCTGGCCCCAATATACCAAGGCTCAATTCATTGAATACTATACTCTGGTTGCCCCCTATATACTACCATATTTAGCAGACCGCCCAGTTACCTTAGTTCGCTACCCTGACGGGATTACTGGAAAGTCTTTTTATCAAAAAGATAAACCACCAAAAACCCCCGCTTGGGTTCAGACTTTTCCCACTTGGTCTACTGAAAAGGAACAACCTCTAGAATATTTGCTTATTAATAATCTGCCTACCTTAGTTTGGATCGCTAATTTAGCCGCTATCGAATTAAACCCTTGGCACTCACGCTACATCACACCTGATAACCCTGATTGGGCCGTAATTGACCTCGATCCAGCTGAACCGGCTAATTTCTCTACAGTCCGAAAAGTAGCCCTCCTATGTAAAGAGCTCCTTGATCATTTAGGTTGTACCGGCTACCCTAAACTATCAGGAGCAACAGGCATCCATATCTATCTACGCCTACCGCAGGGTTTTTCATACCGCAATTCTGCTACCTTAATCGGGTTTTTCGGTAAACTTCTGCAGCGTCTAAACCCAGATTTAATCACATTAGAGCGCCAAGTCAAAAAACGTACCGGCAAAGTGTATGTCGACCATTTACAAAACTTAAAAAACAAAACCATCGTTGCACCCTATTCTTTACGACCACTACCCCTGGCGCCAATATCCATGCCTATAACTTGGTCTGAAGTAGCCAGTGTTTTCCCCGAAGATTTTACCCTTGCTAACTTTAACCGGCAAATAACCCGTTTGCCTGATGATCCTTTCCGAAAACTATTAGCCCCTTTATCAAGGGCGGAAGAAGCTAATATTCGCCATCTTAGCGCTATGGCCACCAAGCATTGCCAACATTGAAAGCCACGGTAAAAAGCCAAACTATAGTAGGAGGTGGGTCTATGCCACGAGGACGCGTAGCTTCAGAACGTCTCAAGATGGAAGCCGCTAAAGAGCTGGGTATCGCCGAAAAAATTGAAAAGGAAGGTTGGGAGGCGGTAACTACTCAGGAGGTTGGATTAGTAGTAAAAAACATGATTAAAAAAGGGGAAGCTGCCCTAGTCAAAAAAAATCTGCAAAATTCAGAAGAACCTTAGTATGCTTATATCTGGTCTCGGATATCCTACCTGGTACAGCGGCTAAGGAGGCATCTGGTGTGAACGATAAACTAAAATACGAGGTTGCCAGTGAACTTGGTATTGACACCAGTAAAATCCAGAATGGTTACTGGGGCCACTTAACCTCACGAGAATGCGGAGCTATCGGAGGTCATATGATCCGGAAACTAATGGCCACAGCCGAAGAAGCGTTAGTTAAAAAAATAACCGCCGAAATTCACCAAACCTTCCAGGAGTCGTTACAACGTGAAACTGAGCTACTACACAAGCAAGAAATTTTAGTAGGGAAAATGTTCTAGCATGACCATTTACATAGATAGCAAGACTATCTATATAATCCAAAATCAAGGGAGAGATCCGGATGAAGGCAACCGGTATAGTCCGTCGGATAGATGATCTAGGCCGGGTAGTAATACCGAAAGAGATTAGACGCACTTTACGAATACGGGAAAATGATCCCCTGGAGATTTTTACCGATCGTAACGGTGAAATTATTTTTAAAAAGTACGCTCCTATGGGAGATTTAAGTGACTATGCTCAAGAATACGCAGATTCCTTATACGAGTCAACCGGTAACATTACCTTGATTCTTGATGATGATGAAATTATCGCAGTAAATGGTGCTCCTAAAAAAAACCTGTTAGGTAAAATCATTTCTGATGAAGTTAAAGAAATTCTTAACACTCAGGAGAATTTTTTATCTACAGAAGACCGTGAGGATTTTCCCATAGAGGGGTTTGTTTCCAAGAGTCAGGTCGTTACTCCAATCATTAGGGAAGGTGAAGTTCTGGGCGCAGTTGTTATGCTCTCAAAAGAAAAGAAACAGACCGAATTAGAGGTCAAGCTTTGCTCAACTGCAGCTAGTTTCTTAGCCAAACAACTGGGTTAGTTTAGCTTTCAGCCCCTGCAGCAGAGCTACATACCCTCTAGAATTAGAGGGGTACTCATAAAGGGGGTGCTTTTGTAGCACGAAACAAAGCTAACCCTAAAGTAAAGTCCGCTCTAAATCAGATGAAGTATGAAGTAGCTGCCGAATTAGGGCTGAAAGACGATATCCAGGAACGAGGCTGGGAAAATATGACTACCAAAGAAGTTGGTCACATCGGTGGTCAGATGGTAAAAAAACTAATTACCTTAGCCGAAGAAAACCTGGATTCAGAAAGATCCTAACCAAGCCTAGATGAGGGGAGTCCCCTCCCCTCAAATTTTTAAAAAGAGCTTACATAAAAAAATCCCCAGGGGGGATTACTAATAACGAAGAAGGGCAAAAAAAGATTCCTTTTCCTCCCCCACAAGCCCATAGTCAAAAAGGGTGCTCCTGTAGCATCCTTTTTGACTATTCACATCTTTTACTGAATATAAAGAGCATAGCTTCCAGTTAGGTAGGCAAGAAATAACGCCCAAGATATAGGGTTCATCCCCAAGAACCGAAGCCTTTCCGATCGAAAAGTTAAACCGATAATTACTAACAGACTCATTATAAAACCAAACAATGCTGTAATAGCATGGACCGGCTCAACAACCGCTAATATTGGGCTACCGGTATAAGCTATATCTGCAGCTAAAAGAATAATCATGTTAAAGATATTACTAC
Organism: Firmicutes bacterium UBA5301; assembly: GCA_002408345.1. Taxonomy (GTDB): domain Bacteria; phylum Bacillota; class UBA5301; order UBA5301; family UBA5301; genus UBA5301. The sequence continues at coordinate 4,562 of DHRX01000055.1, read as the reverse complement.
CTAGAATATTACCAAAAGCTAAATTAATTGCCCCGATCCGAACCGCCGTAATTGAAGCTACCAATTCTGGCAAGGAGGTAGTAAAAGCCACCAGTAAACTACCAATAAAGGTCCGCCCTAACCCAGTTAACTCAGCTATCTGATCAGCGGAGTTGCTTAAACCGACCCCAGCAACCACAATAAACGCTGCTGCAATGGCGAATTTTAGGTATGTAGGTCCTAGGGAGGTTTCTACTCGATCTTGAGTTGGTTCTGGCTGGCCCTCAACTTTATTATGCATATATCTTAATCCTAAAATATAAACCCCTGCAATTACTATGGTTTCCAAACCAACCCCCCATACCTGAGGATGGGTTTGGGTAACAATAGATAAAACAGCAATCGCCGATAAAACCAGACCCAAAAAAGCCGAAACAATATGACCATGCTCTGCTACATGTAAAGTCGATCCCTGTCGGTAGACTAAATCCATAATAAAAATAATAGCCAAATTAAAAATATTGCTACCAAAGACATTACCAACAGCTATATCCGGTATGTTCATCATGCTACTACTGACGCTGGTTGCCAACTCCGGTAACGAAGTTGCTGCCGCCAGTAAAACACTACCCACCCAGAGTCCGCCTAAAGAAGACCGTTCTGCAATCAGATCTGCATGTCGGGACAACTTGTCCCCAGCAAAGATAATAACTATTGCGCAAATGACGAACTGAATCCAAATCACTACCGACACCTCTAATAATCCAAATATTCCTTACTTTGCTTCTGAATGGTAGGCATAAACGCTATGGTTGTGGATTGACTCTATACTTTCACAATGCACCTCAAACCAAACAATACGTTCCTCTTCCCGTAAAGCTAAAACAGAATCTCGCAGTATATCCTCAACAAACTTAGGATTTTCGTAGGCTCGTTCAGTAACATATTTTTCATCTTCCCGCTTTAGCAAAGGATAAACTTGACAACTTCCTACATTATGCACCAAATCAAGTACATCTTCAATCCATAAAAATACGCCTGGTTTAGTCCGTAAGCGAATGGAAACAAAGACCCTTTGATTATGAGCGCCATATTGGGAAATTTCTTTGCTACAAGGGCACACAGAGGACATGGGAACCGTTACCCGTAGCACAAAATCAAATTGATCTTGGTTCAAGGCAGCGGTAAATTCACACTCCAAGTCTAACTGGCTAATACTGCCGCTAACCGGAGCCGCAATATTGACGAAATACTTAAACTGTAGGCTTATCTCTGCTCGCTGGGCGTCGAGTTTAGTCCGGACTTCCTCCAACAACTTCTTAAAAGACCGAGCAGACAAGCCGGCTTGGCTCCACTTCATTAAAACCTCAATAAACCGGCTCATGTGGGTCCCTTTAAAGTCATGGGGTAAGTTAGCGGTCAAAGTAGCCTTGGCCAAAACTGTTTGGACTCCACCAGCACGTTCTTTTATCTGTAGCGGAATATGGACATCCTTAACGCCAACTTTTTGAATCTCAATTCCCCGTTCATCACGGGAGCTTTGCACATCTTTCATTTATCGGTCCTCATTTTACAGTTCTACAGGTTTGGCTAGAAAAGCCTTAAGTAACTTTACCGCATTAGTTAAGTCCTGTTGGGAAACCATCTCCGTTGGTGTATGAACATAGCGACACGGAATAGAAACCCCGCCAGATTTTACCCCGGTTTTAGTCAGGTGAATCGGTCCAGCATCGGTTCCACCCCGATCAAGAATTTCAAATTGGTATGGTATATTGTTACTCTGAGCTGTTTGAACCAAAGCAGCTTTCACCTGGGGATGGGCGAGCACTAAAGCATCTTTAACTTTAATGGTAGGGCCTTGCCCAAGGCTAACCGCACAAGTCGGTGCTTTAGGGGTATCCCCTACTAAAGTAACATCTATGGCCAAACCAACATCAGGCTCTATTGCATAAGCGCTAGTTTTAGCCCCCCTAGTACCTACCTCTTCTTGCACCGTAAAAACTACATAGAGATCATTAG
>DHRX01000055.1:1117-2401 GCA_002408345.1 Firmicutes bacterium UBA5301 | reverse complement strand
TAGTTAACTCTTTGAGTAATTGCACCAAAACCGCACAACCAGCCCGATCATCTAAGGCTTTACCGGTTAGTCTATCCCCAGTAGCCACTAACTCTCGTTGAAAAACAGCGATATCCCCTAAGCTTACCTTTTCCGCAGCTGTTTCTTTAGAACTGGCTCCAATATCAATAAACATTTTATCAAAGGTTAGATCTTTAACCTGCTCCAGCTTTTCGTGGCCAAAGACACCAACCGTGCCATTTTTAAAGACAACACGCTGACCCAGTAATAAGTGAGGGCTTAGCCCACCAACACGGGTAAAGCGTAAAAAACCCTGCTCATCAACATCGGTAACCATAACACCAATTTCGTCCATGTGGGCCGCTAACATAACCTTAGGTCCATTACCTTTTTTATGAACAATTAAATTACCTAAAGTATCTACACTTACCGTATCACAGTAATCAGCAACTAAATTACTGATTGTTTCCCGAACCGCCGCTTCATGGCCAGACGGGCCATATACTGCTGTTAATTGGGTTAATATCTCTTTCATGCCGAAACCCCCTCTTTTTCAACCGCACGAATAAACGCCTCAACAAGCTGTACCGCATTGACTAAATCTTCCTTAGCCAAAAGACTAACCGGTGAATGAATATACCGACAAGGAATAGAAAGTACCGCTGTTTTAACTCCAGTGCTACCACGTTGGAGCACACCTGCATCAGTAGAGCCGGTACTACCTCTCCGATATTGAATCGGAATCTGTAACTGGTCAGCTAAAGACTTTAGTTTCTCTACCGTAGGCCGATGGGGCATTACAGAACCATCCATTAGGGTTAAAGCCGGCCCTGCCCCCATCTTGGTACTCTGCCCATGCTCCTCGATTTCTGGTACATCAGCTGCAGTTGTCCCCTCAAGGACTATAGCTATATCTGGCTGCAGGGTCTGTCCCACTACCTGAGCACCACGAAAACCGACCTCTTCCTGTACCGTAAACACTCCAACTACCCCTACTGAGTAATCTTTTTGCAAAACCTCAGCTAAAACCGCACAACCGGCCCGGTCATCAAAGGCTTTCCCTTTCAGCACACCACCGGGCAGTTCCTGGTACTTAGTCGTAAAAGCAACTAAATCGCCTAGGCTTACTAGTTTCTTGGCTTCCTCATCAGAACTAACCCCAATATCAACAAATAAATCTTTGTAATCTAAAGCCTGTTTCCGCTCATCCCTCTCCTGCAGGTGAATCGGTTTCGCCCCGATAACCCCAGGAACCTTAGCCTCACCAATTACCACCGGTTTACT
>DHRX01000055.1:701-938 GCA_002408345.1 Firmicutes bacterium UBA5301 | reverse complement strand
AAACCGTCCTTTTCAATCTTGGTCACCATCAAACCAACTTCATCCATGTGGGCCGCCAAAAGAATCCGTGGCCCCTTTGAGGACCAATTCTTATAACAATATAGGTTGCCGATAACATCGGTTTCTAACGTATCAACATGGTTCTGGAGCTGATCCCGTAATAAATTACGGACCACATCCTCCCGACCGGAGACCCCTATTGCTTCAGAAAGCGCCTTTAATAGCATTTTAATCCCT
>DHRX01000055.1:406-540 GCA_002408345.1 Firmicutes bacterium UBA5301 | reverse complement strand
GCATCAATGCTGGCGATAAACTCAGCTAGTAATCTCCCGGCAGCTTTAACATCCTGTAGATGCAAAGTCTCCACTGAAGTATGCATGTAGCGCAGTGGTAGTGAAATCAAAATAGAAGCAACGCCGGTCCGGGA
>DHRX01000055.1:0-256 GCA_002408345.1 Firmicutes bacterium UBA5301 | reverse complement strand
CCGGTCCGGGAAACTTGAATCGGAGCGGTATCTGTTCCATAGGGAGAAGGTGAAGGGTCTATCTGGTAGGCAATACCTCGCTCACCGGCAATCTCAACCATCCGCTGAAACACCTTAGGGTGAACATGGGGCCCGATACCAATTACCGGCCCTTTACCTAATACCGCTCGTTCCTCAAGGAGATCACCACGGTCAGCAAAAGTTACATCAATACCGATGCCAATATCTGGCTGAATGCGGTAAGCCGCCGTTTGAG
>DHRX01000036.1 GCA_002408345.1 Firmicutes bacterium UBA5301 | reverse complement strand
AAGGAATAGAAAGTACCGCTGTTCTAACTCCGGTGCTACCACGTTGGAGAACACCAGCATCCGTAGAACCGGTGCTACTTCTCCGATATTGGGTCGGGATCTGTAACTGGTCAGCTAAGGATTTTAATTTCTCCACCGTAGGCCGATGGGGCATTACAGAACCATCCATTAGGGTCAGAACCGGCCCCACCCCCATCTTGGTGCTTTGTCCATGCTCCTCAATTTCTGGTACATCAGCTGCAGTCGTCCCTTCAAGGACTATAGCTACATCTGGCTGCAGAGTCTGCCCCACTACCCGAGCACCACGAAAGCCCACCTCTTCCTGCACCGTAAACACTCCGACCACCCCTACTGAGTAGTCTTTTTGCAGAACCTCGGCTAAAACTGCACAACCAGCCCGGTCATCAAAGGCTTTTCCTTTCAGCACACCACCAGGTAGTTCCTGGTACTTAGTCGTAAAAGCAACTAAATCCCCTAAGCTTACTAGTTTCTTGGCTTCTTCATCAGAACTAACTCCAATATCAATAAATAAATCTTTATAATCTAAAGCCCGTTTCCGCTCATCTCTCTCCTGGAGATGAATCGGCTTAGCGCCGATAACCCCAGAAACCTTGGTTTCACCAATTACCACCGGTTTACTTACTAAAACCCGAGGATCTACAGCGCCAACAGGTTGAAACCGCAAAAAACCGTCCTTTTCAATCTTGGTAACCATTAAACCGACTTCATCCATATGTGCTGCCAAAAGAATCTGTGGTCCCTTTGAAGACCAATTCTTATAGCAGTAAAGGTTACCGATAACATCATTTTCTATCGTATCAACACAATTTTGGAGCTCATCACGTAATAAATTGCGTACCGCATCTTCCCGACCGGAAACCCCTATCGCTTCAGAAAGCTCCTTTAATAGCATGTTAACCCCTCCACAAACCCGGCATCAATGCTGGCGATAAACTCTGCTAGTAATCTCCCAGCAGCCTTAATATCCTGTATTTGCAAGGTTTCCACTGATGTATGCATATAGCGCAATGGTAGCGAAATCAGGATAGAAGCAACGCCGGTCCGGGAAACTTGAATCGGTGCGGTGTCTGTTCCATACGGAGATGGCGAAGGATCTATTTGGTAGGCAATTCCCCGTTCGTTGGCAATTCCAACCATACGCTGAAATACCTTGGGATGAACATGGGGGCCGATACCAATTACCGGTCCCTTCCCTAATACAGCTCGTTCCTCAAGAAGATCACCACGATCAGCAAAGGTTACATCAATGCCGATACCAATATCTGGTTGAATACCGTAGGCCGCCGTTTGAGCACCTCTGGTTCCGACCTCTTCTTGAACCGTAGCAACCCCGTAAACGGTAGCTGCTGTCTTTAACCGGGTCAACTCTTGAAAACAAGCTAAGATGGTAGCCACACCGGCCCGGTCATCAAAAGCTTTCCCTGAAAGGGTATCACCAGCCAATTCCACTACTTGCCTACTAATTGTAGCAATATCGCCAACACTAACCTGTTCAGAGACTGTAGCTGCATCTAGTCCTACATCAATGAATAGTTTGTCCATGGGAACAGCTTGCTTCCGTTCCTCTGGCTTTTGAATATGAGGTGGTTTGGCACCAATAACCCCAACTAGAGGAAGACGGCCGTGAACAACAACCTCCTGCCCTAAAAGAGTACGCTGGTCAATTCCGCCGATCTGAGTAAACCGCAGAAATCCACCCGGCTCAATTTTAGTGATGACTAAAGCAATCTCATCCATATGCCCAGCCAGCATAATTTTCGGGCCATTAGAATTGGCCCCCTGCCGAATAGCAATAGCATTACCGAGAGCATCGATCTGAACCTCGTCTGCTAGGGGCTCAATGTAACGTTGAAAAATCGAGGCCACCTGTACTTCGTAACCTGAAGCACCGGTGGCTTCTGAGGCTTCTACTAGAAAATCTTTAATATCCAATACCTTTGCCCCCTCTAAACTACCAGAAATATCCTATCCTCGGAAACAAGGATAAGGACTCCTAACCAAAGGAGTCCCTGACCTTGTTAATTTCTAGTATGATCTACCAAAACCTCTTTATGCTTTAATTTTCTTTAATACTTACTCCTGCCACTTCAACAACCTTTTTTCTAAGAAGGCAACAGCATAATAAAGAGCAACGCTAACAATACAGAGGATCACCACGCCTGAGATAATCAGGTTCATTCTAAATACCTGGCCACCATAGACGATGAGAAAACCTAACCCGGCCTTACTAACCAAAAACTCGCCCATGATAGTACCTACCAACGACATCCCTACATTAACCTTCAATGCTGAGACAATAGTCGGAACGCTAGACGGTAAAATCACTTTGCGCAAGGTCTGCCACTTACTAGCTCCAAATGTACGCATCAGCTTTAAATAGTTGGCATCAACGTTCTGAAAACCGCTATAAACCATCATGATGGTAACAATTATAGAAATGGCTATAGCCATGGCTACAATGGCGGTAATTCCATTCCCTAGCCAGACTACAAATAGTGGACCTAAAGCTACTTTCGGTATACTGTTTAACACTACAATATAAGGGTCTAAAATCCGAGATAAAGTCTTCGACCACCAAAGTAGGATGGCAACTATCGCCCCACCTAAAGTACCGATAGTAAAACCTAAGGTGGTCTCCCAGACCGTAATCCCGGTATGGTAATAGAGGCTACCATCTTTAGCCATGTTGTAAATAGTATTGAGTACTCGTAGTGGGCTACTGGTAATAAAACTATCTATCCACTCTAACCGAGCAGCCACTTCCCAGAGCACAATTAAAACCACAAAGAGCAAGATGCGAGCTGCTGCTGTTACCCACTGTTTACGTTTTAATTTAGCTAGGTAAGCTAAATGGGCCGCACTATATTCCATAGCTAGAGCCTTAGGGTTACGCATGAACATCTAGCTCCTTCCAGATCGCTGCAAAATAAGTCTTAAATTCTGCCGCTTCATTACGGGCTGACAACGCCGACCGATGCTCCTGACCTAAATCAATAGCGTGTTCTGCAACTAACCTAGCTGGACGGTTACTTAAAACTAGCACCCGGTCTGACATGGCAATAGCCTCAGAAATATCGTGGGTAACCAGCAATACCGTTTTCTCGTTTTCCCGGAGAATGCGCCCAACCTCTTCTTCAATAAATAAACGGGTCTGGTAATCCAAAGCGCCAAATGGTTCGTCCAATAGACAAATCTCTGGGTTTGTCGCTAATGTTCTGACTAGAGCCACCCTTTGTCGCATACCTCCTGATAGCTGCCCGGGATAATAGTTTTCAAAACCACCTAAACCGTAGGTTTGGAGCAGACCTTGCACATACTCTACTGTAGCCCGATTTTTACGTTTAAGAACCTCAAGGCCAATCAGGGCATTTTCCAGTACCGTGCGCCAGGGAAATAAGTAATCTTGTTGGAGCATATAACCGACTAGTGGACTAGGGCCTTCTACCTCTTGCCCCTCAACTAAAACAGTACCCTTAGTTGGCTTGAGCAAACCAGCAATCAAGGAAAGCAAAGTACTTTTTCCACAACCGCTGGGTCCAACAATACTTACAAACTCTTTGGGCTGAACGGTAAAAGAGATATCCCGTAAAGCCTCAGTCTCCCCATCTGGCGAATGATAAATCAAACCAACATTTTTTACTTCAATAGCTGGCCTTAATCCTGGCATTTAATCTCCTCCTGAATCTAATTACTGAATCAAGGAGACAGCTTTCTCCGCAAAAGTATTGTCAACTAATTCTTCAAAGGGAACACGAATCGTTAATTCACCAGCGGAAAACATTACCTCTTGCAGCTGGTAAAAAGCTTCTGGGCTCAAAACAGGGGTCTTTTGCCAAGCATTAATTGCCTGGTAGCGATCGATGGAGCTTAACAACAGATCTTGTTCCATATCAGGAAAGAATTGAGCAATAGCCGTGGCAATCTCTTCTGGCGTGTGCTGGTAGACCCAGATTTGCCCTTTATAGACAGCATTGGTGAACCTCTGAATTAAATCAGGGTCCTTTTTAATTAACTCTTTACTAGCGTGGAAAGCGGTATAGGCTTGAGGACCGGCATCAGCCCCGAGGGCAGCAACTACATAACCAAAACCTTCTTGCTCTAAGACTGAAGCGGTAGGCTCAAATAGGGCCACATAGTCACCGGTTCCAGATTGAAAAGCACCGGCCGCAGCGGTAAAAGCTAAATTGCGAATAATCGGTACATCGACGAGGGGTTCTAAACCGTTAGTCTTAATCAACCATTCCAGGGTCATTTCCGGTACCCCACCTGGTCGACCACCAACAATAGTTTTGCCTTTAAGATTGGCCCAGGAGAAATCAGGCTCAGGATGACGTCCTACTAAAAACGAGCCATCACAGGCGGTTAACTCAGCAAAGATAACAAAGTGATTTTTCCGTCCCTCATTATAGATGTAAATCCCTGCTTCTGGTCCAAAGAAACCAACATCTACACTGCCCGAGATTAAAGCAGCAGCCCCCTTATCGGCCCCCCATGCTGTTCCCATATCAATCTCAATACCTTCTGCAGCAAAGAGACCCTGACTAATCGCTACATATAAAGGAGCATAAAAAACCGAGCGAACTACTTCTGCCAACCGCACTTTAGTTAGTTCTTTGGCTGTTGCTGGTAACGCCATAACCCCGAAAAGCAAAGTGAGCACTAAACAAAAGCCAATAATTTTCTGCTTTTTCTCCAATACCTTCTACCTCCCCAAACATAACTCTTTATTACGTTATGCTAGGGACAGAGAGTTGGTATTTTGTCCATCGCTTACTTGCTGTTGCAGCCGGGAAGCAAGCAAACTATTCCGTTTTTGAATTTGGTTGTTCTGGACCGCGATTTGCAAGGCTTTAGTCGGGCCAATAAGGATTACTAACTGCCGACCACGGGTAATTCCGGTATAGAGTAGATTGCGTTGGAGCATTACATAGTGCTGGGTTAGCAGAGGAAAAATTACTACCGGGTACTCACTACCCTGGCTCTTATGGACACTAATAGCATAGGCTAAGGTCAGTTCCTCAGTTTCCCCCCGGGTATAAACTACTTCCCGGTGCTCACCGTCAGAAAACAGCACTAGCAATTCACCACTATCAGTATTCACACCAGAAACCTTACCAATATCACCATTATAAACATTTTTCTGGTAGTTATTTTTGGTCTGCATAACTTTATCATGTAAGCGGAAAGCCCGGTTACCAACGGTTAGTTCAGGTTTTAGTGGTGATAACGGATTAAGAGCATCCCGCAAAACTCGGTTGAGGTTTTCTACCCCGATAATCCCCTTACGCATAGGGGCTAAAACTTGAATATCCTGAGTTGGATCTAAAGGGTAAGTATTAGACAGACGTTTAGTTACTAATTCGACAATTAAAGATAGGACTTTATGGGGTTCGTGTTCCGGCAGATGAAAAAAGTCACCCTCCCGGTTATTAGATATAGGAAGTTTGCCCTGGTTAATCCGGTGAGCATTAACGATAATTTGGCTCGCTTCTCCTTGGCGAAAAATTTTAGTCAATTTAACTACCGGAACTACGTTAGAAGCGATTAGATCTCCTAAAACATTACCTGGCCCTACTGAAGGCAGTTGATCCTCATCACCAACTAGTATTAACCGAGTTCCTGGGGCCAGAGCCCGTAAAAGGCTGTAAAAAAGGGGCAAATCTAACATAGAAGCTTCGTCAACGATGATGGCATCCGCCTCTATAGGGTTGGCCTCATGGCGACCGAAGGCCATTCCTGCGTTTTCTGTATAGGCATATTCCAACAGACGATGGATAGTCTTTGCCTCACGGAAACAAGTCTCCTCTAGCCGTTTACTGGCTCGACCGGTTGGGGCGGCTAAGGCTAAGCGTAACCCCGAACCCTCTAAAACTTGAATTATACCTCGGATAATAGTGGTCTTACCGGTACCAGGGCCGCCGGTGATAATAAGAACTCGATGTTGTAAACTAGCCTTAATAGCTTCAACCTGCTCAGGGGCTAACGTAAAACCTAACTCAGCCTCAAAATCGCCAATTATCCGGCCCTGGTCAACAACTAGCGGTTCACTCTCGGCCAAGAGCAAAGAAGCTAATCGTTCTGAGCAACCACGTTCGGCGTAGTAAAGCGCTGGAAGATAACAAAACCCAGCCCCATCTACCTGTTCCCGCACAACCAACCCATCCTGATGGAGTTCGGCTAGGATCTCTTCCAGCAATTCTGGAGAAATACCCAATAAATCAGCAGCAGCGGTATACAGCTCCTGTTCCCCAATAAAAGTATGACCGTCTTCAGCCGCCTCATATAAAACAAAAAGTAAACCAACCCGTAGCCTACTAGGAGCATCTGATGGCAGACCTAAACGTCCGGCTATCTTATCAGCTGTTTTAAAACCAATACCCTCAATTTCTTCGGCGGGTTGATAGGGGTTCTGAGAAATCACATCAACTACCGAGTCCCCATAATAATTGTACAACTTAGCTACTAGACCGCTAGATAACCCTAACCCGTAGAGATAGAGAAAAGCTTTTTCCCCAGAAACCTGGCG
>DHRX01000164.1:6812-9369 GCA_002408345.1 Firmicutes bacterium UBA5301 | reverse complement strand
GCTCGGCAAGATGCGGTTAATTTTTCTCCAGAACAGATTGCAGAAGCCGTAGAATACGCTCATATTCGAGGAGTCCGTCTTTATGTTACCGTCAATACCCTAATAGCCGACTCGGAGATGGATAATGCGCTCCGGCTAGTGGAGAAACTGGTCGAATTAGGGATAGACGGTATTATTGTTCAAGATCTAGGTTTTGCAGTTAATACTCGAATTCATTTTCCCCAGTTGCCCCTTCATGGTAGTACTCAAATGACCATTCATAATCTTTCGGGTCTTCAGTTTCTAGCTGGGCTTGGTTTTACCCGGGTGGTTGTAGCCAGAGAACAGACGTTAACAGAGCTAGATTATTTAGCTCAGGCTAGCCCTATTGAAGTAGAGGCCTTTGTTCATGGCGCTCTTTGCTTTTCTTATTCAGGTAAATGTCTACTGAGCAGTTTAATTGGGGGTAGGAGCGGAAACCGAGGGCGTTGTGCTCAGCCCTGTCGTTTAGAATATTCCTTGGTTAATGAAGACGGGCAGGTACTAGAAGAGTACATGCCTAGCGGTTTTCATCTTTTAAGTCCGAAAGATTTATGCACCCTAGATTACTTAGATAAGATAGTTAAAATGGGGGTTCGGTCTTTAAAGATCGAGGGTCGGATGAAAAGGCCAGAATATGTGGCTACTGTTGTTAAAGCTTATCGTACTGCTTTGGATTTGCTGAAAACAGAGCGTAGCTCAAAGCTGGATTTAACCCAGCAAAAACAGCAGGTTGAACAGGTTTTTAACCGTGGCTTTACGTCAGGATATCTATTCGGCAATCAGGGTCGAGAGTTTCCTAGCTATACTCGGCCTAGCAATCAAGGGGTATTACTTGGAGAGGTAGTTCAGGTCAATAAAGATCGAACTTGGGTAAAGTTAGTTAGTCCGGTAGAAATTGGTGACGGGCTTGAGATACTAACCCGGGATAATACTAGCACCGGTTGTATTGTCCGTACTATCCAGGTTGGCTCTCGAAAGGTAGAGCGGGCAGAAAGTGGCGCAATAGCTGAACTGCAGCTGTCTGGACGGCCTAATGTTGGTGATACTGTTTATAAGACTAGAGAGGCCAGTATCGTTAAAGGTGCTTTAAGTACATTTAAAAGCCAGCATGAAAATTTAAATATCCCAGTAACGGTTAGAGCCACAGTTAAGTTAGGCCAACCGGTGGAGATCGTTTTTTGTGATCAAAACCGTTTATGCGGTATCGGCAAGACTGATTTTGTGGTGGAAAAGGCTGAGCGGCATCCATTAACGGCAGAGGATCTTTTAGCCCAAGTTAATCGTCTAGGTCATACTCCGTTTACTATTGTGGGTCATGATTTTAGCATTGATCCCGGGGTAATGGTTCCTAAAAGCGAGTTAAACAAAGCACGGCGGATGGCGGTAGAACGATTAATGGAGGTGCGTAGCCGATACTATGCTCCAGTTCGTCTAGAACCGGTATTAAGTGAAGGTAGTTTAGTTAACCAGTTTGTGGAAGCCCAGTGGCCATCAGTTAAAAGACAGGATCATCTTTTACCGGTTAGTGTAGTGGTAGATTCTTGGCCGCAACTGGAAGCGGCGCTGGCTGCTGGGGCAGGTCTAATTTACTTAGCAGATACGAATTTTTCCCAATCTGGGGAGAACTTTGGGACTGGGGAACAAGTTATGACTGGTATACAACGTTGCCTAGAAGTGGGTAGTACCGGTATCTATCTTTTGCCATCAATCGCCAAAGATCAGGAACTTAACTATTATAGGGAATTACTTAAGAAGCTGGCTGTAGTTTCAGTTCCCGTGGCGGTAGGGGATTGGGGAATGCTACAGGTAGCTCGAGATGCAGGTGTTAGTTTTACCACGGAGCCCTCTCTGAATTCTTTTAACAGGGATACTGTGAATTTCTTGCATTTCCTTGGGGCTAATCAAGTTTGTTTGTCACCAGAACTGACACTGGAACAAGTTCGGCAAGTGGCTGCAGGTTGTCAAATTCCTTTGGAGTACCAGGTTCAAGGGGCTTTACCGGTAATGATCAGCGAACATTGTGTACCAGGTAGTTTAGCCGGTGGCCGGCAGCCAGGAGAAGATTGTACCCGGCCATGTCGTTTTGGTCAAGTTTATGGGCTTAGGGATCGTTTAGGTAAAATTTTCCCTATTAGAATGGATCGGCATTGCAGAATGTATCTTTTTAACTCTGTAGATCTCTGCTTAATTGAACATCTAGGGGATTTATACCAAGCTGGAATTAGTCGTTTGCGCATTGAAGGCCGTCTTTATTCGCCTGAACAATTAAATCAGATCGTTCAGTATTATGTTAAGGCTTGGCAGTTAATAGATAGCGAGGAAGAGCAGGTTGGAGATAGAAAAAACCAACTTAGTCAGTTGCGTCAGGAATTAGAACCACCCCAGGGGATAACGAAGGGCCACTTGTTTCGGGGGGTAATATCATGAATACCAAGAGTTTCGAACGCTTAGAGTTTCCTAAAGTTTTAACACTGTTAGCAGCACGTACCAGTTTTCAACCGAGCCGGGATTTGGCTTTAGCGCTACAACCGATGAC
>DHRX01000164.1:0-6571 GCA_002408345.1 Firmicutes bacterium UBA5301 | reverse complement strand
GGGATATTCGTTCAGCCTTGAATCAGTTAGATTTGGGTCGGACTTTAGATTACAGTGATTATTTAGAACTTCGAGATTGTCTGCAGGCGATGACTAGGTTAGGTCGATTTTTTCGCCAGTTATCTTCAGAAGAATATTCCTTTTTTTCAAAGTTAGGAGCAGAGATTGGTGACTTTGATAACCTAGTAGCAGCGATTACCAAAATTTTTGCCGACTCAGGGGAAGTTAAAGATTCAGCCAGCTCGCAATTGCGTACCATTCGTAATCAAATTAAAATTAACCAGCAAAGAGTACGGGATAAGCTGGCCACGCTAATTTCCTCTGCTGAATATCAGAAATATTTGCAAGAAAGTGTCGTTACTATCCGAGGAGATCGATTTGTGATTCCGGTGAAGAGCGAGAATAAAGGTAGTATCCCCGGAATTGTTCATGATCGTTCTGCCAGTGGTGCCACTCTATTTATTGAACCGATGGTAGTCGTAGAGATTAACAATACCCTCCGGGAACTACAAATTGCTGAGACCCAAGAAATTCAACGTATTTTACGGGAATTGACTCAGGTTCTTACGGCTAACCTGGAAGAGGTTCGCTTGGCGTTAGATCGAGTTGCTCAGGCCGACTTATTTTTAGCCAAAGGCCGGTTAAGCCAAGATTTACGGGGAACTGAGCCTCTACTGAACACAGAGGGTAAGATATTCTTAACTAAGGCCAGGCACCCTTTACTTACCGGTAAAGTTGTACCGGTAGATATCCAGGTAGGCGATTCTTACCGGGTATTGGTTATTACCGGTCCTAATACCGGCGGTAAAACCGTAACCTTAAAGACAGCAGGATTATTAACCTTAATGGCTCAAGCTGGATTACATATACCTGCTGATGCCGGTGGAGAGGTTGCTGTCTTTACCGGGGTTTATTGCGATATTGGTGATGAGCAGAGTATTGAGCAAAACTTATCAACTTTTTCGGGACATATCTCTAATATTAGTGGAATCCTCCAAGAAATGGATAATAATGCTTTGGTTCTCTTAGATGAGTTAGGGGCTGGGACCGATCCTCAGGAGGGGGCGGCTCTAGCTGTAGCTATTTTAGATTACTTAGTAGATAAACGCTGTACGGCTGTGGTAACAACTCACTATAGTGAACTGAAGACTTATGCCTATATTCACCCTCAGATTGAAAATGCCTCAATGGAGTTTGATCTGGTTTCTTTAGCGCCAACTTACCGGATTATCCTGGGATTACCAGGTAAGAGTAATGCTTTAGAACTTGCTACTAGACTTGGCTTACCGGAAAAAGTAATTAAGCGAGCCCGGGAAGCCCGGGTTGGTTTGCGTACGGAATTAGATGAAGTGTTAGGTGAAATCGGTGAAGAACTAAAATTGACTAGGCGGGCCCGTCAAGAAGCGGAAGAGGAAAGCCGGGCGGCTAATCAATTAAAAAATAAGTATTATACGTTAGCTGAAGAGATTGAAGAGCAGCGAACAGAGCTTATGGCTGCAGCCCGACGTGAGGCTCAAGCCTTTGTTGATCAGGCTCGTTCTCAGTTAGAAGCAGCTATTAAACAAGCTCGAGAAGATGCAACAGATCAGGGGGCAAAAGAAGGACGTACTATGCTTGAAGAGGTAGCTCAGCGCTTAAAACAGATAGGTTCAGAAGCTACCCCTCAGGAAAAACAGCGGGAAGAGTTAGCGGTTATCCTAGAGGTTGGTATGGTTGTTTATATCCATTCTCTACGGGCAGAAGGGGTTATTTTAGAGTTGAATCAAACGAAAAAAGAAGCATTGGTACAGAGCGGTTTACTTAAAGTAACTGTACCCTTTAAGGATCTTAGCCCCAGTCAATCTAGGGCTAAGAAAAGAAACGAGCCTAAAGTTCGTCGTAATTTTGATAATGCAACTCAAGTGATTAAAACCAAACGCTTAACGGTTCCTTCGGAAATAAGTGTCCGTGGCATGACAGTAGAAGAAGCCTGGGATGTATTAGATAAGTTTTTAGATGATGCGGTATTGGCGGGCTATGATAGTATTAGGCTGATTCATGGTAAAGGACAAGGTATTTTGCGTACGGTTTTGCGCCAAAGACTAGCAGAGCATAGTGCCGTTAAAGAATATGCAGAAGCCGCCTTAAATCAAGGCGGCTCCGGTGTAACTATTGTTTATCTTAAACAATAGATCGAATCTAGTTGCCAAAGAGCCAGGACCAAGGTGAGCTTGGGCTTGACTCACTATCTGGTGTGGTGGTAGTACCAAAGAAGTCCCAACCCTGGTTAGGTCGTTGCCAATCATGTACGACACAGTAGTCTTTCGGTTCAGTTCCGGCGATAAATATTTCGGTTTGAACTTCTGGACAAAATTCCGAGGCTAATTGTCCTGATTCAATACAAATTGTTGCGGTACTAATATTATCTGGCCTTGGAAAGTCTTTAATCGGCTTTCCAGCCACGGCTTGACTCATATATTGTTTCCAGATAGCGGCAGCTCGCGCACTACCCCACCTAGTTCCATCATCAAAAACTAGTGGGTTGCTTTGTTTATCGTTACCGATGTAAATACCTGTAGCTAAATCAGGGGTAAATCCGATAAACCAAGCGTTAGTAAAGTCATCAGTGGTTCCAGTTTTACCGGCAGCCGGGCGACCAATGTTAGCTCCACGACCGGTACCTCGCTCAACAACACCCCGGAGCATATCGGTTACTATAAAGGAGGTAGCTTCACTAAGGATAATACTTCGTTTTGGGGTGCGTTCTTCTAACACATGGCCGTTGGCATCGACTACTCGCAGGATTGCTATGGGCTCTACCCATATTCCTTGGTTAGCTAAGATGGCAAAGGCCGAGGTCATTTCTAATGGGGTAACACCTTCAGTCAGTCCACCTAAAGCTAATGCTAGGTTGAAGTCATTCTTTTCCCCACGTTCAACTAGGGTTGAAATACCCATCTTTTTTGCATAACCAACGACTGTACGTACACCTACCTGTTCCAGCATTTTAACCGCTGGAATATTTAAGGAATCTTCAACGGCTTTACGTAAGGTTACCGGTCCGCGATATTGCTTGTCATAGTTATTTGGAGCCCAAACTTCACCTTCAGGTAAAGAATACTCGATAGGCGTATCTTCAATGATGGAAGCTGGGGTAAAGCCCCGGTCGATAGCGGCTATATAAATGAAAGGTTTCATAGCTGATCCAGGTTGACGCTTAGCCTGAACAGCCCGATTGAACTTATCATTACCACGACCACCGACCATAGCTTTAATCTGACCGGTACTAGGTTCAATACTAATTAATGCCCCCTGGGGTTGGGCGATTTCACTGCCTTCCTCATATATTTCGGGCAAAGGAGGAAGTAGAGTTTTTTCTGCTAACTCTTGTAAGTTAAGATCCAAAGTGGTATAGACTTTCAATCCGCCACCGTAAACCTGCTCTTCACCATATTTAGCCAAGAGATCCTTAAGAATATAATCGGAAAAATAGGGTGCTTTGGTTTCCCGGGGTTTGAGGCCAGCTAACTGAATTTCTGTAGCCTTTGCTTCTTCAGCAGTTTCTTTGGTAATCATGTTCAGCTCTTGCATTCGATTAAGTACTACAGCCCGTCGTTTATAAGCATTCTCTAGGTTAATGTAAGGGGAGTGAACACCGGGTATCTGAATAATACCGGCTAGTAAGGCGCTTTCAGGCAAATTTAGGTCTTTAACGTGCTTACCAAAGAAAACCTGAGCAGCAGCTTCAACCCCGTAGGCGCTATGACCAAAATAAACTTCATTTAAATAACGCTCAAGAATCTCTTCTTTAGTAAATTTGCGTTCGATTTGAATAGTCCAGATAATTTCATTAAGTTTACGGGTAAAGGTTTTTTCTTGGGATAAAAAAGCATTACGGGCTAACTGCATGGTAATAGTACTAAAGCCCTGAGCTTTGCGTCTTTCTTTAAGGTCGACATAAATAGCCCTGGCTACCGAACGATAGTTAATACCATGGTGCTCATAAAAATGGTCATCCTCAATCGCAATAACCGCTTTTTGTAGATCATCAGGGATCTCCTCTAAGCTTACAGGGATGCGATTTTCTTTATAGAGCCTGGTGATAACCTTACCGTTGATATCGTAAATATAGGTGGTCTTGTTGGGGTTAAATTCAATATCGTCTAGTGTAGGTGCAGTACTTAATGCTCCAGCAAAGATACCAAATGCGGTACCAAAGCCAATACAAATAATTAAAATAAATAATCCGAGCAAAGCTCGTTTAAGAGTTACTCGTAGTTTGCCCATTAATTAAATCCTCCCCACTTTTGGGTCCACAGTAAATATACTAAATTAATATCAGAAACATTATAACATATAAATTATGCTAATTTGGAAACAAAACTTGCGGTAGAAGACATTGCTTGCCATTTTAGGGTTGTGTTATAATAGGTGGTAATTTTGAGGTCGGACAGGTGCTCAAAAAGGAGATGGCATAGTGCAAGGTCTTTCCATATCAGAACAGTTAGAATTACTTACACGAGGGGCTGCTGAGGTTATCAGTGTTGAAGATTTACGCAACGCTTTAGAACGAGCCCAAAAAGAGCAGCGTCCCTTACGGGTTAAACTTGGTACTGATCCATCAGCTCCAGATATTCATTTGGGTCATACCGTTGTTTATCGTAAATTAAAACAATTTCAGGATATGGGGCATGAAGTCTACTTTCTTATCGGTGATTTTACTGGGCGTATCGGTGATCCCTCTGGGAAATCAACGGCACGGAAACCGTTAACGAAGGAAGAGGTTGAAGCTAACGCTAAAACTTACGCAAAACAGATCTATAAAATCATGAACCCCGAAAAAACCAAGATTGTATTTAATAGTACTTGGTTGGCAGCTTTAAATTTTGGTGATGTACTTAAATTAGCTTCTAAGTATACGGTAGCTCAGATGCTAGAGCGGGAGGACTTTGCTAATCGCTTTAATTCCAATAGACCTATTGGTATCCACGAGTTCTTTTATCCGTTAATGCAGGGCTATGATTCTGTAGCGCTCCATGCTGATGTAGAGTTAGGTGGTACCGACCAGAAGTTTAACTTATTGGTTGGGAGAGAGTTACAACGGGAGTATGGTCAAGAGCCACAGGTTGCTCTAATGATGCCTTTACTAGTAGGAACTGATGGGGTTCACAAGATGAGTAAGAGCCTCGGTAATTATATTGGTATTAGTGAAGAACCGGCGGAAATGTACGGTAAAACTATGTCGATTCCCGATGAGTTAATGCGCCCTTACTACGAATTAGTAACAGAAGTGCCGATGGCTGAAATCAAGACGATCTTCCAAGGGATGGCAGCGGGGAAACTACATCCCCGTGATGTTAAACGACGGTTAGGTCGAGAAATTGTTACTTTATACCATGGAGCAGCGGCGGCCCGAGAAGCTGAAGAGGCTTTTGATTTAGTTTTCCGCCAAGGTGAAATCCCTGAGGATATCCCTTTAATTACGGTCCCTGGTACGGAAATGGATTCGAAAAGTAGTGTTTGGATAGTAAAACTATTAGCCTTTAGTGATCTGGTTACCTCTAATGGAGAAGCCCGGCGCATGATTAAGCAAGGTGCCGTCAAAATAGATGGGGTAAAAGTAACTTCAGAAGAAAAACAAGTCGACATTACTACGGAACGAGTTATACAGGTGGGTAAACGAAAATTTACTAAGGTAATTAAGGATTACTAACCCGACCTTTGATATTCTAGGGAAACGCTTCATATAAATAATGAAGCGTTTTTTGATAAAGGGGTGGGCTCGATGGGGTAATTCGGCGAGAAATGCGCCGTATTCAGCTGTGGCTACGTCGTTTTCTACCTGCTCTTTATCGCTTTTTAGCTATATTGCTATTACTAGTTATAGCGCTTTTTATTCTCATCGACTATCGCTTACAGCCAACACTCCTTAAAATTGCCGAAACTCGAGCGAATATGATTGCTAGTAACGTAATCAACAGAGCAGTTCATGAAAAAGTAGCTCGAACCATGCGGTATGAGGATCTCTATTCTGTAAGACAGGATAACCACGGGAAGATTGTTATGATGCAACCGAATACCGGTGAGATCAATCGGTTGGCAGCTGAAGCGGCTATTCAAATTCAAGAGGCCCTTAAAAACATTTCTGAAGAGCGGATCCGTATACCTTTAGGGCAAGCTTTGGGTAGCCATCTTTTAGCTAGTATGGGCCCATGGATATCTGTCCGAATAGTCCCGGTAGGTACTATTGGTATTAGTGTGTTTGATCGGTTCGAACAGGCAGGTATTAATCAGACCCGTCACAAACTTTATTTAGATGTTACAGTAGGTATAAGAATTGTCGTTCCTTTAGTTAGTCAAACCGCTTCGGTCAATGTAAAATTACCGCTAACTGAAGGCATAATTTTAGGTGAAGTTCCAGAAGTTTATTTTGGGCTGGGTGACTTTTTAGGTCAGTCTAAGGTCGTTCAAGAAGAAAAAATAAATTTACAACCACAAAGAGCCCCTTAGCGCTTGACATGGAAAAAACCAGCTGGTATAATAAACTTCGTCGATTGCGACAAGGGTTTGGACCTTGAAAACTGAACAGTGT
>DHRX01000009.1 GCA_002408345.1 Firmicutes bacterium UBA5301 | reverse complement strand
GGGATTTGTTGGTACCTTACGAGAGTAGTTTCGTTATCAACGGATCACTCAGCGTTTTTGCCGAACTAATTTCAGTTGCTGTTCACGCTCTCCATAGGGCCTTGCATTTTCCGACTAAGCGAGAGGTTGTCGCTGTTTGGGGAGACGGATTAGTAGGCTATATTACCAGTTTAGTAATTAAAAAGCTGTTACCAGAATCTAAACTAGTCTGCATTATTAAGCACCCGGAACGAGCCGATTATTTTTACCATGCCGATGATCTCTTGATTACCGGAGCTATTTTAAAGCATTTTTCCTGCGATTTAGCTTTCGAGTGTGTCGGTGGGAATGCTTCCGAAACAGCTCTTAAAGAGATTTTGGTTTACTTAGAACCCAACGGAATTGGAGTATTAACCGGCGTAACTGAAGGGACAGTACCGATAGAGACCCGTATGGTACTGGACAAAGGTTTAACCTTCTTAGGCTCTAGTCGGAGTACCCAACTTGATTTTAGTGCAGCAGTTCCTTTACTTCAGGATCCGTGGTTTGCCGGAAAACTAGAACAGGTTATCACCGATATTTATGTTATCCGCGATGAAAGCGATTTGGAAAAAGCTTTCCGTACCGCCGGCGGTACCTCTTTTGGCAAAGTTCTATTAGAGTTTGCTTTCTAAACTGAACTTGCTTCCAAGATTGCTTGAGCTGCTCTTTTGGCTGCATTGCCATCAGGTTTGTAAAAGATATACTCCAGAATTTCTTGACGGATATCAGCATATTCCTCTGGATGTTCTAGCCTTTCTAATACAGTAGGCCAAACTTGGCCTTTTTTCTTGATCACATCACCAGCTTGCCAAATCCAGGTCCGTGCTTTCCGTTGAAATAGGTGAAAACCGCTATCCAAAAAGACTAAGGGCCGCTGGAAAGCCATAAATTCGTGGGTTACAGAGGAAATGTCTCCAATTAGCAGGTCGGCGGTGGCCATAATTGGTATGATATCAGCGGCATAATCAATGAAAAGTATATTATCCTTTTTGGCGGCAATTTCTTTAAGTATCGGGTAGTATTTTTTGTCGTAGCTTTTAGTGTTTGGATGGAGTTTTACAACTAAGTTGATATCGCTAGGTACCTGGTTGAGTACTTCTACGCCAAACTTAGGGTAACTAGTATTACCTGTCCGGTCGTTCCAGGTTGGCGCATAAAGAACGGTGGTTTTGTCCGGGTCAAGTCCCAGCTTGATCCGTTGCTCTTCTTGGTTAATTTTCCCCTGGAAAACCCGGTCTAATTTGGGGTAACCAACAGTTTGATACTTCATTTTGTCAAGGATACCCATTGTCCGGTAAGCGTCTTCTTCTTTCTTACCCGGGAGCAAGACAAGATCATAGAGGAGAACTTTTTTACTCCGTCCATACTTCTTGTCAGAAAGACCGTGGAAGACTTGGACCTGTTTGCCACCACACTCGGCAAATAAATGGTTAACCCAGAAATCCGGTTGGACAATGGCCTCTGGTTGTAATTCATTGGCCCGTTCGCGGATCGCATCTAAGGACTCAATAAATTCCACATCAATCTGGGGAAAATCCCGTTTAATAAGGGCATAGGAATCCTTGCCATCAGTTAAAACTTTGCCACCAGTTTCTAAAGCGATGTAGATAAAGGACGGAATTTGATGGATCGAATTATTAACATAATAGAGAATCACTTAGTATTGCTCCTTTTTAAAAGATGACAAAATCAAGGCCTAACCTGGCATAAGAGTTACCTGGTTTAATATAGGGGTTAGTCATTGCTGCCGGTTCTTTACCCGCTAGGTAAGTCAAGTACGCATGGGCCCTGGTACCAGAGGGAAAGCGATAACTAGTTCCTACCGTTAGCGGAATTCTTCCTTCAGATAATACGATGTCATCTAAGGCTGAAATGGCATTAACCCCGGCTAACAGTTCGAAGTTACCTACTTGGTAGGTAAGGCTTGTTCCATAATTTAGCGTGACTCCATCCTTTGTTTTTAAGCCAATAAAAGCCGTGGCGTTAGTTTGGTCGGAAAGCGACTTTCCCCAGAGGCAACGTACCCGAAATTCGTTAAACATTCTTTCTTTGGCTAGGATATCCCAAACCCACCAGTAGCCAGCTTCAATTCGGTATTCTTCGTTTAACTGGTAGCCGTAGCCGATAGCCCAAGGGGTGAGGCTATGGGTGTTATTTTCTCCTTCGGTATCATCATACCAATCATAAAGAAGGTTGAGATTATGCGCACCTTCAGTATAGTCTAAGGTTACCAGGTGGTAACGTTGGAAACTAGCAGAGCTTGAAGATTCAAATTTATTGAAGAAATCCCAGGTTAGTTCCATATTAACTTCCCCAGCTAAGGCCGGGAACGTAGTACAGTAAACTATTAAAGTCAGTATGGTAACTAGCCTAAATTTATGCATTAGTCCATCCCCTTAAAACTTTGTTTTTTTAGTTTAATTTGAACACATCTACATGAAAACACAGTTACTATCCTCTGCCGAAATATTCCTCCTTTTATCAGGCATACTATCGGCAATAATGTGAGCTATTCTTTCGGCAGCACCGGGACCATCACCCATTCGCTTAATTCCGTCAGTTGTAGCTAATTGATATTGACCAAGGTTGGTAATAACGTCAATAATCTTACTGGAGATTTCTTTGGGTTCCCGTGAGTAGACTGCATGTAAAGACTTTCCCAGTAAGCGCTCTTGAGCATCTAAAAATTTTACTGCGAATTTGGAGTCGTCAGTTGGAAAACTAATTACTAGTTTGCCTAGGCCCACCGCTTGTTCATTAGCGGTACCAGCGAGCCCAATGACTAAATCACAAGCTGCAAGAGCAGCTCCAAAGCGCTCTGTTACTACTAATGTTGAAGAGTTATCATAAACATAGTAATGGTCAGAATCGTTGGGGAGTTCAGCTTTGGGTTGCCAGTTAGTAGCCAAGATAATATTATTCACTTGCTCCCAGCGTAACTGCGGAGCTTTACTTACTATGAGATTAATGTGGG
This sequence comes from Firmicutes bacterium UBA5301, assembly GCA_002408345.1. Lineage (GTDB taxonomy): Bacteria > Bacillota > UBA5301 > UBA5301 > UBA5301 > UBA5301. The sequence continues at coordinate 3,292 of DHRX01000009.1, read as the reverse complement.
GTAATTTTTTGAGTACCAAACTGATAATAGATAGCAGCTGTTTTAAGCTGGTCAAAGCAGATTGTCTACTTCCTGGTAGTATGGTGATTATTGGAGATGAAAGCTCTGAAAACCCGGTCTGGTCCAGGGAGAAGGTATCCATCATTGGATTTCCAACGAAGTAGATGTTGAGATTTGGCCGTTGTTTACGGGCGCAGGTAGCGGTGAATTCATCTCTAAAAAAAATGGTTTGTCCATAGCCGTTAAGGGCCCAAAGTTCATCGGCTTTTAGCATTGTTTTCTTACCATTAGTATAGTAAGCGCTTTTGGCAATGGAGACATAATGAACCGGTTTCTTTGTGCCTAGGCGATTCATAATTAAAGGAACGACATCACCTACGGCAACAACTGTTGAGACCGTTGGGGTAATTTGGCGTAGAAACTTAATCTGTTCAATTAAGAGACGGGCCAACCCCCCGGCTGTCTCTTTTAACATGGCTTTAGGCCGCTTGTAAATTAACCCTTCCATTGGGGTTAGTTGATGGGGGCCAACAACCGGAATGCCAACATTAATATAAGGTTGTCCCATACCAATTATCGGCAGAGCAATAATATTTAGTTCTGTTAATTTCATTAGCTCGGAAGCGATGGCGGCACCACAAGCGTCTTCGCCATGCCCGTTGCTTAAAAATAAAATGGACATCCGACAGACATTCCTTCCCTTTGTTGGTTATTAATGTAGATTCTGGATTTGCCCAGTTTTTCCTGGCAATAAATAAAGAGGGATCTTAAAACTAATCAATAATTTATCAACATTACTATCCAAAAAATACTAAATTATAAATAAGAAGGGCCGAGAGTTAGTGCGTAAAAAAACATTTGCTTGGACTAGCCTGCTGATGCTACTAGTTCTTCTTTTTTCCGGGTGTAGCAAGCCCGACCCTCTAAAAGTTGTTTATCCGGAAACGGGGAAAAGCCGGTCGGCTAAGTTAACCATTATCTTTGATGATGGCTACAAAGATAACTTTACGGAAGCATTTCCAATAATGAGGAATGTTAATGTTCCAGGGGTTATCGCCTTAGTCACCAGTAAGATCGGGGCCGATCCAGGCTATCTAACTGTCGAGGATTGCCAGTTACTCTGGGATAATGGTTGGGATTTGGTTAGCCATACCAAGACCCACCAGATGTTGAGCTTACTAGATCAGGAAGCTCTAACCTTGGAACTGCAGGAAAGTAGCGAGTGGATTCGGAACCAGGGTTGGAATACCACGGTTCTAGTTAGCCCCTATGGTGCTTATAATCCGGACGTGATTAAAAAAGCGCAAGAATATTACCGTTATCACCGAGCCCTGACGAACACTTTTGATACCTGGCCTCCCCAAGATTCGTGGCGACTAGGTGCTAGTGAAGTCTTTGGCGGTAGCGAAAAAACTACGCCTGCTGAGGTTAAACAGTGGATTAATTATGCTTATCAAAATGGTTTGTGGCTTACCCTTCTTTTCCACCATGTTGGAGATGAACCGGCCAGTAGATTTTATTATCCGTTGGCTGAGTTCCGAGAGATTATCGAGTATGCAGCTAATCATCCTATAGCCAAAGTAACGTATCGGTCAGCATTGGGGTTTTAGGGGGCAAAAATGAGGACGAAAATAGCAAGTGTGATTGTAGCGTTAGTGTTATCCATGTTGAGCTTACCAACTGCGGCATTCTACGGAGCTGAGGTTATGGGTACAGGAGGAGCTGCCACCGCGGTAGCGACTGGAATTTCTGCGATCTTTTGGAACCCGGCTGGTCTAGCTTTTAGTACTGATAACAGTCTTAGTGTTACTTATAGCTATCCCAAAGCAGATTATCGGTCGAGCATTGGAATTGCTAGTCAGTTTGGTGATTTAGGATTAGGTTTTGCTCGTCATCGTTGGCCTTTTTGGGGTGAAAACGCTGATTGGAATAGTGTTGCTCTTGGGTATAAATGGCGTCCTAACTTTGCTTTAGGTGTGGCGGGGCGGTTTTGCGAATCTCAATTCAGCGGAGATTTAGCTATTCAGTACCGTCAGGATCTAGTACGGGCTGGTATTTTAGTGCAGAATGCGTTCCAACCTAATAAAGTCAATATCCAGCCTTCTTTAGCTCTGGAAACAGAGCGGATAACCATGGGCTTGGATGTCTATTTGGCAAACAATCTTCCTTATACTTTTCGGTTACAATCGGCCCCCTATAATCATCAGGTAGGTGTAGAATATAGACCGTTAGGGCAAGCAGGATTTTTGGCTTTGCGTGGCGGATTTTATCAAGGCACTGTAACAGCGGGAATAGGTGTAAAGAAGCAGGGCTTTTTTCTTGACTTCGCTGTTGTTCCTGATTGGCAACTAGCTCAAATCACTACCGGAGTTAGTTTTTAGGAGGCGTACGGTAACTATGCGGAGCGGGGTAACCGTTAGCGCATTACTGATAATATTTATTGTTTTCTCTAGCTCGGGCTATGCTCAAGTTACCATCGAGCCTAAGCGGGCGGTACCGGTCTTGCTACTCTGTGGACTAGCAGCCGCCAATGATCAGCATATACGCGATACTGTTCAATCCAGCCGAACCCCTGGGGGCGATGCTTTTTACGAAACAGTTACCCTTTTTGGTAGCGGTGGCGGTCTAGCTATAGTCGGCTCTTTGGCGGTACTAGGCGAGAAAGAAAGCGCCTACAAAGCCGCTAATGCTATTATTTATGCGGGGATTACAACTCAGATACTGAAAAATATAGTTGGCCGTCCCCGCCCTTATACCGCAGAGACAGTCAACCAACCCCTCAGTTTTTCCTCTGACTATGCCTCTTTTCCTTCCGGGCATACCGCCACCGCTTTTGCCTTAGCCCAGGTTTTGGCGACCGAGTATCCTCAGTATAAGTACCTCTTTTATGGTGGCGCTATTCTCGTAGGGATCTCTCGGATCTATTTAGACCAGCATTATACCTCAGACGTCATCGCTGGTGCCGCTATCGGGATTTATGCTGGCTCCCATGTTCCTGCTAACTCCTACCTCTACCAGTGGCGNNAGTTTTTCCTCTGACTATGCCTCTTTTCCCTCTGGGCATACGGCCACTGCTTTTGCCTTAGCCCAGGTCTTAGCTTCCGAGTATCCCCGGTATAAGTATCTATTCTATGGTGGTGCTGTTCTCGTAGGAATTTCTCGGATCTATTTGGACCAGCACTATACTTCGGATGTCATCGCTGGTGCTGCTATCGGGCTTTATGCCGGTTCCCATGTTCCCGCTAACTCCTACCTTTACCAGTGGCAGTTTTAGGTTAGGCCTGTGTTAACC
>DHRX01000065.1 GCA_002408345.1 Firmicutes bacterium UBA5301 | reverse complement strand
CCCGTCACCACCAATTACGATTAGGGCTTCTATCCCGTACCGTTCCAAATTCTCTAAAATAAGAGGAACACAATTTTGGGGGCGAACCACCCCTTGCTCATCTGGCCACGGATACTGGAAAGGGTTGGCACGATTGCTCGTTCCTAATATCGTTCCACCCCGAGGTAATATACCAATAACATCCGTTGGGGTCATGGGTTTGATCCAGCCCTGGATTAAACCCTCAAAACCGTCGTTAATCCCCATTACTTCCATATTATAATGATTAACGGCGGTTTTGACTACCGCCCGAATTACTCCATTCAATCCAGGGCAATCGCCACCACCGGTCAAAACCCCAATCCGTTTAACCTTCTTGAATGGCAAATAGATCCCCACCTGCACTAGCTGTAATGTGCTCTGCTAAAGCCTTCTTCAGTTCATCTTCATCAGCGACCTGCAGCTGCTGAAGCGGTAGATCTTGTACTAACTCCAATAAAACACGGAGAACACTACTGGCTTCTAACTCCGATTCACTACTCCACCAGCGCCCGACCTTCTCTAACCATTCCACTTGATCTTGGTATAATTGGGTCCGCACAAAAGTCTTGACCCGGCGTCTTTCCGGTTCTGGCGTTTCAGCCATCGGAACAACCTCCTGCTTGCTTGTACCAACCTCAGTTCGCTCTGGAGAGCAAACCTCTTCCAAGCTATGTTCTGCCGGTCCACGACGGTACGCATCCCGAGCCAACTGCCACATTTCTCGTGCTAAACGGATAGTACCTGGGCGCACATCTTGCATCTCTGCTACCTTACTAAACCAAATTACAGCCTCTTCGTACCGTTCGGTACGTCGGTTTAATTCGCCGATTAAGTAAACTAAATCTCCTAGAGACATCCGGTTGGCCGGTACTCGTTCATAATTATAAGCTTCAAGGTACGCTTCTAAAGCCAAATTAAGGAACTCCTGTTCTTTCACTTTTTCATTAATTTCCCAGTAAGCCCAGGCTGTTTGCATATAAAGATTGCCTAAAATTGATGGTTTTAATTTCCGAACTTGAGCACATTGAACCGCTCGTTCGTAACATTCGGCTACCTCTAGTAGGGTTCGTTCACCGGTCAGATCTTTAAGCGGGAATTGGCCCAAAATTGGTCTTGACGCCTCTCTCTCCTCATCACTCAGATCCCCAAAAAAGCTCCGCGGTGCGGCATAATTACAAGTGGGGCAGACCATTACAGCATACCAGTTGGGGTTACAGTTGCGGTACTGTACCCGGTAATCGCTATCTCTCCGTTCCACGATACAGAGGGAAGAACGCACCCTGGTTTGGGCAAAAATCCTTCCACAAACTGGGCAGGTTTGGTCTTTGTAATAAAATAGGCTCGTCATTTACTTTTTCACCTTCTTTCACCTATCTGTCCCGTGCCAAAAAGTACAATCCTAGCTTTTCTTCTACAACTACCGACCTTTTCCTTTACCGATTTTCTCCTTCTCACCCCATATGGAAGGATACCCTCTTTTAGTGTGGAATAGTTTTGTAAATCAGTAAGCTCCAGTTAGAAAGGAAGTTAGAGCCGATGAACCCGCGTCAAATTTCAGTATTTTTGGAAAACCGCTCTGGTCGGCTTAAGGAAGCTCTGGAGCCTCTAGCTGCAGCAAATATTAACCTACGAGCTATTTCTATAGCTGACACGACTGATTTTGGTATTCTGCGCTTACTAGTTGACAATTCGGATCAAGCGGTTCAAATTCTGAAAGATGCCGGCTTTACCTGCACCATTAATGAGGTACTAGCCGTAGAGATAGCTAATGTTCCTGGATCTTTGGCTCAGGTAGTTAGAATTTTAGCCGCTGAAAACATTAATATTAATTACTTATATCCTTTCTCATACAGTTCTTTGCTACTCCTCCAAACCTGTAATAACACTAGGGCCAAACAAGCCTTAACCGCTGCAGGTTTTACGGTACTAGCCGAGACCGCTCTTGGTAAAATGTAAAAAGGGGACTAACCTGTGATTTGGGATACTAATGAACAGCTAACTAAAGACCAATATCAGACTATACAGGAACAAGGGTTAAAAAGGATTATTCGGTATGTCTATAACCAGGTTCCCTTTTACCGGCGGAGAATACAGGAAATAGGTATCGAACCTGAAGATATCCGTTCTTTAAATGATCTACCACAACTTCCTTTTACTACCAAGGATGACCTCCGCCATAACTATCCCTACGGCCTTTTTGCTGTTTCTCTCGATCAGATCCTGCGTCTCCATGCTTCTTCTGGAACTACTGGTAAACCCATTGTTGTTGGTTATACCGCAAAAGATATGGAGAATTGGACGCACTTAGTAGCCCGGATGGTTACCCAAGCTGGCGTTGTTTCTCAGGATGTTGCCCAAATCTGCTTCGGCTATGGCCTATTCACCGGCGGTTTTGGTCTCCACTATGGCCTAGAAAAGGTCGGTGCAGCGGTAATTCCTGCTTCTGCTGGTAACTCAGAAAAGCAGTTAATGTTAATGGAGGACTTTGGCACTACCGTCTTAGTCAGTAC
>DHRX01000072.1:4588-10495 GCA_002408345.1 Firmicutes bacterium UBA5301 | reverse complement strand
GGTAAGATGGCTCGTCTGTTGGCCCGAGAACAACCAGCTGCAGTAATCTCTACCCATTTTATGCCGGCTGGGGCCATCGATCTTTTGGCGCCAGGTTTTATCGGTCCCAAAACTGTAGTTTTAACTGACTATGTTCCCCACCCAATTTGGCTCTACCATAATGTTGACTTATATTTTGTTGCCCATACAGGGATGCGGGAGCATCTGTTAAAATCCGGGGTGGCTCCGGAGAAAATTATGGTTACCGGGATACCGATTAAGAAGGAGTTTTCACAACGGGTAGACCGTCAACAATTAAAGCAGGAGTTAGGATTAAACCCGGATTTACCGGTAGTCTTATTGGCTAGTGGGGGACACGGAATTGGGCCCATGCAGGAGCTGCTTTTGGGTTTACGGGCTTTGAAAGAACCGGCTCAGATTGTGACGATTGCTGGGAACAACGAAGCGCTTCGGGAAGAGTTAACGGAAATTACTCAGAAATACGACTTTCCTTATCCAGTTATAATTAAAGGGTATGTCGACGATATTCACCGGTGGATGGGAGCAGCTGATTTGTTGGTTTCTAAGGCTGGCGGGCTGACTGTTTCCGAAGCATTGGCTGTCGGTTTACCTCTGTTAGTAGTTAGACCTACTCCAGGTCAAGAAGACGGTAATACCGATTTTCTGTTGGAACAAGGAGCAGGAATTTATGTTCAGGATGAAAAAAGGTTACCATTGGTTATTACCGGATTACTACGTAACCCCCAACGTATAAACGGAATGGCTCAGGCTGCTATACGAGCAGCAAAACCGAACTCGGCCCCAGAGATTGTGCAAGCCGTAGCCGCTTTATGTGACGAAATCTAACTGCTGGTAATTATAGTAAGCAGGGTAGGCCATTTTTTGTCACGAATACCTACTTATGGCTGAAAAACAGGGAAATCATCAAAATGAATTAACTGTAACGGTCATGGAAGAGATCATGACCGAAGCTATTTCTGCTTTGGACCGAGGCAAAGTCAAGATGTTTGACGTAGCCAGTACCGCTCGGGAAGAGTACCTCCGAGTCCGGGCAGAATTAGAGGAAATAAAGAAACGTACTAAAGCTGTAGTTGAGAAGGTGGACCAGTGTGAACGGAAGTACCGGGTGCTACGAACTCGATTAATGCAGGTTAGTAGCGATTTTTCCCGGTATTCGGAAGAAGATATTCACCACGCTTATATTGATGCCCAAGATGCTCAGATGGAGTTAGCGGTTAACCGTGAGCGGGAAAGAGAGCTGAAACAAGCCCGGTCTGAAGCGGAACGCCGTCTAATACGGATTAACAACCTAGTGGCCCAAGCTGAGGATATGGTGGGGTCTTTAACAACAGCTTTAGAAATTCTTTTAAGTAAACTTAATGGGATGGCTGCTCAAATTGAAGGATATAAGACCTGGAGCCAATTAGGTAATCAGATTATTCAAGCCCAAGAAGAAGAGCGGCGGCGTATTGCCCGAGAGATCCATGACGGACCGGCCCAGGCCATGGCTAATATTGTATTGCGAGCAGAAATATGCGAGAAGACCTATCTTTTAGGTAAAGGCTCGTTACATGAAGAACTTTTGGAATTAAAGGAACTAGTTAAGGATTCATTGAAAGAGGTTCGGCAGATTATCTTTAACTTGCGGCCGATGAGCCTAGATGATTTAGGGTTAGTTCCCACATTGTCCCAGTATATTGAGGAATACAAAAAAGATGTGGGTTACCAGGTTGAGTTAGAAGTTTTCGGTCCGGAAAAACGTCTGCCTAAGTCGGTCGAGGCTGCTTTTTTCCGCTTGGTACAGGAAGCCCTGCATAATGTAAGAAAACACGCCCAAGCGTCACGAACTGTTGTTCGCCTGTACTTTCAACGGGACCAAGTACAGGTTACTATCTCCGATGATGGTGTTGGTTTTGATCTTGATGAAGTCTTATCTAGGGAAGAAAGCCACGACCATTTTGGGCTAGTTAGTATGCGAGAACGAGCCGAACTGTTACATGGTTCTTTTGAGCTAGCTTCGGTTCCAGGTAAAGGAACACAGGTGACGGCGGTTATTCCAATACCGGTAGGTGAAAAGACTAGTGCCTGTTATTGATGATAATGAAATCAGTGTATTCATCGCCGATGACCATCCCTTGTTTAGGGAAGGTTTACGGCGAGTGCTTTCCTTTGAAGATGATATTATATTAATTGGGGAAGCTGCCGATGGAGAAGAGGCGGTAACCCAGATCTTAGCCCTCCGTCCAGATGTAATCGTTTTGGATATAACCATGCCTAACCTTAACGGTATCCAGGCGACACGAGCTATCCTCAGCCACTGGCCGGAAGCCAAAATAATTATTCTCACCTTTCATTCTGATGAAGAATATGTCTTTCAGGTTTTGCAAGCAGGGGCCAAAGCTTATCTGGTCAAAGATTCGGATCCGGCTAGTTTAGCCGAAACTATCCGAGTTGTCTGTAGCGGCGGTTCTGTTTATCCTCCGGCCGTTTTGGCCAAGTTTTGTGCCCAGATAAGTCAATCAAAAAAAGAAGTAGCTGTTATTGCTGAAAAGCAACCAGGTGATGACCTGACCCCTCGAGAGCTCGAGATTTTACAGTGCTTAGCCGATGGGCTTAGTAACCGAGAGATTGCCGTGCAGCTAAAGATTAGTGAAAAGACCGTGAAAAATCATCTTAGTAACTTGTTTCGTAAAATTGATGTCTGCGATCGAACTCAGGCTGTTCTTTTTGGTTTGAAGAATAAGTTGATTACCCTGCCTTAAATAGGCGGAAAGTCCTATTGCGATTAGGGCCAAGGATGGATTGGTAACTTGAGGATTATTTGGTAAGATAAAGTTAGAAAGACCCACCTGATACCAACCAAATAGATCCCCTGCACGAAAATGGCAAACCTTTCGAAAGAAAGGGACGCAAAGCTGCGAGTCTAAAGCCGAGAGGCTACGGCGGTCGAGCTACCGAAGCAATGGGTCTGAACCCATTTGCCGGCTTTGCGGAAGTGGGTTTTTTAAATCTTGGGAGGTGTGATGAGATGTTTAACCGCATCATCGGTCTCTGGAGAGACGAAACCGGTCAAGGAATGGTTGAGTATGGTTTAATTATTGCGTTAGTAGCTATTGTAGTTATTACGGTTTTATCAACTATGGGTACTAAATTGACTAATACATTCACAAAAATTTCTAATGAATTACCAACGCAATAAGGAGCAAGAAAAAGTTTTACTGTGCTGACCCTACTCTTTTTAAAGGTGGGGTCTTTTTTTCCAAAGGGGGCTGGCTAAACTGACTGTTGCCGATGGCTTACTGGGCTTATTAATAGGAATAGCGGTCTATACCGATCTGAAGTATCGGCGGATTCCCAACGCTCTGCTCCTGCCTTGTGCAGGTATAGGACTGTTACTCAACAGCTTAGCTAGTGGATGGTCTGGTTTACTAGTTAGCTTAGGTGGCTGCGGATTAGGGCTACTTTTGCTACTTCTGCCTTATCTAGCTGGCGGTATTGGTGGCGGCGATGTTAAGTTTTTAGCGACAATCGGAGCTATCGGCGGGGTGACCTTGGTTTGGAGGACCTTTCTGGTCGGAGCGGTGGCCGGAGGTATCTTGGCGGTGGTGCAGTTAGCTTTGGAAGGACGACTGCATCAAGTTTTACGGCGAATTAGCTTCTGGTTGTGGTCCTTACTAACCCCAGGGGCCCAACCACCTCATTTAGAAGGTTTGGACTCTGAGCGTAAATGGGGTCGGTTACCTTATGCTATCCCTATTGCTATCGGTGTAGTGGTTAGCCGATTTTGGTGGTAAGAGGTGGTCTTGGTGGGCGGGACTGAAAGAGGACAAGCTATCGTTGAACTTTCTTTGGCCCTAACGGTGCTGCTAATTTTGGGTCTGGGCCTAATTGATGCTGGTCGGGTTCTCAGCGCTTATGTAACTGTAACTAATGCTTCCCGGGAAGGGGCTCGGGTCGCTGCTTTGGGTTATGCTGATACCCAGATTCAGATCGCGGTTAGCCATAGTTTGACCGTTCTCACTGCTAGCGGGGTTGAGACGGTAATTAGTCCAGCTTCTTCAGAACGACAGCGGGGTGAGCCGGTAACCGTAGAGGTACGGGTGCCGGTAGAAATCCTTTTCCCCGGGTATGGTAGTTTTGCAACTAACCCGGTGACCGTCACTGCTCGGACAGTAATGCGCATGGAGTAGGTGGTGGAAAGATGGAAAAAGGTTCACTAACTTTGGTGGTAATGTTCCTTGTTGCTGGGCTAACTTTTTCTGCCGCGTTAGTAGTAGATTTAGGGCTCTTTTACTATACCCGGACCCAATTAGCTCGGGCCGCTGATGCTGCGGTTTTGGCTGGAGTCCAACACTTACCCGGGGATGGACTGGCGGCTAGCGTGGTTGCCCAGGAGTATGTGGAACGCAACGGCTGTCCCAAAGAACTAGCCCAAGTCACGGTGGCTAGTGATGGGATGAGTATTAAGGTCGCGCTAGAGAAAGAGATCCCCTATAGTTTTGGGCGGCTTTTCGGTCAACAAGCGAAGCTGGTAACAGCGCAGTCAGCGGCTGTTATTGGATCAGTTAAGGCTCTAGCGGGAGCGGTGCCTTTTGGGGTTGAACAGCATAACTTTGAGTATGGTAAGCAATATATTTTAAAGCGGGGTGCTGGACAAGCCGGGAGCTATAAAGGTAATTTTGGAGCCCTGGCTTTAGGTGGCAAAGGGGCAGCGGTTTATCGAGACAATATGATGCACGGCTACCCAGATGTACTTGAGCTCGGGGCTATTGTCCCTACTGAACCAGGGAATGTATCGGGTCCGACTAGTCAAGGGGTGGCTTACCGGATTAACCAGGATCCCTTGGCTACTTGGGAAAATTACCGTCTAGATAGCCCTCGAATTATTAAAGTTCCAGTTATTAAATATTTAGAGCAGCAAGGACGTACTTCCGCCCAGGTTGTCGGGTTTGCAGCCTTCTTCCTCGAAGGGGTCGGAGGTTCCGGGCATAACAACTATGTGGTTGGTCGGTTCCTAAAAATGATGGTCAGTAACGATAGCGGCAGTATCGACGAATCAGGGTCAAGTGGTACCGATTTTGGTCTTTATTCTTACAAATTGGTAATCTGAAAGTCGGTGGATAAAGATGGAGCAGAGGCTGAAAAGTTGGCTTATTATAGTTGGAGTAATCTTAATCGGCCCTTTTTTTCTGACCGGTTGTGGCGGCTTTTGGAGTAGCCCTCGGGTTGGTACAGTTGTAATCAACTGTGTTGATGCCAGTGAACCCTATAGAGAACAGGCCTTTACAGGTAAGTTAGCTTTAGGAAGCCAGGTAGTTACTCTAAACCAAGAAGCTGAGGGGACCTTTACCCAGGTACCATTTGGTCAGCACCAAGTTAGCGCCACTATCCAGAACTATACGGCACGACCGTTACAAGTTGGGGTTAACCAACCCCGGGTAACAGCGGAGTTAGTTCTCGTTCCTGAGAATGATCTGACCCCGCCCCTACTCCAAGGGGTTACGGTTAGCTATCCTAATGGCTTAAGCCAGGATATCTTGAATGGAACAGACTTAATGGTCTACCGCTCTTGCGCCTTAGAGCTCCAATTCTCTGAGTATATTACTGTAGATGGCCATAGTATGCTAGGCACTGATCAGTGGCAAGTTGCCGGCGGTAAAATTAGGATTTTCCCGAATTTGCAATATTTACCTGAGACTGGTCAGTTTGTTGGCCCTTGGCAGGCTGGTACTACCTATACCCTAGATTTAGCTCAGGTCAGCGACTACAGCAGTAACCTTGGTAGCGGGTTTTTGCAGTTACAAATAGCCCCAGATACCCAGGCCCCAGCCACGCCCCAGGGTTTAGCGGCGGTATCTACCGGTCGTAGTCAGGAAATTGAACTTAACTGGGCTCCGGTAGAAGCTA
>DHRX01000072.1:4329-4462 GCA_002408345.1 Firmicutes bacterium UBA5301 | reverse complement strand
CGATCTTTGGGGGTATCTAGTCTTTCGGCGGCTCAAAGGTGAAACAGCCGCTCAGCTACTAACAGCGGTTCCTCTCAGTGAAAATACCTATTTAGATACGGGATTAATTAACGGTTTTACCTATGAATATTGG
>DHRX01000072.1:3736-4184 GCA_002408345.1 Firmicutes bacterium UBA5301 | reverse complement strand
TACAGGCGGTGGATCTCAACGGCAACTTAAGTCCGGCTAGCCTAGTTGTTCCAGCGACCCCGGCTTCACCCCAACGGGGGGTACTGGTTTTTGCCTCTGATCGGTTGGACTGGGCCGATAGTATCCCAGATTTTAACCTTTATCTCCAATCTTATTTAGAAGGTGGGGGAGGGGTACCCTTAGAGGGTTTGGTTCCACTAGCAGCAGGAAGTAATGAAGATTGCCCTGCATGGTCCCGAGATGGCCGGCGGATCGCCTACACTTCGACTTGGAATGCGGCTAATCCCGAGCTTTATGTGGCTGAGGTGACGGTAAACCGTAGCGGTGGCCGGGTAATAGCGGCGGAGGCTAGAAGGGTAACCCAGTTAACTTTTAACGCCGAGACGGAAGCGGCACCGACTTGGTCGCCAGATGGTCAGAACTTAGCCTATGTTTGGTACGCTCCTGA
>DHRX01000072.1:0-3534 GCA_002408345.1 Firmicutes bacterium UBA5301 | reverse complement strand
GATGACGGTAACCTTAACGAAGAACCGGACTGGCGTCCTCAAGGGGATAAAATAGTTTACTGTAGCCAGCGGGTTGATGGTAGCAGTGATTTCTGGCGGCTCTATCAGATCGAGAGTTCGGGGGGACAACCCCAGCTAATTGAGCCGGATATTGGAGAATCTGGGGATGATCGGGACCCGGCTTTTAGCCCTGATGGCAGTAAGATCGCCTTTGCTTCGACCCGGGGTTTTGTGAGCGACTATTACCGGTACGCTAATATCTGGGTTCTCGACTTAACTACCGGTGTTACCTTTCCGGTGACTCGGGGCCGCTGGGTTGATAGTAGTCCGGTCTGGTCCCCAGATGGACAAGAACTGATTTTTACTCGGGAAAGTGGCGATCAACCGGCAGCTATTTACCGGGTAGCGGTGGATTTGAAAAATCAGACTGGTGGTGCGGTTCAGTTGGTGGTAGCTAGCCCCAATGCCAAGAATTGGTTGCCTAACGTGGCCCAATAATCAGGAGGAAAGGTTATGCGGGTACAAAAACGTTCTTTAGCTTTAGCCGTAGCTTTAATTTTAGGTGTAGCCAGTGCCGTTGCTTCCTATATTTATTTACAGAATTTAAGCACGCAAAAGGTCTCTGTTCTCGTAAAACCAGAAACCAGGCCGGTGGTAGTAGCGCTAGCTGATATTCCGGCTAAGACCGCTCTAACTTCGGCAATGCTGACCTATGCAGAACTACCGGTAGAAACCATCCTAGCTGGTAGTATTGATGATCTTGAAGATGCTGTAGGGTTAATAACTAAGACGCCGCTGATGAGCGGTGAAGTAATACATAAAAACCGGCTCTGGCCCCAAGGGGTGACACCAGGGTTGACCTTCCAAATTCCACCGGGAAAACGAGCGATTACTATCGGTGTTAACGAGGTCATCGGTGTAGCTGGGTTTGTCAAACCTGGGGATTATGTCGACATTTTAGCGACAATTGAAGCTCCTAGGGGTGGAGACGTGACAAGTACCATCCTGCAGCACGGCCAAGTTCTGGCCATTGCTCAGCAGACCGAGGATCGGGAAGGGGGCGAAGCTAAGGTTACGACTACCTTAACCCTAGCGGTAACCTTGGATGAGGCGGCCCGTTTGACCCTAGCCGAGGAACGTGGGGTATTACGAGTGGTTTTACGCCCAGTTGAGCAACACGACCAAATTCGGGCTAATCCGGTGACTACTGACAAGCTCCTTACTGTTTACAACCCAGTTGTGGCTAAACAAGGTTCCCAGAAACCGGCGGTAACGATTAAACGTCTACCATCAACCCCAGCTAAACCGGTCTTAACTAAAGTAGAGGTTATCCGGGGTACGAACAAAGAGATTGTCGAGGTTATTCACTAAGGGAGTTGAGAACGGATGAACTTAAACGCTGTAGTTTGTTATCTAATAATTGTTGTAATTGTGCTTGGTTCCTCCCTAGTCAACGCAGCTCCACCGGAGAAGCCACCAGCGGTACTGCCGGTGGTAGCTGGCGAGTCTCAAATTTTAAGGGCGAACCAACTGAATCGGGTAGCTGTTACCGATGAGGCTATCGCCGATTTAGTGGTAGTCAGCCCTGCTGAAATTATCATTAACGGTAAACAGCCAGGGGTTACCTCCCTCCATCTGTGGGACCAGGAAGGGCATCGGGAGTACCTGATTAAGGTCTATGTAGTTGCCGACTTGGAGCAGGTGGCCCAGGATATCCGAGAGTATATCGGGTCAGATTTTCAGGTCCGAGTCTACGGTCGAGGTATATTGTTGGAAGGCTATGTTGATTCAGCAGCAGAGGGGGAACGGCTACAAGCGGTAGCCAATTTCTTTGGGCAGCAGGCCCAGTGTGAGGTTACTGTCGTCACTACTGTTTTACCCCGGGGACCAAAAGTGGCGTTGCAAGTTAAAGTTATGGAGATCGCCAACGATGTTTTGGAGTCGATCGGAGTTACCTGGGGTAGCCTCTATAACGGTGGGGTTATCCCCTTTGAAGTGATGTTTAGCCAAAGGAGTTTAGAGGGCGGACTACAGCGGATTTCGCCGCTCGCTGCCCAACTAGATTTTCTCGTTCAAAACGGTGAAGCCAGAGTATTAGCGGCCCCTGCTTTGGTCACAGTTAGCGGACAGCAAGCTGATTTCTTGGCTGGTGGTGAGATTCCGGTTCCTGTGCCGAGCGGCGATGGTAAGCTAACTATCCTGTGGAAAGAGTATGGCGTTAAACTAAGTATGTTACCGGTAGTCTATTCCGATGACCAGATTAATCTGCAAGTTTTCCCTGAGGTAAGTTCTCTCGACGTAACTAACGCGATTAAGTTAGATAACTGGCTGATCCCCGCTCTCAAAACTAGGCGGACTAAGACCCAAGTCGACCTCAAAGCCGGCGAGACCTTGATTATCGGTGGTTTAATTAATAGCGAGCAGTCGAAGATGGTTCAAAAAGTACCTATTTTAGGTAGTATTCCGATTATCGGTCGTCTTTTCCTAAGTACCGAGTTTCAGAACGGGCAGTCCCAACTAATTATTATGGTTACCCCGGTAGTAGTTGACGTTAACACAACAGAAAGTTGGGATTTTTTACTGCAAAACGGCATTCCCGGTCCCTTAACACCCCGTTCAGCTCAGGAAGGTAGTGAGCCCAATGCAGCGACCAATTAGTATACTTGTTGTTGATGATTCACCAGTAACCCGGGAAAACGTGACCCGTTTGTGCCACTTCGATCCGGAACTTCAGGTTGTTGGTGAGGCGGCTAACGCTAAAGAGGCGCTGCTCCAAGCCCGAAGCTTACAACCAGACGTCATTCTCATGGATATTAATATGCCAGAGGTTGATGGGATTGCAGCTACAGAGTCGATTTCTCGAGAGAACTTAGCGACCAGTATCATTATGATGTCGGTCCAGGGAGAACAGGAGTACCTGCGCCAGGCGATGCTAGCCGGAGCCCGGGAGTACTTAACGAAACCCTTTAGCGGGGATGAATTGGTCAACACCATCAAGCGGGTCTACCATAAACGGCTCAAACCGACAGCGGGTCAAATTTTTACTATTTTTAGCGCCAAAGGCGGGGTAGGCAAGACTACCCTGGCCACTAATTTAGCTGTGGTTCTAGCTGCTGAAGGGGAGAAAGTGGCCTTAGTCGATTTAGATTTGCAGTTTGGCGATGCGGCGTTGATGTTGGATTTATTGCCGAAGCGAACTATCGCTGATTTAGTAGCGGAGCAAGCACTAACCTCAGAGGTTGTCGAGGATTATCTCTTAACCCATGGGTCAGGGGTTCGACTGTTAGCGGGTCCTAGCCGACCCGAACAGGCGGAACTAATTAGTAGCCAGCAGGTCACGACGATTTTACAGGCGTTGCAAAAAAGCTTTGAATATATAGTGGTGGATACTGCGCCATTTTTCCATAGTACGGTATTAGCGGCGTTGGATCTGGCCGACCGGATTGTTCTTTTAACCGCATTAGATTTACCGACCTTTAAAAATAGCAGACTTTCTTTGGAAACCATGCGCACCCTTAAATATCCGTTGGAGAA
>DHRX01000138.1:10633-16306 GCA_002408345.1 Firmicutes bacterium UBA5301 | reverse complement strand
GTATCCGGCTGGGTCCAAGCGTTTCCTAGGTCGTAAAAGAGGACCCCATCTAGGTTATCGGTAATCCGGAACCGGTACTCGGCATTAAGCACCAATAAGGCTTCACCTTGAAAGGCGCTGTAATCATAGCCCCGAACCGTATCTGGTCCACCAACTTTAAACAGCTCGGATTCAAGCAACTTACCTGTTTCACCAGTACTATGCAGATAACCACTGCGACCATGGAGGGCCAAGACCTGGCCACCAGAGCCAATCTTAAAGTACTTACTGTAGTCTACAAGATAGCGGTTAAATGGGGCTGTACTACCTAGCCATTCCGGAGCCACCTCTACCGCAATTTCTCGCCGGGAACCGCTAGATGGACGGAGGAAGAAGTCCCGAGTATCTTTAACCAGACTAAACGTCATTGATCTGGTTTTTTCTTGTTTGTCTGTAATAGCTTCATCCTCATAATCTTCTGCTGTATCATAGATCCGGAGTTTGAAGTAACCCCGTAAATCCTCACCTAGTTTACGACCTAGTGTAGCGTCTATTCCGGTCTCAGTCTTGTTGTAATCGCCTTTTTCAATTGAAGTTTCTTTAGTCCGTTCATTATAGATGTTAAAGCCACCTGAAGTTTTCTCATTGATATAGGGCTCATAAAAACCAACCCGGTATAAGTTCTTAGTTTTACCAAACTCCCATTTGAAATTGGTCCGTTGTCCTTTACCTAGGAAGTTATCTTCGGTAACTTCAATGTAACCGAGCAGGCCATCTTTGGAACTGTAACCGGCACCAATACCGGCTGTACCGGTCCGCCGCTCTTTAACCTTAATTACTAAGTCAACAACATCTGGATCATTGGTTTCTTTAAATTCCCGAGAAACATCATCAAAGAAACCGAGGTTCAGAATATTGCGCAAATCTTTATGTAACTCAATAATGTTTAAGGCCTGACCCGGCTTTAGCCTCAATTCCCTACGGATAACATAATCTTTTGTTTTCTCGTTCCCCTCAATAATAACTTGATTCACTCTAGTTTCTGCCATTTTAATCTGAATGCTACCTGAATCATCAATCCGGACATCCGAGATTCGAGCGGGAACTCCAAACTCCTTAAAAGTGCTCTCCAACATATCCTGTAAACCTTTATTCAATACATTAATGTTGAGAATTTCTCCATCTTGAACCGGAATTAACTCCCGTAACCTTTCACTAGGGAGAGCCGAGTTACCGCTAATTACTATTTCTTTAACCTTAGGGTTCTCTGCCACTTCAAAGATAACCTTAACCCCATCTTGAAACTCCCGGAAATTAGCCCGTACATCGTAGAAGTATCCGAGCTCAGCAATAGCTTGCAGGTCATTTTTTACCGCCTCTTCCGCTACAGGCAAACCTAGCTTTGTTCGGGTAATTACCGCCATAATCTGGTCGGTTGCTATCATCTTATTACCAAGGACTTCAATTTTCCGTACCGGGGGGTTTATCCCTTCTGCGGCCAGAACAGTACCGCCCAAGGCTAGACCAGCTACTAGTATTATAAATAACATTACTATGGGTTGAAAACGTTTGGCTACAGTTCTAGTCACTTAATTATCCTCCTCAATTAATCTAATTGTTAGTTGATCTATTATTCGCCTTTAAGGGCGTCTGTTGCCACTTTAAATAGTTCCCCCATATTGATTTTTGGTGGCTCACTAATCACTTCAGGGGGCTGAATCGGTTCTGGCGCAACCGGTATCAAATCTTGTTCTTCTTGCTCTTCAGTAACAGGAGCTTCTTCAATTTCAGGTAATACCGGTGCTGTTACCGTTGGTACTACCGTTAATGGCGGCTCCCAATCTACACTAACCTCGGGTACTATCGGTGCAACTTGAGGTTCTTCAACTACTACCGGTTCAGAAAACTCAGGTTCTGTCCTAAACGGTTCTTCTCTGACCACTAGGTTAAACTCGACTTGGCTCTGCCAACTACCTGGAAAAACCGGCTGTTCCCAGATCAGAGCTGGAGTAGGATATCCGGAATTTCTTGTTGCTATTAAATAGCCGATAGCCACCGCCAACCCTACTACCAATATAGCTAATAAGCGCTGCCGCCAAAGTCTGGTCATCCGGGAGTTCACCGAAATTTCTGACCCCCGACTAGTCTCCCAGGCATGACGGACCTCTGCTTCTGCTAAGGATAGGGTCAGTTCTGCCTCAAGAATCTTTTCCTGAGAATACTCTTCTTCAGCCCGTTCTAACCAACCCTTAGCAAATTGAACATGCTCAATAATTTTTTCTGAAAATCTGGACATCTCCTCACCAACTCCGGGCCAGCCAGAGCACTAATCTCGCCGGGATTCTGCAATAAACTGGGCCATCATTCCCCGCATACGACGTAGCCCTTTCTTTTGCAGCTTATAAAAATAAGAAGGGCTAACTTGGAGCTCTTTAGCACTGTTCAGAGAAGTTTGGCCTTC
Source organism: Firmicutes bacterium UBA5301 (assembly GCA_002408345.1). Taxonomy (GTDB): domain Bacteria; phylum Bacillota; class UBA5301; order UBA5301; family UBA5301; genus UBA5301. The sequence continues at coordinate 13,866 of DHRX01000138.1, read as the reverse complement.
TACATAAGTAGCTTGAACTGCTCGCCGTTCCTTCTCCGGCAAACGAGCCAATGCAGCCTGAACTTGTCCTTGCAACTCCTGTTCTTCCAGATAACCTTGGGGCTGCTCCGGATAAACAGCTGCTGATCTCTCCAGGCCCAAAAGGTACTCGTCTCCAGCTAATATCTCGGCTCTTTGCTCAGCTGAGTATTGAGCGAGCCAGTTAAGCATCCGTCCCCGAATTCGATGCCGGGCATAAATACTGAACCGAACCCCCAATTGCGGATTGTAATTTTCTACAGCTTCAATTAACCCAACAGTACCCTCTTGAAGCAAATCCATAGTTGAATCCCGGGGCACATTAAGGCTGGTAATCAGCTTAATCACTAAAGGCTGATACGAGCGGATCAAGCAGGCACGGGCTTCCCTATCGCCTTCCTCTTTATATTGGGACCAGAGAACAGTCTCTTCTTCTGTAGAGAGCAGTTCAATTTGGTCAACGATTTTAAGATATTGGCTGATCACACTCTGTTCCGCCTTTCTTTCCAGAAAGAGGTTCTACCGAAGACAAGGATATTCCTTCCCTCCAACCACTGTAATTACTGTCATTAAAACCGGAGCTTGGTTTCTAAACCAAACCAAACCTCCCCATCACTATTAATCGAATTGTTAACTGTTATATTGGGTTTTATTCTGTATTCAAAACCTAGATATTCCAAAGGATCTGGATCCAATGTTCTGGTATAAGTGACATATAAATTATCTACCAGATACTTACCGAACTGGAGCTGAACATTCTCCTCAGTAAAAGCCCGTCTGATTCTGAACTCATCAAGCTGCAAAGCTTCTCGAACCATCATTTCAATACCGCCCATAACCTGAGAACTAATCTGATCGTCAAAAAGACGAATTAGTTCCTGTTCCCACATTCCATCCCGTCCACCTTGAACTAATCTGGTTAAACGTCCTGGTAAAGTTAGTTTGGTAACAATCTCCTGCTCTGTTAAGGGTGGCGTTGAAGAAAGACTTAGCTGTAAATCATCGGTAGGTCCAGTTACACCTAACTGAATCACCGCCTCTGGTACCCTGGTTTCAGCCTGAACCTCGAGATACGGTAGGATACCACGGAAAGAGGCGAAATCTGCTGTTCCGCTGGTTATCTTAAAAACTGTATCAAGGTAGGTAATCGTTCCCCTAGTCGATTCAGCATGCCCGGTCAAAGTTAGTTCGGAGAGGGTCCCACCTAAATTTACTTTCCCTAACGCCCGGGCATCAACAATGTTCGAATAGAGAATTCTAACATCGTTCGTATGGGTTACGTTAATATCAAAACGAACCGGTAGGGTAACCGGCAAACTAGCGGCTTTTCGTCCTTGCCCAAACCGGAAGACCCCATCAGTCAAAACAGCTTTACCTTTAATTAGCGGTTCAGTCAACGGACCGCTAATATTCAAAGCGGCATCGGTTTTAGCCTGTAGGTAACCTAAATCCAATCTAACCCCAACTGTATTTAGATTGAGAGCCAAGTCTACATTATTACCCTGCCCCAACCCTAACTTGCCTTGCAGATCAAACCGCCCACCATTATAAACTCCAGTAGCTTTACGGATAACCCCTTCCCTGCCTTGAAAATCCATATTAAAGATGACCTGTTCAAAAGCGCCTGGGAGTAATTGGGGAGCAGCCAAATACAGATTTGTTAAGTCAACAGAACCATTAACCAGCGGATTAGTTAGATTACCGCTGAAAGTAAGGTCAATCTTCCCCTGCCCCTTGACATTCAAGTTCTCTCCAAAAACTAAACCCAGCAAAGCCAAAGAATCATCGGCCATTTGAACCCGAATATTCAGATCTTGTTGTTGAGCAGTTTTACGCCATGGGATAAGTCCACTAACTATCGTCTTATTAGCACCGGTAGTAGCTACCGCTTCTTGAATAGCAACACCCATTTTATCAAAGACCATTTTACCAATTAAATTATCAATATTAACCCCTTGGGCCAAGCCTTCTTCTACAGAAAACGTAGCTACCGCTCTGGGATCGTCGGCCGCACCGCTTAATTCCACGTTGAAATTAGCTTTACCACTGATATTTAACCCTGGTCGTAAAAGGGTTAGCAGCGGCTGGATAGCCACCTTTGTACCATTAACGGAAAACTGTAGGCTACCATCGGCTCCATAGGTACCTAAAGCCGTTACCTGTCCAGTCTGATCCCATAACCGGCCTCGATGTAGCGTTACCGAACCGTTAGTATAAGAAAAATCTAACTCTCCATCGTACTGCAAGTCATGGTACTGAAGTTGGCGACATTGAATTAGGCTCCGACCCGAAAAATTAGACCCAATTCCGCCTAGTTGAACGAAACCGCTTAACTCTCCGTTAATCTCAGGCCACGTCAAGTTTTTAGTTACCTGAGCCAAATCAGCCAAAGTAACTTTATCTAAATCTAAATCCAGATTGTACCGGAAACCATCGGCTAAATTCACTTCGCCGGTAACCTTAACAAGGCTAGCATTTTGGTAGAGACGAAGCGAATCTAGACTTAAAAGATGCTGGGCCAAATTATAACGGACCTTACCCTTTCCCCGATCCAAATGGTAATCTTGGTAAGCCAAACCTGCAGCATCAATAGTACCTTCCAATGCTAAATCGGCCCAAGGTCCTGAAAGTAAGCCAGAAAAACTTCCTTGTCCTGCTAACCTAGGTTGGTTTGCAGGTGGGATAAATTTATTCAGGATAGCAAAATCCACATCATCTATTTGAAGCACAGCGGCTAACTCATTATCTTCCCAAACACCGTTAGTCCTAACTTGAGCCCCGGCTATCTCTGCAGTTACTTGATTAAACTCTATCCGATTTTTGGCCAAAGAGAGTTGCCCTCGAACCTCTTCCAGCGGTAAATCTAGTACCATCCCATCTTCCAAAGAAACAGGACCCCGCAATGCTAGTTGAGGCCAAACACCATCAAGGTTAAAGTTGGCATTGAGAACTCCGCTCAACGGTAACTTTAAGTCAAAAATTCGATTAATCCTGGCCATATCTACATCTTGAACCGCTGTTTTCAAGTAAAAACGAGGGCTCGGTTGGCTTACATTAATTTGGCCGGTTACGGCTACCCGGGCTATTCCTTGTAAAGCTTCCGCCTTTTCAATAGAGAGAATAGCTTTAGAGTAAGCAAAATTAGCTGTAAGCAAGTCCAACTTTTCTCCATGCCAAACCGGGTCAGTCACCAGTAGTTTACCGCTAACCCGAGG
>DHRX01000138.1:0-10453 GCA_002408345.1 Firmicutes bacterium UBA5301 | reverse complement strand
GGAACACTAACCCCCGCCTGGGCCAACCAGCTCCCCAAGCCAACTAAATCCAAATCATGTCCAAAAACTTGGGCTACCACAGCTTGATCTAGAGCCCACTGCAAGTCCCCCGAACCTGAAAAACTACCAAACTGGGTCTCAGCCTCAGCATAAGTCAAATCTAAGAAGCCTTGATCCCAAGACCAGTCGGCTCTGATCTCTTGAAAAAGGTTCTGCAACAACATAGGTTTAGCGATCCGTGTGCTGCCACCGATTATATCCGGAAAACCTTGACCAAGCACCCCCTGGATTAGTAATTCTCCAGAAGCCTCCCCCCCGACCTGGGCTAATTGGTCTAGCAGGTCCGGTAACTGTAAAGCCACCCACTCTAAATCTAGTTGGTTATAGCGGTAGACACCAGAATACTCTAGATTTTCTCTTCCCAATAACCACTGCATACTTCCTTCTATTTTTTGGTTTTGTGGTAAGACCAAGTCTATACGCCCTAAGTTTAGTACTGCCGAGGCGTAATCAAAATCTATAGCTAAGGAGTCTATCGGTATCCCGCCTATTGCTCCATTATTTAACCCTAATTTACCTGCTACTAACGGGGCTTCTAAGGTTCCTAAGAAAGTCCCGGAAAAAGCAAGATCGCCACGTAAAGGAGCTACCCCGTTGCTCCGAAGCGACGCCGGAACAAGTCGTGATAACCCTCGGTCCTCTAGCCAAGTAAGCAAACGGTCTAACCCTACCTGTCTAGTACTAAAGTTCAGGTCAAAATAAGGGGCATCTCCTAGTAGTACCTCTCCAGAGAGGCGTAAAGGTTGTTCTGCCAAAAGGAAATCTAACTTATCGGTCCAAATTCTTTGGCCGGCAAAACGAATTTCTCCAGCTAAGTTAGCTAATTCAATAGCATAGGCCGACTCAACCAGGGCCTGAACATTAAGCAAATCGATCTTACCCGCTAATAAAGGCTCCTTTAAAGTACCGCTAATAGTCAAGGCTACAGAAGCTCTACCCGCTACCCCTGTTAAGCCCTGGGTCGGTTGCCAGCGTTCCCAAAGCTCTTGATATTCCGCAAGATTAAGCCGATTAGATACGGCCTTTAAGTTTAAACTTCCTGGTGTACCTGGTTTAATCAAACCAGAAAGTTCTACTGTATCTTGACCTAAATTAACCCGTAATCCAGTTACATTAATTAAATCAGAGGTAATTCGAACCCCACCTTGGAGATTAGTAAAATCCAAACCCCAAGTAGGAAGAGTACCATTAAGGCGATGAATCCACAGATCTGTAGACCAAGTAACCTTAGAACCAGGACCCCCAGCCAGATGGGCTGTAGCTGATACCCGACCTTCAGTGATAGCGAGGCCGGGTTGCAGTTCTGTCAATAACGGAGCAAAGCCAGTAGCTTCAGCGTTATCAGAGGAAATCCGTGCATTCCAACCGGTTTCCGGATTAACCTTAACTTGGAGGTTTAAATTCTGTAAATTAGTCCCCGCCGGAACCCCTCGGATTACAGCACCCACTTCGCCGGTTGAACCGATTACCAAGTTAGCAGCCACATTTTTAAATACTAAACGACCTGCACGCCAATCAAAACCTGTAGCCTCAAGTACTTGGTGGAAAGCTGATGCCGTACCCCATAACTCCACCGGAATCTGGCTCAGGGTAAAATCACCACCGCTAACCGCTATAGCTAAACCTGGTAATGAAAAATCTTTTCCACCTTCAGTACCAATTAAGTCTGTACCCCTACTCACATCATAAAAGACTGTCGGATTAATTATCTTGACCCCTGAAATAGCTTGAGCCGGGTTCTTCAAGTTTCGGAGCAGTTTGATCCAAGAGTAGCGGAGACTAACCTTTTCTACAGTAGCTTCTCCAGCCTGATTAGGTAAAGATAGTTGCACTCCGACGATTTCTAAATTACTGCCGAGCCCTGGTCGGATCTGATCAATTTTCACAGTTACTCCATAAGCGGATAACCCCTTCTCTAGCCCTGCTTCCAAAGCGTTGGGGATCATTTCCCAGGAAAACAAAATCCGTGAAAACCCAAAAAAGAAAAAAGCCGCCACAAATAATGCTACTAATATTAGACTAATTGGTTTTAACAACGGTGAACGTTGCGGCTGCACTTTGTTACCTCCTATAATAACCGACCAAAGGAACGAACTTACTTTTTCTACACAGAAAGAGCCATTCCCTTTGGGCCCTAGGACCTATCCTCAGTACAAATCCTTGTAGAATTGGAAAAATGCACAACTAATGTTGTGCATTTCTTCAGCAGGTGTTTTCTACCCCTATTTATTAAGTCTAATCGACTTGCCCGGCCACTCTGAATCTGTTTCCGACTCATCCCAAGGCAAGTAGTCTCTAATTTCCATACTAAAGGACGTACTGCCTTCAATTACATATTCTGTCCCCAGAGAGGCCTGGATCGGCTTAGATGAATCATTATTCTGGGAAGTGTCTATCGCTATTTCTGGAATAGAATCCTCACCCTCCTCAACCGGCTCGGTCGCTTCCAACTCTGCCTCATCCTCCTCTGACGAGTAAGCATAAGGCGGATAAAATTCTACTACTATCTCATTGTTTTTTTCCCGCAAAACAAAATCGCCGATTAGCAACTCTAAACTCTCTGCGTTAGTCTTAGGGCTAGGTTCACTCTTTTTCGGCTTAATACCTGTTGGATTCTCTGGTTTGCCTGGAATATCAGTTTCATCAGGATGTTCTTTCCCCTCATCTTCGGCATAACCTAGATAAGCCCCATGCCGTACAGTTACCGTGGTCTGACCGGGACCCGAATCACTGGGTATTTCCAGTCTAACTACACGGTTAATCGGGTTAGAACGCCAGGGCCGCAGGGTTACCGCCACTTCTACAGTATCACCTGGGTAGACCTCTGGATCTAACAGGTAAGCAGCTTCAATTTTAGCTGTTCGGCGCTGGCTTTCCGCCATTATATCTACTGTTATCTGACTAATATCAACCTCTTTAAACTCATTATGGAGAACTAAGTCTAAAGCTTCAAAAAGCTCACTAATAGAAATAGCAGAGATATCAAAACTGCTAAAAAAGAGGTTACGACGGGTAAATCCACCCGCCGGGAGATCTGCTGAACTAATCGTAAACTGAATCGAAGCTGTCCCTGCCCCAATCCGATCTATAGCTGTATCTACCGCCTGCAGTACCGCAGCATCAATTAAGTTTAACGAAAGTATCGGATCTTCAATTACAACAAAATTAAAAGTCCGATCTTTCTGGAGATCAAGATCCCGGACTTTAACCTGAACCGGAATAGTCTTAGGTTTACCACCAATTTGACCAGCGATACCAGCAGTGCGATCTTGAGAAACCAAGCCGAAACTAGGTCCAGCCTTACCTACCTTAAAAGGGGTATCAATACTTTTTACCGTGGTTAGAACTTCAGCATAACTAGCATAATAATTACTTGCGCCCCGGTTAGCAAACGGATGACCAAAAGCAATAAATCGGCCGGCATCATCGATATAAGTAATGGTACCTAAAGCTGAAGTCCGGATATCTCCTTGGATTAAGTCTACTGCAATGGGGCTGCCACCTTCTAAAGGGGGAGGCGTAAAACTGGGCTTACCCGCACCCCAATTACGAATGGTGACATTCTGTCCTTGAAAAAATTTTTCCAGGCGAGCAACCCCCCGGGGACCCATACCTGAAACCAATAAGGGGGTAGCCACCGGTTGCAAACTCACCGACTCATAACGTTGACCCTGATACTCAATAGGTTGGCTAAGCTGCAACTGCTCTCCTGGTACCAGGTCTAGAATAGAGAGCATCGATTTAATAGGTGTTACCATTCCAATAAAGTGATCGGCAAACCCGTAGCCATAAGAGAGTGCGCCCAGTAATTTTCCATCTAAATAAACTGGACTGCCGCTCATCCCTTGCGCAATACCGCCACTTTTTTCCATTACAGAGCCGCCGACCCGCACTAAAATCAGCTGATCTTGAAGACCCTGGTACTCAAGGGTACCAAGAACTTCAACATCAAAACTTTCCACCTTATTTCCTTCAATAACCGTACGTCCATACCCAACCATACCAGGTTTAACCTCTTCGATTGGGAAAAGCTCTAGCGCTTCCGCCGGAATAACTACTAATAATAGTAACAGTATTACCTCAATAAACCGCAACCAGGTCTTTTTCATTAATAGCTCTCCTCATCTGTATTCAGCAAAAAAAGAATTGCATTGGCCACATGCCGTTCTCGTCCGTCGGAAGGCATATTCAGTGGCTTATCCCGGATCACCATCGTTGCTGACCCACCGCCATCTAGATTTAGGGCATAATCACAACCTAAATCTACTAAATATTGGGCTAGTTCTGTTAAAGTCATCCCAATACTAACCCCTTGTCGACGGCCATTTACTGTTACCGCTAAAATACGACCGTCCTCAGTAAAACCCAACGCTGTACGTGGTGCCCTCCCATTAGCGATATCTAACTGAAACTGCTCTTCTTGGGTAGTTAGTTTAACGGCCCCCTCCTGAACTAATAAGGGACCAGCCCCTACCGCATACTTGATGTTGAGAGCCTCCCAGTCTGGTTGGGTCCTTAATTCCAGGCGACAAGGGGCCCCTAGTTCTAGCTGGTTCAATTTTTCTTTAAAAATCCCATGCCCAGAAAGTACATAACCATCAGCCGGAATCGGTGCGTCTCCTTGGTAGCGGGCTATCACGATTCCGTCTTTAATTACAAGTTCTGTCCCAAAACTATTAGTTCTAGTTGAGTCGCCCCGTTCCCGGGTGTAAACTATTAGTTCATCGCCATACCTCTGGCGGTTTAAACCACTAACAGATAGTAACTCTTCACCCAAGTAGACCTTGCCTGCAAAAGCAAACGGCTGTATTAATATCCTGCCATCTGTAGTAATTGCCACGGCGGTTCGGTTATAAATCGGTTCAGTTATTAACCGTCCTTCTTCAATATATAAGCCTAAAGGTGTACCATCAGAACCGAAAAAAGAAGCATTAATAGCTGCAAAAGCGCCGTTCTCTTTGGCAATCTGACTCAATGGTGCTTTACCTAAAGTCAGCCCAGTTGCCAAACTCGTTTTTATTGTAACCGTAGCTACTTGTGGATTAAATTCTAAAATATTGATTTCCAAAGGGCCTTGACTGGTACCTTTAGTAACTTGTCTATAGTAAATCCCTGCCCCTAGCCGAGTAGTATGCTCTTCTGTAAAATAAAAAGGTAACCGTAGGGTCAATTGGCTTGGGTTTGATCCGCTCACAATCTGAGCCTGAGGAATTTGGTAATTAAGGTCAATAATCAACTTAGCGGTAGACCGCTCTTGAGAAATCCGTAACCTTTTAACCCCGGGATTAGCCGGTTGGGGAAGACTTAACCCCTTAGCGAAGACCGCTCCTGGAAGTTCTACTATTACTTTACTTGGGTTAACATACTGAATTAACCGGTGTTCTAACTGATCGGTACCGGTAATAACTACATCTAACCCCTCAGAAGTGGTAACCACATCTAATAAGGTTACCGTAACCGGTCCTCCCGCCGCAACTACCGGAGCAGCAATTAACCAAATTAGTAGTAATATTACACGCATACCAAGTAATTCTGATAGCCCTAGTTTTTTTCCTGCAATCAAAAAAAGGCAAGCCCCCAAAGGCCGCCTTAACCCTCTTCGTCTTGTGACGCCTTTAACTGTAGAAAGAGTAAATCAGCTAGTCCAGCCGTGCCACTTTTACTAGCCTCTTCAGTTAAAGCCTCATCTAACATACCCGTAAAAAACTCCTGGGCCCGACTTTTACCAAAAAGGCCACCCTCTGGTACTGTTTTACGCATCTCTTTGGCTAAAAGGTTTAGAAAAACCGCTTCTAACTCGCGACAGGCAGCCAATAGTTTCTCATCATTTAATTTTTGGCTATCTAATTCTTTGCCAACTCCAGCCTGCTGAGCCTGGATTAGCAGCTCTGCAAAAGTCCCCTGGGGCGTCATTTGCCGTGAACCAGTAGTGCCTATGCTATTATTTAAATCTAGAGAAACTGGTTTCAACCCAAAGTCCATACAACCGCTCCTTAAATAATCTCCAGCTCACCATGGAGAGCCCCAGCCGCTTTTACTGCTTGTAAAATAGCGATAATATCCCGGGGAGTAGCCCCAATTCCATTCAAAGCTTTTACCAGATCATTAACACTAGCCCCTGATGGAACTACCATCAATCGAGCATCTTCCTCAGCCACCTCAATCTGACTCTCCGGTATGACCTGAGTAGTCCCTGGCGAGTCGGGCCATGGCTGAGAAACTTCCAAAGACTGGGTAATAGTTACACTCAAATTACCGTGAGCTACTGCTACCGTGGAAATACGCACATTCTGCCCCATAACCACAGTGCCGGTCCGTTCATTTATAACTACTTTTGCAGTAGTATCTGGTTGTACCTCTATAGCTTCTAGGCGAGCTACGAAAGCCACCGGGTCCAACTGATATTCCTCAGGAATCAGCACTTCAACTGTACTTTTATCTAGAGCCCGGGCAACCGAAGTATCAAAGGTAGCATTAATATTTTCCACTAACCGGTTTACTGTTGTAAAATCCGGGCTATCCAGTACTAAGTCTAGATAGTTGCCATTGGTGAACGAAGCCCCTACTTCTCTTTCTACAGTGGCTCCGTTAGGGATTCGGCCTACTGTCGCATGGTTCTTTTGAACCTTAGACCCCCCACCAGATACGTTAAAACCACCGATAGAAACTGACCCCTGAGCAACAGCATAAACTTCACCATCAGCTGCCCGCAGAGGTGTCATTAGCAGAACTCCGCCTTGAAGGCTTTTGGCATCTCCAAAGGAAGAGACGACCACATCAATATTATCGCCATTACGAGCAAAAGGGGGGAGCTCAGCGGTTACCATTACCGCTGCCACATTTCGGGTCCGTAGATCCCGGGGAGCAACAGTTAACCCGTATCGTTCCAACATATTAGCGATCATCTGTACATTGGCCATAGAACTAGATCCGTCACCGGTACCAGCTAAGCCAATAATCAAACCTAAACCGGTTAACTGATTAATCCGATCCCCCTGAATATGGGCAATATCTTTGACCCGGACTATTACGTCACTGGCCAAAACCGGTGTTACTACCAGGGAAATCAAGGCTATGATAAGCAAAATCTGTTTTATAAAACCTTTTTTCAATAGTATGGCCTCCCTTAGAAAAGCCAATGGAAGAACTTAGTAAGAATCCCTGGCTTTTGCCGATCCCCGATGGGACCATCACCAAGATAGGTAATCTGAGCATCAGCCACATAGGTAGATAAAATAGTATTATCGCCCGATATATCTTGGGGGCGGACAATACCGGAAATAACAATCTCTTGTTTTTCACCATTAATAGTAATTTCTTGATTACCCTTGAGGAAAAGGTTGCCATTAGGTAATATATCTGTTACTTGAACAGTAACCTTAGCCTGAAGAGAACCGCCACGACTGGTTTTACCGGTAGCCGTTAAAGCATCTTTACCAGTTCCGGTAATTTCCGGTAACAGGTCCTGTAGAATACCTAAACCTGGACCAACACCAATGCTGCCACTTTTACTAGCCTGAGTAGCTGCATTCTGAGTAGCTTGAGCTTGTTCAACAATAATTATAGTAACTAAATCTCCTAACCGAGAAGCCTTTTGATCGGTAAAAAGGTCTCCGTTTTCTGGGGTCCACAGAGACTTAGCCCCTGCCGGTCCAGATAAAAAAAACACTATTAACAAACAAATGGGAATAGTTCTTTGTAAGTAAACTCTTAGCATAGCACTTCCTCCCGCTATAGCAGGGCTTGAACCTCATTAGGTCCTACTACTTGTGCACTTACAATCTGTCTGGTCGCGATATTTTCTACTTTAATAATCTCGCCTAAGCCACCATCCATTAACGCTTTACCCGGGGTCTCCACATAAACCCCATTATACTCAGCGATTAACCGAACTCGTCCATTATACGGGACTACCGGCGGCACTTCTAAAGCAGAACGATCCAAAGGCAAACCGCTCCGAATTAAGCGGGTAGTTCGATAACCTACCACTTCGGCGTAGGTAGTAAAGGTTCCTGGTCTAATCTGGGTTAAACTAACTTCTTTAAGGACCAGATCTTCTTTAGTTACCACCTGATGGCGCTGGAGATCTCGGAGTAAGACCGGGACCTCTGTTTTCGCTGCAATTCTGACCCTAGCTCGACCAGAAGTATACTCTATCCCATCTACTTGAATCTGGTATCCAAAAGATGCGTAGCTACGAAAGAGCGATTCTCGCAAACGATTAGGTTCTTCGGTAACCACTAGAGCTACATTTCCAGGAGGAACAGTCAGTCGATCTGGCCAGCCCACTAACTCTATTTCGAACTGAGTTACCGGATGATTAAGGGTTTCCAGCAGCTGTCGCTGAAACTCCGTCTTTACTGTAGCAGAGTCAACCTCCTGTCCCCGCGCTTTCAGTACAATCCGGGAAGGAATCTCTAACTCAGCCACATCCGGATCTATACCAACCTGACGTAAACGCAGTTTAATTTGGGCCGCAGTTACTGTACCGGTTTCCCCTGGCCGTGGCGCCGTTGTCACTACCTGAGCCTTCCACTCTGGAGGCGGGGTAAAACTTGGTGATACCAGATCAGCCAAAGTAATTGAACCCTGATCTACCTCTATATATTCGAGGAAAGTTGGAGTTGCCGCTGCCACTGAGATAGTTAGTAGGGCCGCAACCCCTAAGATAATCCTTACTAACCAGCTACTCTTGGCACGGATCACCACACAACCTCCTTACTACCGTTTTAGATTATTGGCGATTTGGAGCATATCTTCTGAGGTCTGAATCACCTTAGAGTTCACTTCGTAAGCTCGCTGCGCCACAATCATATTAACCATTTCTTCGACTACCTGGACGTTGGACATCTCTAAACTACCTTGATTTAGGGCACCTAACCCATCTAAGCCTGGGGTACCGACAAAAGGTTCACCAGAAGCTGCGGTAATCCGAAATAAACTTCTACCGATATTTTCCAAACCCGCCGGGTTACTAAACCGAGTCAACAGGATCTGACCCACTGTTTCGATGGCCTCTTCACCATTACGACGAATGGTTACTGTTCCATCGGTAGCAATTCCAACCTCTGCAGCCTCTGGATCAATAATTATTTGGGGTTCTATATAGAAGCCATCGGAAGTTACTAGTCGACCCTCTCCGTCCCTTTTAAACGCTCCACTTCTGGTATAGGCTAAGGTTCCATCAGGCATTAATACCTGGAAGAAACCATCTCCCTCAATCAATACATCCAACGGATTGTCGGTCCGCTTATACTGTCCTTGGGTAAAGATCTTCTGGGTAGCCACCGGCCGTACACCTTGTCCAACTTGAATGCCGGTAGGAATCTGGACTCCATCAATAACCGGAGAGCCGGCCTGCCGCAAAGTCTGGTAGAGCAGATCCTCAAAATCCAGATTGCTCTTTTTGAAGCCAGTAGTATTCACGTTAGCTAAATTGTTAGAAATAACATCAATATTTAATTGCTGGGCTGACATACCAGAACTGGCGGTAAAGAGTGCTCTAATCACAATAACTCCTCCTTAAAATAGCTCTAAGGAGGGCGTGCAAATGGTTCTCCACCTCAATCAATCAGTGGAAAGTAGCTTCTGCTTCGGCATTAGGCCCCAGCAGTCCAGCTAAGCACACCCATTCCTCTCGGTACTTTTTACTTATCCTTACGTTCGACCAACCTCGTTAACCGCTTTACCTAACAATTCATCCTGAGTGGTAATTACCTTTTGGTTTGCCTCATAAGCTCTGAGGATACCGATCATATCAACCATTTCCTGAACTATATTAACATTAGAACGCTCAATAGCCCCTTGTCTAACTGTTGGAGCTGGCAGTTCTGCAACCTGATCAGCTAGCCATAGGGAATGGCCTTCTTTAACACCGAGACCAGGTAGAAATCCAACTATGCGCAAGGCATCAACAACCTGACCATCAGCAACTACACGGCCATCCTGGCTTACTTCTACTACCGCTGAAGCTGCAACCTGAATCCGCCCATTCTGGCCCAGAAGATAATAGCCTTCCTGATTTACTAAATAACCGGCAGCATCCCGTAAAAAGTGGCCATTGCGGGTATACCTTTCTCCATTCGGTGTCTCCACACTAAAGAAACCCGGACCCTCTAAAGCTAAATCAAAGGGATTACTAGTTTCAACGATTATACCTCTAGTAAAATCAGTATGAATAGTTGGAGTATCTGTCCCCGGACCTAAAGTTCCAATAGGCGTTACTGGCCCTTGAGCCAAACGGTACATTAGTACCTCAGGAAAAGATTCATTACGGAGGGTATCTTTTTTAAAACCAGCGGTATTGACGTTAGCTAAATTATTCGCAACAACGTCAAGACGCCGGGACTGACTTAACATTCCGGTAGCACCGGTATAGATGCCACGAATCAAC
>DHRX01000018.1:397-7493 GCA_002408345.1 Firmicutes bacterium UBA5301 | reverse complement strand
ATTGGAGCATCAATTAGCCCTTCCGGTGCCTTTGGCTGGTTATGGGTCAAAGCTAAGTACCAACGGTGAATATCTCTAGATTTTAGTGCTCGCGCTAAAGCCAGATGGGTCGCGTCATTCTTCGCTACTACCAACAATCCGGTAGTATCTTTGTCTAAGCGATGAACAATCCCTGGACGTAGTTCCCCACCGATACCTGAAAGATCTGAACAATGGTAGAGTAAGGCATTAACCAGCGTCTCTTGGTGATGGCCCGCTCCAGGATGAACGACGAGCCCCCGTGGTTTATTAATAATTAATAAATCTTTATCCTCATAAACAGTTTCTAACTGGATCTCCTGGGGTATTAACTGAATTTCTACGGGGGGAGAAATTATCACCGTTACTCGGTCACTCGCAGCCACCCGATAGCTAGGTCTAACTGGATGACCATTTACGGTAACTAGTCCTTTACTGATCGCTTTTTCCGCAAAGGAACGGGAAGGAACATCCGGCAGACTACCTACAAACTTATCTAAACGCATCCCTGCACAACCTGGCTCTACGCATACCTCAATTTGCCGCGTTTCATCGGTACTCACTTGCTTACTCCTGGTAGATCTGTAGTCAATTGATGCCTACGCTCAGCAAGAATAAGCCAGACTATGCCCACTAGAGCTATAACTATACTGGCCACTTGAGCCATAGAAAACGGTCCCATAAAAACAGGAACCTCCCGAAAAAACTCAATAACAAACCGAACTAAAGAATACAATACGGTAAACAGGACCAGCAAGTAGCCGGAAAAATGCCGATGCCGTTCTTGACTGACGAGGTAAAAAAATACTACTAACATAGCCAGTGATTCATAAAGCTGAGTAGGGTGTCGCGGTAGATCATGTAAAAAAGAAGAGTCAAAGGCCCACGGTACAGCTGTTGGTAAGCCATAACAACAGCCATTTAACAGGCAGCCGATACGAGCCAAAGCAACGCCTAAAGCAAAAGCCGGGGCCACTATATCAGCAACCGGACCTAAAGGTAAGTTCTGTCGCCGAATATACCAAACCCCAACAATAATCGCCGCAATCGCACCGCCATGGAAGGATAAACCTCCTTCAGGCAGATTAAATATGGCTAACGGTCTCGTTGAATAGTACTCCCAGCCAATAGCGACATACATTAGCCTGGCTCCAACAATTGCAGCTACAGCTAGTAAGATAGCAAAGTCAGCTAACCGTTCCGGCGCTAAACCCAATTTCCTACTTTTGCGTAAAATTAAAAAATATCCGGCCACAAAAGCCAACGCTAACATGGTGCCGTAACTATAAATAGCTATATTACCAAACTCAAATAAAATTGGTTTCACCGCTCCGCCTCCCGCTCCACTACAACTAACAAATCGATGATAATTAAAATAACGCCAACTACAATAGCTAAATCTGCAAGGTTAAAAATACCTGGCCAGAAGTTTAAATCAAACATATCAATAACATAGCCAAACCTAACTCGATCAATCAGATTACCTAAAGCGCCAGCTAACCCCAGACTCAATCCGGTTCGCAACATTTTTTTGTTTTTCGGTAGCTGCGGATAAACATAGATAATAGTACTAATTGCTACTATAGTTATAATCACTAAAAATTCAGTTTTTCGCGAAAGCAATCCAAAGGCAGCACCAGAATTACGGAGGTACGTTAAGTTAAGTACCCCGGGGATCAGCACTATCGACCAACCGGGGACTAATTTAGTTCGAATATACGTTTTTAAAGCCTGATCAGCTAAGAGTAAAACAACAATAAGCCAGTACCGGATCAAATTCCCCATCCTTAACAGTTTGTACCATCATTTTAGCATCGATTATTCCAAAGCACAACCCTAACTACGTCCACCACGGAACCGTTGCTTATGGGGTTTTCGTTCTAAATTACGGGCTGGTTCTTCGGCGGTATCAATAATCGCATCAGTCCCCTCAACAATACCGATATCTTCATCAGCGTTAATATAGGTTTCATCATAACCAATAGCATCAGGGATATCTTGGGGAGAATTGGCGGTCCCATACCGAGCTACCGCTTGCCAGGTATCCTCGCCAATATCCCAAAAAGTTCGAACAAAGGGTGGAGACAATATTTCCTCTTCAACAGGGCGTTGTTCACTGCTCCGGGTAAACTCATCATCAGCGTGTTCTACACACGTACTAGCATATGGAACCGCCTCTAAACGTTTTTGGGGAATATTATTGCCACAAACTGAACAAATTCCATAGGTACCAGCTTCTATTTTAGCCAAGGCCTCCTCAATCTGCTGGTGTAAAATCCGCAGGTTATCAATTAACCCCAAGTCTTTTTCTCGCTCAAAAGTTTCATTACCAAGATCAGAGGTATGGTTGTCATAAGCCGAAAGCTCACCGACAGATTCTGTCAGGCTATTTTCACTTAAAGCAGAGCTTAAAGTATCTACTTGGCTCGAAATCCGTTCTTTTTCTTTAAGTAAAGTCTTTTTAAAATCAACAATCTGCTGCTGAGTAAGCAAGGCGCGTGACCTCCTTAACAAAAGTCACCTGTAGCTCTCTAGCTGCCCCTGGACCAATTGAACCAATTCCGCAATAAAAGTTCCGATTATAGGAAGATTGAGCCGCGCTAAATAACCTAAAAAGTATAAAACCAGCGCCGCAATTAAACTAAAACCGACCGCAAAACCAAAGCCTCTGGCTAAACCATTAAAAAAGTTAACCATTAGCATCCGTGAAGGGTTTCGAAGAAACTCCACATACTCGGCAATACCGGCTTTCTCCAAATGCTGACTAAAATCCGCCAGTTTGTCAGAGAATTGAGCCAGGGTTTTACGGTCGGCTGGGTCCATGGGAACATAACCTCCAGGCACCCTATAGCCTACCCATTTTACTGCTTACTCATTTAATTCGCTTAGTACCTGGGCACAACGGGAACAGACGTCAATCACTTTCTGATGCCCAACCTCCTCAGAATAGATCCAACAACGTGCACATTTTTCACCGCTAGCCGGCTTTACCTCTATAGTCAAATCTAACTCATCGGCACTATGAGACCCTGGCGCTGGGGTAGCTCCAAAAGATGCTAATTCAACTTGGGAGACAATAAAAATCATGGCTAAATCAGCCGCATAGTCTTGGAGAAAAGCATAGAGGTCTGCATCCTTTGTATACAAGATAACCTTTGCTTCTAAACTATTTCCAACAAGCTTAGCAGCCCGCACCTTCTCTATAGCCTTGGTCACTTCTTCACGAATATGTAGAAGCTTATTCCAACGTTGAGCTAATTCATTGTCTAAATATTTTACTTTGACTTCTGGCCAAGAAGTCAACTGTACACTTTCTGGTTTATTAGAAACAGATGGTAGATACCGCCACAGCTCTTCGGCGGTATGTACTAACACCGGATTAATAATCCGAACTAGAACGTTACTAATTTCATAAAGCACAGTTTGAGCCGAACGTCGGGCCAAACTATTTGGTGCACTAGTATAGAGCCGATCCTTAATTACATCAAGGTAAAAAGCTCCTAAATCTAAAGCGGTATAGTTATGAACCGTATGGTAAAAAACATGAAACTGGTAGTTATCAAAAGCCTCGGTCAGTTTTTGGACTACCTCTTGCAATCGATGCAAAGCATACCGATCAATCTCTGTTAACTGAGCATACGGAACTTGGTCACATTCTGGGTTAAAATCCTTGAGGTTACCTAAAATAAACCGACCAGTATTGCGAATCCGGCGGTAAACTTCAGACATCTGCTTTAAGATATTATCAGACACACTAATATCATCAGTATAGTCCGCTGAAGAAACCCATAAACGCAAAATATCGGTACCATACTGCTTAATTACCTTATCTGGATTAACTACGTTACCTAGGGATTTAGACATCTTACGTCCATGTTCATCCACAATAGATCCGTGGGTAAGAACCCCTTTGTACGGAGCCTTTCCCGCAATGGCTACCGAAGTTAACAGCGAAGATTGGAACCAACCCCGGTGCTGGTCGCTACCCTCTAGGTAAAGATCAGCAGGCCACTGTAAATCTGGCCATTGCGTTAAAACCGCCTGGTGGCTTGAGCCTGAATCAAACCAAACATCCATAATATCTGTTTCTTTACGAAACTTAGCTGCACCACACCGGGGACAAGTAAAGCCTGGTGGTAGAATTTCAGCTGCTTCGTATTTGAACCAAGCATCAGAACCTTCCTTCCGGAAAAGTTCCTGGACGGCAGCTAAGCTTTCTGCCGACATAATATCTTGGCCACACTCCTCACAGTAGAAGACCGGTATAGGAACACCCCAAACCCGTTGCCGAGAAATACACCAATCCCGACGCTCACGAACCATGTTTGCCATCCTGTTTTCACCCCAACCAGGAATCCATTTGACATTAGCAATAGCGTCTAAAGCCGCTTCTCGGAACCCATCAATGGAGGCAAACCACTGCTCAGTAGCCCGGAAAATCACCGGCTTTTTACAACGCCAACAGTGGGGAAATTGGTGCTGAATCAAACTTTGCTTTAACAAAGCTCCTGCCGCCACCAAATCTTTAATCACAGCTTTATTACCCTCTTCCAAGTCCAACCCAGAATACTGACCAGCTTCAGCGGTAAAATGGCCACTGGCATCTACCGGGGTTAAGACCGGTAAGTCATATTCAAGACCGACCTGAAAGTCTTCTTCACCATGGCCTGGAGCTGTATGAACACAACCGGTACCCTGATCCAAGGTGACATGACTCCCTAAGATTACCAAAGACTCCCGATCAAGAAGCGGATGGCGACAGACAGCCCGCTCTAACTCTTGACCCTTAAATTTGTGTTGAATAGTATACTCTTCCCAACCTAACTCCTGGGACAACTTCCCTAATAATTCAGCTGCTACCACATATTTCTCTTGATTCACCTGAACCAAAACATAATCAAAATCCGGGTGAAGAGAGATTGCCAAGTTAGCAGGCAGTGTCCACGGGGTTGTCGTCCAAATTACCACATAAGTAGCAGCAACATCCCCGCCAAACAATTTTTTATCATCAACTAACGGAAACTTAACGTAAATTGAAGGAGATTTTTTATCCCCATATTCAATTTCCGCTTCCGCTAAGGCTGTTTCACATGAAGAGCACCAATAGACCGGTTTTTTACCCCGATAAATGTAACCTTTTAACGCCATCTTGCCAAAAACCTCAATCTGTTTGGCCTCATATTCAGGGGTTAATGTGAGGTAAGAATCGTCCCAATTACCCCAAACCCCCATCCTCTTCAGTTCGTCTTTTTGAATATCAACAAATTCTAGAGCATAATCCCGGCATTTAGCCCGAAAATCTAAAGGATCGGCGCTACGCCGATTTAAACCTAAATCTTTAATCGCCCTAGTCTCAATAGGGAGCCCGTGAGTATCCCAACCGTGAATATATGGGGTAAAGTAACCCCGCATCGACTTGTACTTAACAATCATATCTTTAAGAATTTTATTTAAAGCATGCCCAATATGTAGATGCCCGTTAGCATAGGGAGGCCCATCATGTAAAATCCATTTGGGATATTTTTTCTCCTTTGCTGCCACCTGAACTTTTTGATAGATCTGTTCCTTCTCCCAGTACGCCTCAATCTCCGGTTCTTTTTTCGGTAAATTCCCTCGCATCGGGAAATCAGTTTTAGGCAAATTTAGTGTTTCTGAATAGTTGGTCTTTTCCGCTTCACTCATACAGAGCACCTCCAAAATAATAAATACTCTCGCCCCCAAAAAACAGGGACGAGAGTATCACCCGTGGTACCACCCTAATTGAATAGACGCATCGTCTAGTCCACTCTGAGCTAAATAACGGTAGCTACCCGTAAGGCCTACTAATCCGGTCAGACTTTCAGCACCTCACTCCGGGATGATCTTCATAACGGTTCATCCGCCGAATTTCCACCGTCTTCGGCTCTCTATAGTTAGAATCCGTTATTACTCTTCCCATCATAGCATTTCAAAAGTTATTGAAAAAAATTATACTACATTAATCAAAAACCAGTCAAGTAACTACTGGTCCCTAGTATCCGGGTTAAGAACAACATTGGCCTCAGCAACTTCGTCATCATCATGAGTTTTTAAGATATGAACAAAGGTTTGTAACATAGTCTTGAACTGTTCTTTAAACATACGCCGCTGCTGTTTTAACTCTTCCAACCGGATTTTCTCCCTAGCTACCTGTTGCTGAGCCTGGGCTATTAATTCATTAGCCCTACGTTGGGCATCTGCAATAATTTCGTTGCTCCGAGCCAAAGTATCTTCGGTAACCCCACCCCCAGCAATCGGTTGAACAAATACACTTGATGGCGGAGTTAGTGTTGGCTGAGCTGAACCTATTTTTTCTATCTGTTCTTTAAGCTCTAAATTTTCTCGATATAATTGTTCATATTCCAGGAAGACCCGGTCTAAAAAATCATCTACCTCTTGTTCGTTATATCCCCGCCAAGCACGGTGAAAAGCAGCATTCTGAATATCTAACGGTGTTAACATACAGAGTCCCCCTTTAGTAATATCTCTCCATCTCTATAAAAATGCGATCTTTTTTTGTCCGACCGCCAACAGTAACTAACACTACTCGCCCCTTACCCCCTAAAGAGATAATGTCCCCTTCTTTAACTAATTGAGCAGGGGATTTAGCTGGACTACCGTTCACTCTAACCCGAAGACTTTTAATCTCTCGTGCCATCCATGAACGGCTTTTCCCAAAGCCAGCAGCCGCTACAGCATCTAAACGCAGAGCTGCTACAGTGGCCTTCACCAGCTTCTTGCGTTCTACCCCTACCGAAAGATCTTGCAATGCTATAATTACAGCCTGAGCTGGGTAACGGCTTACTGAAATTAAATTTTGGACAATCACTGGGGCAAGAGCGGTAACTACTACCACTTCCCCACCGTTATCCGTACGAACAATATCGCCTACATAACGTCTGTTCAACCCTAAACCCAGCACGGCCCCCTGTAGATCACGTTGGCTAAGCTCTTCAACCTGAGGACCGGTCCTGACTTGAATTTCCAAAGCCACCAGGTCAGCTTTGTCGTCTAAAGCTACCTGTGCTGGCCCGACTACCATCTGTTTCCGTTCTGCTCT
>DHRX01000018.1:0-226 GCA_002408345.1 Firmicutes bacterium UBA5301 | reverse complement strand
GGAAATCCACCGGTAAAAATATAATTAACCTGGGGAAAGCGGCGCATTATCTGAGCTACTAAATCCTGCTCAGATAAGGTAAGGAACCAGGAAACTTCAACACTCTGCCGTTCTAAGGTTTTTTCAATCAAATCAAGAATATGACCGGCTACTTCTTTTTCACTCTCAGTAGCTAGAGCCCGTAAAATTTCTTGGCGCATTATTTACCTTCCTTAAAACATGATCC
>DHRX01000006.1 GCA_002408345.1 Firmicutes bacterium UBA5301 | reverse complement strand
GTAACTAAATTGATCCACAAAATCTGAATTGGCAATAAAGGAACCGCCTTCCACCCTAGCATAATCGCCGAGAATATCGCCAATACCTCACCTGCATTGCAGGACAACAAGAAATAGATCGCCTTACGAATGTTCTCAAAGATAACCCGACCTTCCCGCACAGCCGTGACAATAGTGGCAAAATTATCGTCAGCTAAAACCATGTCCGCCGCTTCTTTGGCGACATCCGTACCGACTCGTCCCATAGCTGCGCCGATATCTGCATACTTTAGCGCTGGTGCATCGTTTACTCCATCACCAGTCATAGCTACTATATGCCCCTGAGCTATCAAAGCTTTGACAATCCGAACTTTATGTTCTGGTGAAACCCGGGCAAAAACATTGATGCGGTTAATGCGCTTAATTAAAGCCCCGTCGCTGAACCTATCTAGTTCGGCACCGGTTACTACTTCCCCGGTGCCCAGAATTCCTAATTCCTGAGCAATTGCTGTAGCTGTCCGTTTATGATCTCCGGTAATCATAACAATGCGAATACCGGCGCTTTGGGCCACCTTAACCGCCTCAAAGGCCTCGGGACGTGGCGGATCAATCATCCCCTGTAATCCCAGAAAAGTTAAGTCCGATTCCAACTCGTCGTGGTTCGCTCCGGTAACTCCCGGCCGATAAGCTACTGCTAGTACCCGGAGAGCCTCATCCGCCATCTCTTCATTATAACTTTCGATCCTCTGTCTATCTGCGGAGGTAAGTTCTCTAACCGCTCCATCAATAAAAATACGACTACACTGCGGTAAAATAATATCAGCCGCACCTTTGACTACCGCTGTTTGTTCCTGGTCTGAGGGCCAACGGTGTACCGTCGTCATCTGTTTGCGCTGGGAATCAAAAGAAATTTCATCAATCCGTGGATATCTAGTTTTGAGTTCTTGGTAGTTTACCCCTGCTTTAATAGCTAGAGCCACTAAAGCCGTCTCAGTAGGGTCGCCGAGCAAATTACCGTTCTTTTGACCTTGCGTATCATTGCATAGCGCTGCACCCTCCACCAACATTTTCTGTCCAGGGTGAGATAGGTCAAGTTTATCTACATCATACTCTGTTAAGCCAGCCACCAACCTACGGACGGTCATGTCGTTCATCGTTAATGTTCCAGTCTTATCTGAACAGATAACTGTAGCCGCACCCAACGTCTCCACCGCTGGCAGCCTACGAATAATGGCGTTACGCTTACTCATTTTCTGTACTCCCAGGGCTAAAACAATTGTGACAATAGCCGGTAAACCCTCAGGAATGGCCGCTACCGCCAGGCTAACAGCGGTCATAAACATATCCAACGGGGGAAAGCCCCGTAAAACCCCGACAACAAAGATAAAAGCTACAATGACCAGAATCGCCCGTCCCAATTTTTTCCCAAAAGTATCTAGTTTACGCTGTAGCGGGGTACTCTGATCCTCTGCAGCCTGAAGCATACCCGCGATTTTACCAATTTCCGTGGTCATACCGGTACCGGTAACCAACGCTTTGCCATGGCCATGAACCACAATGGTTCCCATATGGGCCATGTTAGTTCGATCCCCTATGCTTTGTTCTCCCAGCAAAGCCGCTACCGTTTTCTCTACCGGAAGGGATTCACCAGTAAGAGCAGCCTCTTCCACCCGAAGGTTAGCAGACTCTACTACTCTGGCATCGGCTGGAATAAACTGTCCCGCTTCCAAGAGAATGAGATCACCTGGTATTAATTGATTAGAAGGGATTTCAAGAACAAAGCCGTCTCTAACCACCACTGCCTTAGGGGCAGAAAGAGCTTTTAGAGCCGCCAACGCATCCTCTGCCCGGCGCTCTTGCACAACACTAAGCACCGCATTCATAACTACGATAACCAAGATAACTAAGCTATCTTGGCCCTCGCCTAACAGCGCTGAAACAAGGGCTGCCCCTAACAAAATGATAATTAAATAATCGGTTAACTGCTCCCACAACATAGCCCAAATAGACCGGGGTGGAACCGCTTGTAATTCATTAAGGCCATATTCTGCCTGCAATTCCTCAACACGTACTGCGGACAGGCCCTTTTCTAAAGAAGTTTCCAGTCTTTCGGCTACTTCCTGACTAGTTTTCTGGTACCAAAGTTTCACCCAATCTCACCTCTCCGACTCTTATGTTAGATGGTTTGACCAGCTGGTCAGTCTTTCCTGCCAGTTATGCTTTCGTAAATAGAAAAAATTGTCCTAACCAGAGGAGGTGTAAGCCAAAAGCCACAAGATAAATTACTAAACAAAAAACAAGCCCATAAAAGACCCAATCCCGGCCCTGCCCATTAATAGCTACAAAGCCAATGCCCAATGGTATTAAAACTAATTTAGAGACAAAAGTAACAGTCGGATCAAACTGGTAAAGAATCGCTAGGAACGGATTCACTTCGACCACAATCCCACGGGCCAAACCGGCCTGGGTAAAAACCGTATCGAAAAAATTCAAGAGAATAACCAGTAAAGCAAGTAAAATCACAGACTACCTCCTGGTATGATTAATCTGACAATAGTATGTACAGTTAGCAAGTATACACTATACTTTTCTAAAACACGGAGGAATCTGGGTGTATTACCAGAAAAATAATTAAAACCTTTCTAATATTCTGATACTTTGGCCAGAAAGGAGAAATTCCGCTAATGCCTGATTATAACCCTAATTACTCTCTGTACCCCGATACAGAAGAGCCAATCATCAGCTTTAAACGGGTACATAAATGGTATGGTAAACTGCATGACCTAAAGGATATTAATGAAGATATTCATTCTGGAGAAGTCGTCGTTGTTATCGGCCCTAGTGGTTCTGGTAAAAGCACTATGTTGCGCTGTATCAACGGACTAGAAAATATTCAAAAAGGACAACTCATTGTAGACAGGCAGGAAATCAATAACCCCAAAACCGATATTACTACGGTTCGGGCCGAGATTGGCATGGTCTTTCAACACTTTCATCTCTACCCACACATGACTGTGCTGGAAAACATAATGCTGGCTCCCCTTAAAGTCCGCAAAACCCCAAAAAAGGAAGCCCAAAAAGTTGCTTCCGAATTATTAGAAAAAGTAGGTATACCGGAAAAAGCCGACTCTTACCCAGCCCAACTTTCCGGCGGTCCACAACAACGAGTCGCTATTGCCCGAGGCTTAGCCATGCACCCCAAAATAATGCTTTTTGATGAGCCTACTTCTGCCTTGGATCCTGAAATGATTAAAGAAGTTCTGGATGTAATGAAAGCTCTCGCCCAGGAAGGTATGACCATGATAGTTGTAACCCATGAGATGGGGTTCGCCCGGGAGGTAGCAGATCGAGTCTTGTTTATGGATAGCGGGTCAATTATTGAGCGGGGAACACCAGAACACTTTTTCACCACACCGGTGGAAGAGCGAACCAAAGCTTTCCTGCGCCAAATTCTATAATCTTTCCCCTGGAGGTGGTGAGTAAAATTGCTTTCTCAACATATTTAACTTACTAAATTTAGGAGGGAAAAACAAATGAAGGAAAAGCAGAGAGTAGTTGTCTTTACCCTAACTCTGACCTTAATTTTAGTGCTAGGAACGGCGGCGTTTGCTCAATCCGCCTTGGATAAAGTCAAAAGTAAA
>DHRX01000153.1 GCA_002408345.1 Firmicutes bacterium UBA5301 | reverse complement strand
TTACTGAGGACAATGCTCGACTTTCTGCCGGTTTTGGCGGTTTTAGTTTTAACCGCACTTTTCCCCTTAAAGGTGGATACTGGTACTGTGGTGGTCTGTTAGGTGGCGGTGGTGCTGAACTGTTAATTACTAAAACACCTTCTGTTCCGATAGGAACCGTAGGTGATGCGGTTAGCCAATCACCGCATACCTATTTAACTACCAATTTTTTTCTTATCGGTCCACAGTTAGGGGTACAGTTTCCGATAACACCGATAATCCAGTTACAGGCTAGCGCCGGGTATCTCTTTACTGTTGGTGGTAACTGGAGATTAGCTGGCTCTCAGGAATTAGCCGGCGGCCAGGTGAATTGGAACGGACCAGTCTTTACCATCGGGGTCACTTTTGGTGGTTCCGGAGTAATACCTGAGCCAGAAGAAGCCGATGCAATCAGTATTTAACCGGCATAGATGGGGACGTTTATTGACAAACTTTCCTCCTTTGGTATAATAAGCTAGTTATAATGTATGAACCTATCTGTTGCGGTTCATAATACCAACTAGTGGAGTTAAATCCATTTTAGGAGGAATTACGTGAAGGTTAGAATAAAGTGGTTTTTGGGGTTCGGAGCCTTGGCCATAATTGGCGCTCTATCTTTTGTGGCTTTTGCTTTAACCCAGACAAAATCACCAGTCGAACTAGCAGACTCAGGATCGGTTAAAGGTTCAGTAGAATCTCTTTCTGGTTCGGGGTTAGCTGAAGTAGTTCGTGTTCGGGAATTTATTAAAACCAAGAATATTTATCTAACTGAGTCAGAAGTTAACCGGCTAAGCATGGCCTTTATTGATGCTTCCCGTAAACACGAAGTTGATCTCTGGCTATTGCTCTCGGTGGCGGCTAGTGAAAGTCATTTTCGAGCCGATGCGATTAGTCGAGTTGGCTGTATTGGTATTATGCAGCTGAAGCCGTCAACGGCCCGGAGTTTAGGTGTTGATCCGGCTAGACTCTATGATCCCATAGTTAATATTGATACTGGAACTCGGTACTTGAAGCAGTTGATAGACAAATATGACGATATTTATCTGGCTGTTGCAGCGTATAATGCAGGACCGAGTCGAGTTAGTACAACTATCCCGCAGATTCGGGAGACTAAGCAGTATGTTGCCAGGGTATCTAATAAACATAATGAATTGATAGGTACGGCTCGACCGAACGCAAGAACTGCTGAATAAGATAATTAGCATAACTAAATAATTTATAACATTTAGAGACAAAGACTATAGCCTTTGTCTCTTTTATTATTCCCACTGGCAGGAAATTTCAAACTCTTCTGCAAATATATGTATATATAGGGAGGGATAGCTAATGGCACTATCGGCACTCACCTCAGTACAGGCGGCAGAGAAAGAAGCTGCAGAACTAATAGCTAATGCCAGAAAAGAAGCAGCTCAATTACAACGGGAAGCCGCAGAACAAGCCAAAGAGGTAATTGCAGCTAAGCAAAAAGCGGCTACTGCCAAAGCAGAGAAGCTACGAGCCGAAGCTAGGGACCAAAGTGAAGCTGAAGCCGCTGAGATCAGGGCTCAGGCTACTGCATCTATTGATCGGCTCAAGACCATCTCCACGTCTAAAAAAGCAGAGGTACTTTCATTTGTAGCAGAAGGGGTTGTTAAGCGGTATGTCGATAGCGGCTATGTCCAAAATCAGAATATTAGCACCCAAAAGACTACAGAATGATCTGCTGACTTTACTACAAGAATTAGAAGTTATTGAAGTTACCGATCTATATGAAGACAATTTAACTTTAGATCCTAAATTAGCAGCAGATATAGATAAGAGGATTAGTCAGGTTGAAGAAGATTTAAAGCTAGTACAGACTTCAATCCGGATATTGCAGGAAAGCTTTCGGCCTAAACGGTCGATTATTGATCAGTTTGCCAGCACCCGAATTCCTGTAGCAGAAAGCACCTTTACCCAGGTTAATCAAGATCCTGTTCCGCTACTTTCTTTATCTGAAGAGGTTCAGGATTTGGAAAAGCGCTGGGTAGAATTGAGTAAGCTAGAGAACCAATTCCGGCAGGAATTGGCAGCTTTAGAGCCGTGGTTGAATTTAGACCTCCCCTTGGATCAGTTAGCACCTACTGCAACCTGTCTAATCAAGCTAGGGATAGTAAGTAACCGGGTTTACCAAGGTTTGGTTGAGGAAATAACAGCGGTTGAAATTCCGGTGCATATCGAAGTGATTAACCGAGGCGCTACTGAGACCCATCTTTTTTTCCTTTATAATGCTAACCAAGAGCAATCGGTAGCGGCAGTACTCGCTCAATATGGTTTTGTAGAAGTTCGGTTACCCCAGGATTCCGGGGCAGCATCCGATGTTTATAAGCGTTTATTGGCTAATTTGGAGGAGATTAAAGACCAGTCGCAACAGATCCAGATAGCGTTAGCCCAGCTGAATCAGCAGGCTATTCTGCTTTATTCCCTAAGTGATATCTTATCTAATGAGAAGAAAAAGACAGAAGTTTGTTATCGCTTTGGTGATACCGGTTACGTTTTAGTTTTAACCGGCTG
>DHRX01000054.1 GCA_002408345.1 Firmicutes bacterium UBA5301 | reverse complement strand
ATCCCCTAGGGGCTACCAAAATTCGTTTAGCTGGGGTTTTGTCCTCTCAGTAGGTCCCGAAAAAGGGTAAAAAAACTGATGAGGGCGGTGCCCCTGAATATTTCCTCTTTCGATAGGTTGCTGCGAAAGGGGATTTTTATTTATGCTCAACGGCAAAACGTTTAACATATGACATTGCTTGAGAACTTAAATCCATCTCCGAACACAGTCCTCCTGCCGAATCCTGAATACTATTATCCGTTTTATCCTATTCAACGAGCTAGAGAATAGCGCTGCCGTCCTATTGGCGCACCTCGGAAATCCATTATACACCCTTCAAATACCACCCGCTTTTGGGGAAGGTTATAAAAGTCCATAGGCCTTGTCAGTTCCGGAACCGAATGCCAGAACGCGGTCTTGCCCAGTAAATACGAGACAAATTGGGAGCAAAAGAAGTGGTCTTTCCTGGTTAACCCCACACCTACCGCATAACTCAACACCCCAATTAGGTTATAACGATAGTTTTGCTGATGGTTCTGAAAGAACGTAACTGTTTCGTACATTACTGCATACTCAGCATCTGTTACCGGAATCTCTAAAATACAACATTGGGCATTAGGGAAGAAAAGAAACATTCCGCTATTGAAATTTTCTGTTATAAAACCATTATTCAGAAGGTTGTAGCGGTGTTTACGTCCGAAAGAATACATGACCTCAAGATTACTATCAAACGAGATCGATGCGTGATTATAGGGATCTTTTGTATAGTTACGAATTGCCCTGGAAAACAATGTACCGGTTTGGGATAAAACAATATAGATATTCTTCATCAGGCATCACCGTGTATTTTTGATCGCATCCAAGATTTAATAAGCATCTTGCCAGGTAAAAGACCCCTCTGCTCTATTCGAGACGGGTCACTATATTCCTTTACATAATGCTCAACCTAGTTGCATTATTTCCAGTTCCTTAAGCAACACTAATTATAAATTTCTAGAGGAGGATAGAACTAGGTTTATGAATAGTTCACGCTGGATAATTGTATTTATTGTAATCTTCGCTGTTCTAGCAGGTCTTTGGTATCTCTCGGTAACTCCCAGACGTGAACTAGCTGAACCAACCAGTTCATGTGTTAACTGCCATACTAATTTAGATTCCTTAAATACAGCTAAGGCTAAGGATGTAGAAGCAAGGAACTACTTGGTGAAAAATTCATTTCATAATTCGCAGCATGGTAAATTAGCCTGTACTACTTGCCATAGCGGTAATTCAAAAGCAAATACTAAAACAGAAGCACACAAGGGAATAACTGTTGACCCCACCGCTGATGGAGGAAGTAATAAGTGTGGAGAATGTCATAATAAAATAACTGATAAGTTTGTATCATCTTTGCACTACACGATAAATGGTATTCAAAATAAGCTTATTACCCGAATGTCTAAAATTGAAAATGGAGAACAAGTAGCCAAAGAAGTGGTCCATGCTAAAGATAGCTGTATTGGCTGTCATGCTACCTGCGGCCAATGTCACATAAGCGAACCTGATATCCATGGTGGTGGGCTATTAGCCGGTCACGATTTTGTCCGAGCAAATACATTGGAACATAACGAAAAAACCTGTAGTTTCTGCCATCACTCCATTGGGCCAGATTACAAAACAGACGTTCATCACGCTCAAGGTTATAGTTGTGTCCAGTGTCATAATGACCCAAATGAAGTGCATGGTTCCGGAGTCGCTTATAAATCCATGGATGATAAAGGGGCGATAACGGCAAAATGTTCGGATTGCCATACTGATTTGGGCGGCATTCATAAGACACACATGGATTTAGTCAGTTGTAGTGCTTGCCACGCTGGTCCTTATGAAAGTTGTTATGGTTGTCATAAAGGAGACGCACAAAAAACAATCCGGCTTGTCCGATTAGGGGCCGGACAGGACGGACGAATTACTACTTTTACCCATACCCCTATCAGTTCCGATATGTTCGGCAGTAACCTTGATATTAGCCAACTCGCTACAAAACCCAGTTGGATTGAGATTACACCCCACACAATAAAAGCAGTTCAGTCTGATCAGGAATTTTGCGTAAAGTGCCATACAGATAACCATCGAAAAACTGATGATATCTTCCTAAAACGAGATGAACTGCTCTTTCCAAATGTTGAGGAAAAATTATTAGTACCTGAGGGAAAGCTCCCCAAAGCCCTCTAGATAGTCTCCGGAATAATTGTCGCTGAATTCCAACCTAGTTTTTTGATGCAGCTAAAATTAGCCTCGACAGTCTTTTGGGAATGGTTCGCATAACAATAGGCGCACAGGTTCAGACAGGTATTGTATTGCCCGATATCCTTACTGACAATACAACCGCACAAAACACGTTGGCCTTTATCTTTTAAGTCATTAGCTTGTTGTAGAAAGGCCATCAGTTCCTGGTCATGGGGAAATAGTCTAAGCATCAGTTGATCATCGATACATTTATTGGGCTGAATTCCGAAGGTACTTAAATTATAACCTTCTGAGCAGGTAGCCAGAGCCAAATCCCAGCTCTGATTTAACTCTTGCAGACCTTTTGCCAGCTCGTTAATATCGGAAG
>DHRX01000133.1 GCA_002408345.1 Firmicutes bacterium UBA5301 | reverse complement strand
CTGGGGTTGGTATTAAGCACAGATGATCGCCCCCGGCTTCTACTCTTGCTCCCAGCCACAAATACCGGTGTCGGTTGTTGCTGCGTAGCCAAGACCACGCTCCCTGGCACAAGAGCCACTTCACTACTACCGCCATTAACTGGGACTGGAATTGCCCCCCCGTTAACCGGAACCGGTGTTATCCCCGTGGTAGATACAGCAACAGCAACATCAATTAAAACCTTTTGCCGTAACTGCATGGAATTGAGTAAATGGAAGTCAACAAAGGCAATCTGGAACCCCAGTTCGCAAGTGTCATTGGGCGTTGCTCCGATTAGATCTACAAAACCGCTAAACGGTATATCTTCAGCCTGGTGAACCACAACATTATCCGGCTGACGCACGAAGAAAATCTGTTTATGCAAGACGCCTTGAAATATTACTTTATTAGGAATAACAGTGCAGGTTGCGTCCTGTATAGTTGCTCGGATCTCATCGATCTTGACCGCCGGCTGAAATAAGTCCAAGATGCTATCGACTAAGACTTGGTCTGTAGCGGTTCCAACTAGGGCCATAACTATCCCTCCTTCGCTATTAATATATGAGGGATAGCGGCACAAAGGAAAAGGCTGAAGGCATAACTTGTCTAATTGAGATAACTATTATTGTCGAGAGGTAAAAAAGAATGGTGCATAGCCAAAGAGCTTTGCTGGTAATATCCTGCTGCCCGATCAGCAACCTCCTGGGCCAACTGCAAATTATGGGCGTATAATTGTTTGGACACACGCAACTTTATACGCTGTTCTTGTTTATCAAGATACCCTTCTATATACGGAAATTGCTGTGGTAACTGTAGGTACAAGCTAAAGCTAACGGCTAGGACTAAAAAAAGATCAATCCCCTCTTTATGCAGGCTGCTAACTATTACTTCAAACTCCCAATCGGTTAATAAATCTAAAGCAATATATATATCAAGCAATTTAGCTAAATTTACGTACTCTCTTCCTAAAGAAGTGTTTAACCGGATAAACTTTGTAACCAACTCTGCCGCATTGGTCGACATTATCATCCCCCTTTTTCTTTAAGATTACATTCCTCGGGGATAGCAAGTTACCTTTGAGGCAAGCGAACAAAAATTTCCAGCCAAATTAAGGAATTAGCCACCTATTTTTGTGCAAACTAAAAATTCCAGCGTAACGAAACTAGATGGGAATCATAAATATAGCAATAATCGAAAGCAAAATTCTGACCGGCATTTAAACCAAATCCGGCGGTCCAAGTATCATGATAATAACCAGCCCGCAGGGCACCTTGCTCATACCGCTTCTCGATCCCGGCCGATACTTGCCGCCTTCCAGTTAGATCATAGATATCCATAGCAACAGTGGTATCTTCATCGAGATCATAAGCTATACCTGGGCGTACATTAGTCGCCATAGCAATATAACCGATAGGGTAATAAAACTTTGAACCCGTAATATCTTGGGAAAGCAGACCTACCCGCAACTGCTCAGAAGCTTGCCAGTGTATAGCAATATCCATACCAGCAGCCTGGGTCGTATAACCAACCCTAGGATCTAAAATATAGAGTTGCGGCTGGTAAAACTTTAGATTAGCTCCGAGGGTCAAGTTCTCATCCAAGGGTAAAGCTACCGAAAACTGATACCAAGTATTATCTAGTAGCGCATCGACGTTACGGTCGGAATCGAAATCTAGACCACTTAAGCTGTTAATCCCGCTAACCCCTACAACTACCTGGTCATAGCGTTCAACACTGGCAAAAAACCATTGGTAATTGATACCGCCAGCTAAAGCCAGCATAGAGGTTGATTGACTCTTTCCGGCTAACTGTACCAATCCCGCTGGGTTCCAGTAGACAGCATTGGCGTCATCAGCAACAGCTATAAATGCACCGCCCATCGCCAGCGGCCGAGCCCCAACACAAGCCTGAACCGACCCTGAAACTACAGTAAACATTAGCAATAATACTCCGCCTAGTAAACAGAATTGTCTGGCCATAAGTATCCTCCCGCTCCTATATCTATATAAATTCGGGAGCTATTTCATCCCCTCCTGCCATTTGCCTCTGCTCCCACCTATTCCCTCAAGGTATTACCCTACCTCTTACGAATTAGAGATATTATGCCATAGCCCACATTCACAGCACCTATTTTCGTAGTCATGAAGGGATGTAGCAGAGATGAACCTATCAAAAGAGCAGTGGTTGGCCACCCAAACTGATCCGATGGACTGGCCCCGCAACGAATATTTTCAGCGTTTACTAGATACAGCCTGGCAAAATAATTTAGCATTACGCTCTAGCAAGATCCATGAGCTCTGGTATTATCGTCCGGATTCTCGTACTATTTTTGCCTGGGAACCAGATCTAACTAGAGAACCCCTAGCTTATCTATTAACTGTTTTTGCCCACGAACTCGGCCATGTTCGAGACTTTGACCGCAACCCTGAGTTTGTAGCAACTACTAAAAATCTACACTACTCAAATGTGCCTTGGGAGATTGAATATTCAGCGTTTCTCAGCGGATTTCAGCTTCTTCAAGAGCTAGCAATTCCTTTGTCTGTTGAAAATTATACTTTTTTCATTGCTCCACCAATGCAGCAACAAGTATTAACAGCCCTATCTACCCGTTCTGCCTAGTTGCCTCTAATGACGCCTTTCTCTATAATCAAATAGAGAGAGGCGTTTTCTGATGCGAATTATTGGACATGTGGATATGGATGCCTTTTTCGCAGCAGTTGAGCAGCGAGATAACCCGAGGCTACGCGGTAAGCCCGTTATTATTGGTGGCCATAAGCAGAGCCGACGCGGGGTTGTTTCCACCTGCTCTTATCAGGCCCGAAAGTTTGGTGTTCATTCGGCCATGCCTATTCGGCAAGCTGTCGAACTCTGTCCCCAAGGCATCTTTTTGCCCGGAAACATGGCCAAATACCGACAGATCTCCCGCCAACTTTACACCATCTTAGCCGAGTTTACGCCCCTCTTTGAACCGGTATCTATTGACGAAGCCTACCTAGACTTAAGTCAGTGCGCTCAAAACTACCCTTCCCTGTGGGATCTCGGCTTAGATTTGAAAAAAACCATTAAGCAAAAACTACAGCTCACCGCTTCAGTCGGCATCGCCAGCACTAAATCGGCAGCCAAAATTGCTTCCGACCTCCAAAAGCCAGATGGGCTTACGGTTATCTTACCTGACGAATTTGACCGGGTTATCGGTGTTTTACCGGTCAGTAAACTCCATGGAGTCGGTACGAAAACCGCCCAACGCTTGGAAAAACTCGGTATCAAAACTATCCT
>DHRX01000149.1:3527-3744 GCA_002408345.1 Firmicutes bacterium UBA5301 | reverse complement strand
CCATGTCCCCTCCCTGCCCCATGTACTACTACACCAGAAAGAGAATATGGGCGTCCTAATAACCGTTCTGCAATAGCAACGTCTCCTACAGAAAGCAATTGACGAATTCTAGTACTGCTAACCACAGCACCTTCTATTTCAACAGGAGGAACTACTATTACTTGAAACCCCAATTCCTCTCCAGCTATCTTTAATAAAGTTGAATCCCCACTATTTC
>DHRX01000149.1:0-3397 GCA_002408345.1 Firmicutes bacterium UBA5301 | reverse complement strand
TAAAGTTGAATCCCCACTATTTCCAGAGCCATAACGAAAATTGTAACCAATAACTACCCCACCAACTTGTAATTGCTCTGCTAGCACTTGGTGGGCAAATTCCTGTGCCGATAATCCTGCAAATTTAGAGGTAAAATGGAAAAAACTAAAATAGCTAATACCATAAAGGTTCATTAACTGATTTTGTTCTGCTGGAGAAGTAAGTTGTTGCACCGGCTGCTGGGGTAAGAAAAAATTCTGGGGATGGGGCCAAAAAGAAATTGTCCCAGGGATACTCCCCACTCTCATAGCTTGTTCTTTAGCAACATCAAGTAATTTTTGATGTCCCAAATGAACGCCATCAAAAACCCCGATAGCAATAACCGCACCTGGAGGTGGTGGTATGACATCTACTAATTTAACTTCAGCCGGAATTTTTTCAAGCATGACGTAAAACCTTCACTGGTCTAATCACTCCGATGCCGTCCTCTTCTTGATCGAAAACAGCAACCGCAACTAAACGTCCACTATCCATTAACGCCAACAGCGTCCCACTGTCAAGCGAAAGGTTACGTCGAATCGAATTGCCATTAGCAACTAATTTAACCTCTACGGTCGCTAATTCCAAGATTGGAAAAGGTAACACCTTTTCTGCCGGAACTAAACTTTCCGCAATTCTATCTTCCTCTGCTAAAGTGGTTAGCTCCTCTAACGTTAGCGAATCGGTAATATTAAATCGATCTGTTTCTGTTCGAAGTAATGCAGCCAAATGCGCTCCTGTGCCAGCCTTCTCACCAAGATCATAAGCTAAACTACGGATATAAGTACCTTTACTACAGGATACCTTTATTCTAAGTAAGTCACCATATCCATAAACCGGTTTCGTTTCTAACGGATATAAAGATAAGTCATAAATATTAACCTCCCGCCAGGGGCGATTAACAGCTTGACCAGACCGTGCATATTGATAAAGTCGTTTGCCCTGAACCCTTACAGCAGAAACTAAAGGAGGTAGTTGCATTTGACAGCCGACCATACTAGCAGCTAACTCCTCTAATTCGCTCCAGGTGATGGTGCTCTTTTTCTGCTCCCCACTTATCACACCTGCTGCGTCATAAGTATCGGTAACTTGTCCCAACCTAACCAAACCAATATAACGTTTAACCTTATCATCTAAATATTCTAGTAAACGTGTAGCATCACCTACCGCCACAACCATTACTCCAGCAGCGTTAGGATCCAAAGTTCCCGAATGGCCAATTCGTTTTTGACCCAAAAGTTTACGTAAAAAAGCCACCAAGTCATGGGAGGTCATGCCGGGTGGCTTTAATATATTAAGAAAACCAAAATACATATCACTACCTCGTGTTAACAGAACTGTTCTTGTAAAAAAGTTAAAATTTTATCTATTGCTTCTTGTGGCTGGTCGTCTAACTCACAACCAGCAGCATTTTTATGGCCCCCGCCGCCAAAGTTCTGAGCAAAAGCGCTTACATCTACTGCTGCTTTTGACCTCCAGCTTATCTTTGTACTACCATTGAGCTCACGAAATAGTAAAGCAACCTCCACACCCTCAATCATTTGTGCATACGAAATGTAGTGTTCAGTATCACCGACCTCAATAGAAAAATCAGCTAACATTTTTTGATCTATGCAGAGGTATGCTACTCGTCCATTACAAGTAATCTGTAAGGTGTCTAAGACCTTGCCTAAAAGCTTAACAAATTCTAAAGGTTTTCGTTGATAAACCTCTTCATAAAGGCTATTAGGCTCAGCCCCTAACCCTACTAAGTCTGCTGCTATCGCTAGAGATTCCTGAGTAGTATTAGCATAACTGAAACGACCTGTATCAGTCATAATAGCAGTATAAAGAGCCTGAGCTCCTTTCCAACTCGGTTGAATTCCGGCTTCCTGAAACAACTCATAAATCAACTCACCGGTAGCACAAGCGGTAGTCCGAACGTACTTTGGCCCTATAAATTCATTTCTTTGGTGGTGATCTACCGTAATTAGATTAACCGCAGACTGAAGGTACGTTTGTAAATATCCGGTACGTCGTGGATCGGATATATCTAAAACAATGACATTGTCGTAACGTTCCCTGAGCCCCTCAGCCCCAACATTAATCTCGGTTGCGCCCTCTAAAAATCGGTATCCAGCAGGGATTGGATCGCTAGATGCAATCGTAAAAGTTTTACCGATCTGTTCTAAAAGGTCAGCCAAGCCTAGTAAAGAACCGATACTATCTCCATCGGGATGAATGTGGGATAGCAATAAAAAATCGTCCAGCTCCTTAAGATGCGGGAGGACAACCGCCGGTGAGCCAATAACAGTCACTAATTACTCCCCTTCCCCATCCGGCGTTGAGCCATCAGAATCTAAACGAGCCAAAATTTCCATTACCTTTGCGCCCTGTTCTAAGGATTCATCTAAAACAAAACGAATGTCAGGGGTATGTCGTAATTTAATCCGTCGCCCTAATTCTGTACGAACAAACCCTTTAGCGCTGGCTAAAGCTTCCATAGTTTTATTTTTTTCTTCCTCAGTACCGTATACACTGATATAAACTTTGGCTTCTCGTTTGTCCCCACTAAGTTTAACTCTGGTCACACTGGCAAAACCGATACGGGGATCTTTCAAATCTCTTAACAGCATTGACCCAATTTCATTTTGAATTTGATCCTCGATTCTTTCATGCCGATTAGTGGCCACAATCCTCACCCCTATAAAGTACGGGCAACCTCTTTAAGTTCAAAAGCCTCAATAATGTCGCCCTCTTTAATATCCTGGAACCTTTCTAGACCGATACCACATTCATATCCGGTATCTACTTCCCGTACATCATCTTTAAACCGACGCAGGGAAGTGATTTTGTCCTCAGCAATGACAATGTTATCCCGAATGAGTCTAGCTTTTACATTACGTTGCATTTTACCTTCTAATATATAAGAGCCTGCAATGTTTCCGAATTTTGGTACCCGAATTACCTGGCGTACCTCTGCCCGCCCTAAAAGCACTTCTTCATAAGTGGGCTCCAACATACCGACTATTGCTGCCTTAACATCTTCAATCGCATTATAAATAATACGGTATAACCTAATGTCTACCTTTTCTCGCTCTGATGCTCTTTTGGCATTGGAATCAGGGCGAACATTAAAGCCGATAATAATAGCATCTGACGCTGCAGCTAACATCACATCACTTTCAGTAATTGCTCCAACGCCACCGTGAATTACTTGGACCTTAACTTCTTCGTTGGAAAGACGCTCCAAAGAGCTACGCAAAGCCTCTACTGAACCATCAACATCAGCTTTTAAGATGATGTTTAAGTTCTTAACGTCACCTTCTTTAATTCGGTCGTAAAGGTCCTCTAGAGTTAGGGCTGAAGTATGCCGAACTTGCGCCTCTTTAAACTTAT
>DHRX01000177.1:4866-5072 GCA_002408345.1 Firmicutes bacterium UBA5301 | reverse complement strand
ACAGTGGGTACGGTAACCGAAATTTATGACTACCTCCGCTTGCTCTACTCTCGGGTGGGCCAGGTCCACTGTTACCAGTGTGGGAAACAGATTGCGCAGCAGACGGTAGACCAGATGATTGATCAGGTTCGGACCCTACCAGAACGTACTCGTATTCAGGTTATGGCTCCCATAGTCCGGGGCCGTAAAGGTGAGTATAAAAAACT
>DHRX01000177.1:4298-4622 GCA_002408345.1 Firmicutes bacterium UBA5301 | reverse complement strand
TATCTCGGTAGTAGTTGACCGAATTATTCTAAAAGAGGGGATTGAGGGGAGACTCGCCGATTCTCTGGAAACCGCGTTACGTTTGGCCGATGGATTAGTATTAATCGATGTGATCCAGGGGGAACCGCTATTACTGAGCGAAAAATTTGCCTGCCCCGATTGTGGTATTAGCTTGGAAGAAATGTCACCCCGGATGTTCTCCTTTAATAGCCCCTATGGGGCTTGCCCCACCTGTGATGGTTTAGGGGTCAAGACTGAGTTCGCTCCAGACTTAATCCTTGATTACAGCAAATCCATTGCCGAAGGTGGTATTCGGCCGTGGGC
>DHRX01000177.1:3994-4164 GCA_002408345.1 Firmicutes bacterium UBA5301 | reverse complement strand
TCGTCTAGTAAGTGGTATGCCGGCTTGCTGCAGGGGATTAGTGATCACTATGGCCTCGATCAAGGTCAGCCTTTAAACCAGTTAAGTTCAGAACTGTTAGAGCTCCTGTTGTACGGTACCGGTGAGGAAGAGGTCTCCTTTACTTATCGGAACCGGCGAGGTCAGCGCCG
>DHRX01000177.1:3393-3743 GCA_002408345.1 Firmicutes bacterium UBA5301 | reverse complement strand
GATTGTCCTGATTGCCAGGGGAGCCGTTTACGCCGGGAGAGTCGGATGGTTACCGTTGGTGGTTTAGCTATTCACGAGCTTACTGACTTGGCGGTGGTGGATAGTCAAAAGTTTATCCAAGAGTTGCAACTGACTGACCGTGAGTATGCCATTGGGCGGCAAGTTCTCAAAGAGATCAACGAAAGGTTGGGGTTTTTGGTTAATGTTGGGCTGGGTTATCTTACTCTCAGCCGCATGGCAGCGACGCTCTCTGGGGGTGAAGCCCAACGGATCCGATTAGCAACCCAGATCGGGTCAGGTTTGACTGGGGTGCTTTATATTTTAGACGAACCGAGTATCGGTTTACACCA
>DHRX01000177.1:0-3283 GCA_002408345.1 Firmicutes bacterium UBA5301 | reverse complement strand
GAACCGAGTATCGGTTTACACCAGCGGGATAACCGGCGGTTGCTAGATACCTTGTTCCGCCTGCGGGACCAGGGTAATACTCTAATCGTGGTAGAACACGACGAGGAGACGATTCGGAGCGCAGATTACGTTGTTGATGTTGGTCCCGGGGCGGGATCCCACGGTGGTGAGGTAGTGGTCGTAGGGAGCGTTGAGGAGATTTTACGTGAACCTCGTTCGATCACCGGTCAATATCTTAGCGGTCAACGCAGTATCCGGGTGCCAACGTTGCGCCGTACACCGAACCAGAAGTGGCTGCGGGTTACCGGAGCAGCGGAACACAACCTGAAGAATTTAGATGTAGCTTTTCCCCTGGGAACTTTTATCTGTGTTACCGGGGTATCAGGTTCAGGGAAGTCGACACTGATTAACGATATTCTCTACCGGGCTTTGGCTCAACAGCTCTACCATTCTAACCAGCGACCAGGCAAGCATCAGTCTATTGAAGGGTTGGCCTATATTGACAAAGTTATTAATGTAGACCAATCTCCTATTGGTCGGACCCCGCGCTCTAACCCTGCTACTTATACAGGGGTCTTCGATCTTATCCGGGGGGGGTTTGCCGAAGTTCCAGAAGCCAAGGTTCGGGGGTATAAGCCGGGTCGGTTTAGCTTTAACGTTAAAGGCGGCCGTTGTGAGGCTTGCAAAGGCGATGGGGTCAATAAGATTGAGATGCACTTTCTCCCTGATGTTTATGTGCCTTGTGAAGTTTGTAAAGGGAAACGGTATAATCGGGAAACTTTAGAAGTGAAGTATAAGGGGAAGACTATCGCTGATATTCTGGACATGCAGGTGGAAGAGGCGCTCAGTTTCTTTGAGAACATCCCCAATATCAAGCGGAAGTTACAGACCCTCCATGATGTAGGTTTAGACTACGTTCGTTTAGGTCAACCGGCTACTGAGCTTTCAGGGGGAGAGGCCCAGCGGGTCAAACTGGCTACGGAACTAAGTAAACGACCGACCGGTAAGACCCTCTATATCCTCGATGAGCCGACTACCGGACTGCATATTTATGATGTGCAAAAACTATTAGAGGTTTTACACCGTTTGGTGGAGGCTGGGGAAACGGTTCTGGTAATTGAGCATAACTTAGATGTAATTAAAACAGCGGATTACCTGATTGATATGGGACCTGAAGGTGGTGACGGTGGCGGTAAGGTTATAGCTACCGGTACCCCTGAGGAAGTAGCCCAGGTGCCGGAGTCTTTTACCGGCCAATTTTTGCGGGAAATTTTGAACTTAGGTGAGTATAGTGCCTGATGCTAGGCTACAGCGCTTAAAAGAAAAGCTGAAGCTGGTGCCCTTGCAACCTGGCGTCTATTTAATGAAAAACGGACGGGGCCGGATTATCTATGTGGGAAAGGCGATTTCCCTCCGTAACCGGCTCCGGTCCTATTTTAATAAGTTGGACCCCAGTCAGGTTAAGGTTCAAGCCCTGGTCTCCCAGATCGCTGATTTTGACTACATCGTTACCGCAACAGAAGTAGAAGCCCTAATCTTAGAAGCTAATCTGATTAAAAAACACAAACCACGCTATAATATTCAGCTTAAGGATGACAAGAGTTACCCCTACGTCTTAATAACGGCAGAAACCTACCCTCGAGTACTATTGGTACGGCGACCGGAGAAAGGGGCTGGCCGTTTATTCGGACCCTTTACTGATGTTTCGGCGTTAAAGGAGACCCTAGCCTATCTCCGCCGGAATTACCCTATCCGCAGCTGTCGGAACCGTTTTGATGCTGGACAGTGGCCGGACCGACCGTGCCTCAACTACCACATCAAACGGTGCCTAGGGCCCTGTACCCGGCAAGTGAACCCTCAGGAGTACCAGGAGATGATCGATCAGATCGCTTTAATTTTCGAGGGGCGGACCGATCGTTTGATTAAGAACCTGAAAAATAAAATGGAGACCGCTGCTGAGGAGCTCCGTTTTGAGGAGGCTGCCCAGTTACGCGACCGGATTACGGCGCTAGAACGGATTACGGTCCGGCAGAATGTAGTTTCCGAACGAGGTGGGGACCAGGATATCTTTGGCTTAGCTCTTGATGAGTCTGGGGTTATTTGCGTCCAAGTCTTTTTTGTCCGGGATGGCCGTTTGATTGGCCGGGAGAAGTTTATCTTAGAACAAGAGGGGGAACAGGACGCTAGCCAAGTACTAGAGGAGTTTTTGCCCCAGTTTTATTTAGAAGCGAGCCTTTATCCCCAGGAAATCTTGTTACCGGAAGCGGTAGCTACAGCCAATTTGATTGAGCGGTGGCTCGAGGAAAAGGCTGGCCACCGAGTTTATCTACGGGTCCCCCAACGGGGATCTAAGCACCAGTTAGTAGCTATGGCCGGTGAGAATGCGACCTTACTACTCCAAGAAGAGCTAACCAGGCGGGGGCTGGAACGGGAACGGACTGAAGGGGCTCTGCTCCAGTTACAGGAGTATCTAGGGTTACCCCGGCTACCTTACCGGATCGAGGCTTTCGATATCTCTAACCTGCAGGGTAGTGATACGGTAGCTGCAATGGTAGTCTTTGAAGGGGGAAGACCGAAGAATAGGGACTACCGGAGCTTTAAGATCCGGACCGTACTAGGCCCTGATGACTACGCTAGTATGCGGGAAGTAATTCAGCGCCGCTTTAGTCGCTTACTGAACGCTGATGAGACCGATGCTTCTTTAGGGGCTACCCCAGATTTAGTACTAATTGATGGTGGTAAGGGTCAGCTTAATGTGGCGCTAAAGGTTATGGAGGAGTTAGGATTTTCCGAGTTTCCTACTGTCGGTTTAGCGGAAGAAGAGGAGCTGCTGTTTTTACCGGGAGAATCAGAACCGGTTTACCTGCCCCGGGATTCCTTTGCTTTGCACTTGGTCCAAAGGGTGCGGGATGAGGCCCATCGGTTTGCTTTAAACTATCACCGCAAACTACGGGACAAGCGGGCTCTACGTTCGGTACTCGACGATATCCCTGGTGTAGGGCCTAAACGCAAGAAAGCGTTATTGGAGCGTTTCGGTTCAGTAAAGAATTTGCGAAAATTAGGCGCCCAAGACTTACAAGAAGTAGAAGGTATTAGCCAGGAATTGGCAGAAACTATCGTTGAGTATTTAGCTGATTGCTGACAATAAAAGGATGGGGGCTACGCTCATGGAAGAGCAAGAAACCAGAAAGATTATGGCTGTACTTAGCAACAAAAATTACCTGTTATTATGGCTGGGTCAGCTAGTTTCATCGATAGGCAGTTCATTTAATTCGATTAGTTT
>DHRX01000051.1:6952-7089 GCA_002408345.1 Firmicutes bacterium UBA5301 | reverse complement strand
AGCAGCCCTATTAAGCATGGCGAAGAGGAGCCAAAGTTTTGATCTGGTATTCTGTGGCGAAATATTCAGTAATTATGGGACGATCCTCGACAGGAAGTATGTGGGCACGTAACGAATAGTTAATCTCTATTTTGATG
>DHRX01000051.1:5648-6810 GCA_002408345.1 Firmicutes bacterium UBA5301 | reverse complement strand
GATTACCTCCCCCATTCACATACTCATAGACCCATGAGTCTAGGCTGTGAGGTGTTTTAGTTTTGGGGCTTTGGGAATAACCTTGGGAGACCATAAACCTGTCGATTGTGGCATTTAGGATCTCACGATTCTTAAGCATATCCTCTCTACTATATGGGAGCAGATAATCCAAGTCGATGTCTACTGACAAGCGGGGCAGATTGAAGATTATCAGGTTTATGGCGGTGCCGCCTTTAAGAGCTAGGCTCTCTTTGAAGAGCGGATTTGTGTTCAGGTATTCCAAGACATCAGCTAAACGATAGACCTTTTCAAGAGTATCACGAATAAAGCCCAATTCCTCGGCCCTTTTTC
Organism: Firmicutes bacterium UBA5301; assembly: GCA_002408345.1. Classification (GTDB taxonomy): domain Bacteria; phylum Bacillota; class UBA5301; order UBA5301; family UBA5301; genus UBA5301. The sequence goes on along the minus strand of DHRX01000051.1, from coordinate 6,459 downwards.
CCAAATAGACCACATCGTACCTAGACAAGCTCGCCACCTCCCTGGTCAGTTAAATCAAACAGACCTTCCGAAACAACAAGACCCCACTTTCGATTGTACACACCACCATAAATTGCCTCTTTGGATAAATAACGGGTACTGTTACCAACCTTGCTTTTGCAATAATCAAAAAATGCTTGACTCAAGTGCAAATCCTGCCTGAACTGCTCTAAGAGAAAACCGACTTTCTGATAGAGTACTTGCGTGCCATAAGCGTCAAGATAAGTTTTTAATCTATCCTCATTAAGATAATGAATAGCTGAAAGACAATGGAGCAATTCCTCAAAGCCACCAATCTTCTCAAAATCATTGATACTATCAACAACAGTACGCTCCAAATCAGTGACTCTTACTCCTTCTGTGTTGCGCGGTTCAACAACACCCAGTTCTATTTTGGGGGCAACTCGTCTGTAGGTGATTCCTCCGAACTCAAAATCTCTAAATCTAGCTAGAGATCCCACATACATCTCGTAATAAACTTGATGAGCTACCCCATGAAACTCGAAGGCGGTGTGGTGAGACAGGTAAGCAGAACTGCTAACGGCACAAGCGATCTGGTAACGAGAAGCCACGAGCTCGCCAGTGGCTGGATTCACGCAAGAATACATATTTCTTCTGATTTTCCTGACCAATCCCTTCCCTATTAATCTTGACAACATGGAGTTGGCGGTCTTTTCATTGCCGGTCAAAGCCTGAATGTCGGAAAGTCCAAATACCCTTAACTTCACTAACTCATCATAGCCGGTCACTGTACTCACTCCTTCTCCATTTT
>DHRX01000051.1:4728-5457 GCA_002408345.1 Firmicutes bacterium UBA5301 | reverse complement strand
CACATAACCCTTCAGAAATAAAGGGTTATGTGCTAGTTTTAAAGTGCCCCTTTTCCAGGACCCTTGATAGTCAACGCTAAACGATTGACTCCTCTAAAATTCTTTCAGCAATAGCCTGACTATGGCGGATCATTGTAAACCTGGTTTTGCTAATCACATGCTATAAACTGTCCATAATCAGGTAGAATTGGGCGGACTAGACAGCATCCACAAAAAGTAAAGGTCCTCCATAACTCTATAGTCTCAGTATTAGATAAAAAACCGCCGGGAAAACTAACGTCACCACTTTTAGGAGGTGATTATATGGAAGCAGGGGTCCGGAATAGATTAACCGGTCGCATCACCGAAATTAAATCTGATAACATTATGGCCCAAGTAAAGATGACCATGGAAGGATGACCAGGATCACCATTAGTGACGTCCGTGATGACGCACGAAAGTTTACGTGATGCTAATTTTAAAGAAGGCGACGAAGTTAGCGCTCTAGTTAAGGCCATTAATGTCGTCTTTGTTAAGCATTAAATCCGATTGGAAGCATTCTCCCCAGCCATTAGGGGTAATGCTTCCTTTTTATTATCTCATTGTTGCTTTATCCCCGATAAGTGTGCCAAAATGAAAGAAATATCGTATAATCTATTATCACACATTTTTAGGGGATAACATGGTCAACATCAGACAGTATTTACGTTTAATTACCTGGATCGCTACCTTTACGATTCTTTTTATCTT
>DHRX01000051.1:1326-4462 GCA_002408345.1 Firmicutes bacterium UBA5301 | reverse complement strand
TTTGGCCACCAACCCGATATTTTCCGGCATGGTAACCGCTTATCTAACCAGGTTGCCCTCACTTTTGATGACGGCCCTAGCGCTGAATACACCCCTGACATTCTAGCTATCCTTAAGGAATACAATGTTCCAGCTACTTTTTTTCTAGTCGGCTCCCATGTCGATAAATATCCAGAAATCGCTCAGCAGATAGCCGTGGCTGACCACGAAATCGGCAACCATACCTATAATCATGTTAATATCCCAACCCTAGGATCTTTCCAATTACAACGAGAAGTAACAGAAGCAACAGCAATAATTACCGCTATTACGGGTAAATACCCAGAATATATCCGTCCACCACGTGGTATGTATGACAGTCGGTTTCGTCGTTTAGCTAATTTACTGGGACAACAAGTAGTACTCTGGACCGTTTCTAGTCGAGACTGGCGCTACGGGGTCACTAAAGACCAGATTGTTCATAGTGTCCTCTCCCGAGTTAAAAGCGGGGATATTATTCTTTTCCATGATAGTGGCGCCCTAATCCGTAATGAAGGCGGTGACCGTTCGGCAACGGTTAAAGCTTTACCCGCAGTTATCCAAGGTCTGCGAGCTAAAGGGCTAGAAATTGTTCCTCTACGTGACCTCATAGCTGAAGAAGAACCCACAGAAGAATATCCCAAAGTAGATATGCCAGAATAACTGGGAGGGGGTGCCATAGATCAATATCAAGATCCTTGCTCCAACGGAAGCAGCCGGTATCGCTAAAGTTTATACCCAAGCCTTCCCAGCTAGTTGGCACTTCTTTTTTGCTCCCGGACCCCAAACGGAACCACGGGTTCAGCAGATAGTTAGTATTTCCTTTCGTCTACTAATGCAAGCCGGCTGTACAGTTATCGGTGCTGTTGATCCCCGAGACCAACGTTTAGTCGGTTACTGTGCCCTCATTATCCAGGAAAAAAGCCTGAACCGGCGCTTAGTAAAAGCGGTCTTTCAAGGCCGATTTAACCAAGAAATTGCCCAGCTTTGGCACCACCTCTCTAGTAGAGAGGTAATTAGGTTATCCCTAAATCGTCTTCTCTTTTCCGGCTTTTCCCGAACTACTCAGGCCACTACACCTGGTGGCCGTATCCTTTCCTTTGCCGTTCTCCCTGAATACCAGGGACAAGGTATCGGTAGCCGGTTACTTCAAGAAGCTGTGCAGCTAAGCGACCAAACCGGACAAACCACTCTTAACCTAGAAGTACGACCAACCAATACTTCAGGCCTCCATCTTTACCAGCGCCATGGTTTCCAGGTTATTGGCAAAACCCGAGATCTACAGGGTCAATGGTTGATAATGGTGCGGTACCGTGTTCCACGACGATAAAGTACAATCCCCAAGTTGATTAGCGCCAATCCGCCCATCCCTGCTAATCCGGTCAAGCCTACCCCAAGCTCGTTTCCTCCAGCAATTACTAATAATGGTAGCGCCCCTAAAGCATTAATAGTACCATGAAAAATGGCTGCCGCTACTACCGATTGGGCTTTTTGCGTTACCAAAATTAAAGGCGGCGTCATCAAAATACAAAAAAGAATCATCATGAAAATACCTAGTACCGGATAATTAGGGTAGTTATGACCTTGCAAGATTAACGGCCCATGCCAAATGCCCCAGACAGTACCGATTATTAAACTAGCCCGCCAAAATCCAACATGGGAGAGCTCTGTTAGCAGCAACCCCCGCCAGCCAACCTCTTCCCCTAAAGCAAATACTGCATTAATCGTTACCCCGGCAACTAACCCTTGAATCAAGGTCAACCAATAGAGATGGATCGGTAAATCCGGTAGCGGCTGATCAGGAAATCTAGCTGCCCATCCTTCCATCCCCGGTGAAAAACTAACCCCGGGAAGTAATATACTTAGACCGGTAGCTAACAAAATAATGACCACCGGCAAAAGCCAAGCTACCAAAAACCAACGGTTAAACCGCAAAGAGAGCCGTAATGATTCTTTGAGCGGTTGACCAAAACGTTTTTGAATGCCGATAGCGCAGAGCGCCGGGATCGCCATATATAAAGCACCTACCAGTACAGTGCTTAAGCCCTGCCCCCATTGGGCCCCGGATAAATAAAAGATTAGGGCTAGGGTCCAGGAAAGACCAAAGGTCCAGCCTAAAAAAAGCTTCAATCTTTTAAACTTGGGTTCAACCATAAAAATACCCCTTTCCTGTCAATAAAAAGCCGGATGGCCGTCACCATCCGGTACAGTGAAATAGCCTGGCATCGTTTTGTGAACTATTTCACTATTAATATAACCTATTTCCCCCATTTTGGCAAGGACTTAAAGAGGCTTTGAGCATTGACACAATTCCAGCATTATACTATAGTAAGAAAAATTGAATAAGCCCGCACTTCTTAGGAGCTTAGTAGTCAGGAGGGATTTCTGTGCGGAAGATTTACGTCTTTGATACCACTCTACGCGATGGCGAACAAACACCTGGTGTTAACCTTAATGCAGCCGAAAAAGTATCCATCGCTAAACAGTTGGAACGGCTAGGGGTTGATATTATTGAGGCCGGTTTCCCGATGGCCTCCCCTGGTGATTTCGCCGCTGTCCAAGCGGTAGCTAGTAGTGTAAAAGATTGTGCGGTAGCTGGTTTAGCCAGGGCCATTCCCCAAGATATTACTACTGCCAGCGCAGCGGTAAAGGGTGCCGTTTGTCCGGTTATCCATACCTTTATCGCTACCTCTGATATTCACATTCAGTATAAACTACGTAGTTCCCGTCCGCAAGTTCTAGAACAAGCGGTAGCGGCTGTGAACTTAGCCAAAAAGCAAGCTGAACTAGTAGAATTTTCTGCTGAAGACGCTACCCGTAGCGATCCAGAGTTCTTACGAGAAATAATCGCAGCGGTAATAGCTGCTGGTGCTGATATTATCAATATTCCTGATACTGTTGGTTATACCACCCCTGAGGAGTTTAGCCAGCTTCTTATTTATCTACGGGAAAATACCCCTGGTCTCGATAGAGTTCGTCTTAGTGTCCACTGCCATAACGACTTAGGCTTAGCGGTAGCTAACAGTTTAGCCGCTATTCGAGCCGGTGCTCAGCAGGTTGAGTGTACCATCAACGGTTTGGGAGAAAGGGCTGGCAACGCTGCTTTAGAAGAAATAGC
>DHRX01000051.1:0-950 GCA_002408345.1 Firmicutes bacterium UBA5301 | reverse complement strand
AAGCATTCAGGACGCCACGCCTTTAAGGCCCGCTTAGTCGAGCTGGGTTATACCTTAAACGATACTGAAGTTGCCAAAGCATACCAGCGTTTTATTGAGCTGGCCGACCAGAAAAAGACCGTTAGCGACGGAGATCTACATGCCATCGTTGAAGACGAAACCCAAAAGATTGAAGAAGTCTTTGCCCTCGATTACCTCCATGTAGCCAGCGGAAACAGTACTGTCCCTACAGCTACGGTTATTATACGCCGTGGAGCGGAGCTATTACAAGAAGCTGCGACCGGAAGCGGTCCGGTAGACGCCGTTTACCGGACCATCGAACGGGCTACCGGAGTTTCTGTCTACCTAGATTCCTGGTCAATCGAAGCAGCGACCGGCGGTAAGGATGCTTTAGGTGAAGTCACCGCTAAAATTAGTCGCGATGGCCAGCAGTATACAGGTCGTAGTAGTAGTACCGATATTATTTTAGCTAGCGCAAAAGCTTATTTGCGGGCTTTAAACCGCTCATTACATAATTCCCCTATTACAACACAGGACAGGAGTGAGTAAATTATGGGGCTGACCATGACCCAGAAAATTTTAGCCGCCCATGCCGGCAAAGACCAGGTGGAACCTGGTGAACTCATTAACTGCCAGATCGACTTGGCGTTAGGTAACGATATTACCGCCCCGGTAGCTATTGAGGAATTTACTAAACTAGGGGTTGACGCCGTCTTTGATCCAGACCGAGTTGTACTGGTCCCAGACCATTTCGTGCCAAACAAAGATATTAAATCGGCGGAACAGGCCAAACAACTCCGGGATTTTGCTCGAAAATACCGGCTCACCCACCGTTTTAATGTGGGGACTATGGGTATTGAACACTGTCTCTTACCAGAATTAGGTCTAGTAGGCCCTGGTGACTTGGTTATCGGCGCTGATTCTCATACCTGTACCTACGGAGCTTTAGG
>DHRX01000112.1 GCA_002408345.1 Firmicutes bacterium UBA5301 | reverse complement strand
TCTTCGGCAAACTCGGTAAAAAGTTGCTTAGCACGGGCATCTGGGGCTTGCATAGCCAGTTCCTGATAATAGAGGGAATCACTGGTTTCGTCGTGGATGTATTCCAAAAGACGCCGGGCTAAATCAGAGTAGTGGTTGCCTAACCCTTCCATTTTCAATCACCTCAGCACATGTTATGCGCTAAAAGCCTAAGATGTTTTAGCCAGTTTAAGTAAAGAGGATTTTCCCGCAGATTTGCCCAATGTATAACAAATGAGAATATAAATAAGAAGGGGTACGAATATTTTAATTGGATGAACTAGCAGATTTATGGCAGATTTACACAGAGGCTTTTCCAGAATGTGAACGTCGCAACTTTAAACAGCAACAGGAAGTCCTTAAGAACCCTAATTACCAGGTAAAGCCGGTCTACAAAGACAATGCTTTAGTGGGTTTTTATGCGTACTGGAACTTAGATTCTTTTATTTTTCTTGAGCATTTCGCGATTAATCGGAAATACCGGGGTAGAGGGTATGGGAGTCGAGTAATTAAGGGGTTAACTAAGAAAACATCACGTCGAATTATTCTGGAAGTAGAAAGGCCAGAGACGCCTTCAGCAGAGAAAAGGATCCGCTTTTATCAACGGATGGGGTTTAAACTTCATCCTTACCGCTATCACCAGCCACCCTATCAGCCGAAACAGCCGGCTGTTCCTTTGTTATTGATGTCTTATCCTACAGAGCTAGGACCGACAGACTTTGTTCAGGTCACGCGTAAGCTCTACCAGGAAGTATACCATGTAAATTAATTCTTGGAGTGGAAAAGATTAATCGAGAAGCTACGGTATTAGCAATGCTATAATAAAATAGATTGGGGGATGGTACTATTGAAATCACAGCTAAAGATAGCAACTATTGTTGGTTTAGCCCTAGTTCTTTCAGCAACGATTTTAGGGGTGTTTTTCTACCAAGCCCGGCAGCCCCAGCATACCGCTAGTGTTACCGGCTCTGCTTCCGCGGAATTCGAGGCTGATACAGTAAAGTGGAGTATTACCTTACGGGAAACTGCTACACCTAACCAGATCAAAGAAGGTTACCTGCGCTTAGAAGAGAGTACTAAGAAACTCCTCTCTGAGCTACAAAGTAAAGGTATTACCAAAAATGATATTACCGTTAAGCCTATTAATGCGTATAAGGAGTATGATAATACTGGGTTTAGCGGCTATAACCTTGAGCAATCGATTATGGTTATTTCTACAGATATTGATAAGATCGAAAGTTGGGCATTAAGCCCTAGCGGTTTATTGGAGAGCGGGATTATTATTCAGTATTCTAATTTAGAGTATTTCTATTCAGATATCGATAATCTCAAGAAGGACTTAATTTCAGATGCTACAGTTAACGCCAGGGATAGAGCCCAGAAAATGTTGGTGAATACCGACTTGACTTTAGGCAAAATTCGTTCGATTAGATCGGGTGTTTTTCAGATTACTGAACCCTACTCAACCATGGTTTCCAGTAGCGGTATCTATGACACTTCAACTCGTGACAAACAGATTAGTATTACCGTTCATGCCGTATTTGAACTGAAATAGGTTGGTCCAGGCTATGCAAGGATTGAACCGTTGGCACTGGGTAATAATTAGTTTGACCTTACTATTTAGTGTGGCCGCTCTTTATTACCCGGTGCGTTATTATTCGGAACTACCCCCGCAGATACCTACCCATTTTTCTCTTACCGGAGAACCTGATTCCTGGTCAGAAAAGAACCTCGGAGAATTGCTGTTGGCCCCCTTGCTTGTTTTACCCGGGGCGGTTCTGTTACTGCCCTTAGTTTGGTGGATGAGCACAGTTAAGGATCCACGACAGATATTAAGTCTACCGGGGAAAAAGGCGACAGAGATTCCGCTGAAAATTGCTGAGCAGATCAGGGGTTTGACTATTACCCATATCTTAATAATTCAAATGTTAGTCTCTTTATTAGTATTTCTTATTGTGATAGGGCAAATCATGGTGGCTTTAGGAATAAGAACGAGCCTAGGTTACGGTTCATTGTTAGTAACTATGATTCTTTTAGGCGATAGTATTATTCTGATTTGGCGGTTATTCTGTTTAACTTACCGTTCTTAACGTATGCTTAAAGAAAATCAGGGGAAAATATGCCAGTGATTGACATCGCCTGAAAGGAGGATTCAAATGAAGATTAGCGGACGCAATCAACTTCCAGCTACAGTTAAGAAGATTCAGGTTAATGGACCGGTTGCTGAGGTTATAATGGATTGTGCCGGTAATCAGCTAACTGCTTTGATTACTGCGGGTTCCATCAATGACCTAGCGATTGCTGAAGGAGATCGGGTGACCGCCTTAGTAAAATCGACTTCTGTAATGGTGATGAAGTAATATTGGCAAATTTGTTTTGAGCGCAGGTTGGGCCGCCTGCGCATTTTTTTTTATTTTCTATAAAGGAATTACTGCTAAAGTGGTAGAACAATACACCTAACATTATGTCTTCTTAGACATAACGCTATTATGCGTTTGTCGGGAATTAATCTAAAGGAGGATCTTAATGAAAAGTCTTAATTTTAAGTCCCTTACTAAGTGGGTGCTACTGGCTTCACTTCTAGTTATAGCCTTAGCTCCAGGTGTATTAGCCAAAGATCGTTTAATTTTAGCTACAACAACTAGTACCCAAGATACCGGTCTGTTAGATGTACTTTTACCAGTGTTTGAAGCTAAATATGATGTCCAAGTTGATGTAATCGCTGTAGGTACCGGTAAAGCCATTGCTATCGGTGAGAATGGCGATGCCGATGTGATCCTGGTCCATGCCCGAGCTTCAGAAGATAAATTTGTTGCTGAAGGGTATGGTGTGAACCGGAAAGACGTTATGTATAATGACTATGTTCTTGCTGGACCTAAGTCTGATCCGGCTAATGTTAAGAACGCTAAAAATGCAGCCGATGCTTTAGGTCGTATTGCCAACAAAAAGGCAACTTTCGTATCTCGTGGTGATGATTCTGGTACCCACAAAAAAGAATTAGAGCTGTGGAAGGTAGCGGGCATTAATCCTAAGGGATCCTGGTATTTAGCAGCAGGTCAAGGTATGAGCGCTTGTTTAACTATGGCCGATGAAAAGAACGCTTATATTATTGCTGACCGGGGCACTTGGTTAGCAAGGAAAGATACCATGGAATTACAGGTACTTTTCGAAGGGGATCCGGTTATGTTCAACCCCTACGGCATTATTGCAGTAAACCCCTTGCTTCATTCCCATGTTAATTATAAGCAAGCTATGAACTTGGTTAACTGGATTGTTTCAGCTGAAGCCCAAAAGATTATCAAAGAATTTACCATCGGCGGTGAACCGCTATTTAGATTGTACTAGAGCAGATTAGTTACTGATATTTAGAAGGCCATGGCCACAAACTCCGTTGTAGTCATGGCCTTTTTGCCCACACCGAGACAAGGGAGTGAACAGGTAATGTATAGGGATAAACTCTTTTTCAGGGTTATCGTGCTAATTGGCTTGGTACTACTATCTGCGTTTAGTGTAGCGGCCCAAGCTACGGACTTAAATGTCAATAAAGTACAGTCAACTTCTTTTGTCCCTAGTGAAACGGGGCAGTATACGTTTACTCTTAATAGCACGGGACCGCTAGACTTACCGGCTGGATTAGAGGTTCAGGTAGATTTTCCTAAAGGTTACAATTTAGTTCAGGGTGATCTACTCGCCGCTAACCCCGGTTGTAGTTTGGCTAGCCTACAGTACAAAGAGGAAAAAGACCGTTTTTATTCTATTTTAACTGGGCCAACCCAAGTTACTCAGACGGCAACAGGGGTTCGTTTTACACTACAAATTGCTAAAGACGCTAAAGATAGCTTAAAACCAGGTACTAATCTTTTCTTACTACTTCCAGGTGTTATCAACCCTACTCAGACCGGTGCCCAGGCGCTAACCGTTAATTTAATTAGTCCCGCTGGGCCTCGTTATGTAGCGAATACAACGGTTATGTTAGGTAACCCACCGGCAGCGGCTCCCCGGAATCTACAGGTAACCGCTCTCAATTCCCAGCAGGTTACGGCGAATTGGGATCCAGTTGCCAATGCCGACCGTTATCATCTTTATTTTGCTAGAGTTCCCGATGGCCATTTTAACTTAGCTTATGATTTCAGACGGGATCCTAACCCCGGAGAAGAGTGGTTACTCCAAGAAACCAGCACCGTTTATTCTGGTCAAGGTAATGGTGGTTTGGTTGCTGGCGGTACCTACTACTTTAAAGTTCGGGCTGGTAATGAATTTGGCTATGGTCCCTTTTCAGAGATAGTACCGGTAGCGACCAAAGAGATAACTTTACTTTTCGCTGATCCAGCACCGGGCCAGGAGGTCTCTATTAATAGCTCTTTGAAAGTCGTTTTTGATCAAGCTATTAAAATTAGCGATCTTGATAAGGTCCAGGTCTTTAAGAAGAGCAACGGTGCTCCTGTTGAAACTAATATTCAGGTAGATGGAGCTAAGCTAGTTATTTCCCCGCGGCTTCAACCAGCTACTGAATATCAGGTGGTTTTTTATGGTGGAGCACTAGAATCTGTAGGTAATCCTGGGGTTACTAACCCCTTCCTAGATTGGGTATTTCGGACCTATTAAGCATTGGGGAGAGGTGAGGTGCAAATGATGTTAACGAATAAAAAATTTTATGGTTTGTTGTTATTGGTCTTTTTAATAATACTTGCTCCCCATGGGTTAACAGCTTATAAGGCTCATGATAACGACTATGATAGTGAGCAGTTTTTATTAGCTTATCCTGACGCCCAGGGTAGTAAGTTAGATAACTGTTACCTCTGCCACACCGGAGGGCAGGTAGGGAAGAAATACTTGAATTCTTGTGAATATTGTCATGAAGTCTACGGTTTAAAGCCACCATATGGGGATAGCAAACAGACCCTTAACGCCTATGGATTAGCCTATTTAGAGGCTGGCCGATCCCAGGAAGCTTGTCTCCTTATTGGCGGTTTAGACTCAGATGGTGACGGGTTTACTAATGAAGAGGAAATTAGGGTTGGACGTTTGCCGGGGGACAAGGATGATACCCCTAATACCCCAGAGGCTCCGGCGGTTTTCTACACACGGGAAAAACTACGGAGTTTACCGAAAACCAAACAGTTTATGGCTCTCGATACAGCCAAGTCTGGCGACTACTATACCGAATATGTTGGTATTGATGTCTGGACCTTGTTAAAGGATGCTGGGATCCGGAAAGATGCTACGGACATTACAGTTTTTGCTGCTGATGGTTACAGCATGAGCTTTGATCTGGCCGATATTAAACAGAAATATCCTCAGGGTCAGTTCTGGTCGAAATTCCCCTGGATTGATTTTCCGGCCAATACTCGTTATCGGGATGGGGATAAATTGTCGGGTAGCTTAAAGTATCTAATAGCCTTTGAGCGGGAAGGGATCCCCTTACAAACCTCAAAAATTGTAGTAGCCGATGGTCGGGCTCGCTTAGATGGTGAAGGCCCTTACCGGTTTATTAGTCCGCTACATCAGCCGGTGGTTCCTGACCGGTCCCAGTGGTCAATTGACCGGGATGACCAACCTTATCCGTATAACCCGAATCGACCGGTAATTAGAAATGCAGATGCGTGTATTAAGTCGATAGTAGCGATCCGGGTTAATACCAAGGATAATAAATCTTTTCACTATGATTGGAGCGGTCAGGCTTGGAAAATGATTGACAATGGTGAGCTGGTAATTTACGGGGCCATAAAATAAAAGAATATTTAACACATAATAAAGACGTGGGTTCTTAGGGGAATCCACGTCTTTATTTGCCCTTATTAACTCAACCAAACCCCTATGGGTAGTGGAACTGCTAGTAAGTATTTAAACCCACCGTAAAAGGCGATGGTAACCGTAATTGCCACCCCGATAGCTTTGAGCCAGGTCTGTAGGTTCTTTCTTTTTTTAGCAGGTGTTAATAGTAGGCAGAGGCTAGTAAAGCCAATTATACTGGTGAGTAGGAAGCCGGCCCACGGCATTAATCCGAGATAGCTAACTAGGCCGATAATCACCAGGAAAACCTGGCCTTTTTGGCTACCTGTTGACCAGAAAGCTAACCGTTCTTTACGGACTAAACCTTTGATTAGCAGAATAACGCTAAGCCCTGACATGATGAGCAGGACCCAGTTGACAAAAATCCGACCGTAGTAACTAAATTCCTGGGATTGCTGGTAAGCTACAGCGGTAACCCCTAATATGAGCAGAGCCGAAATCAGATCTGTGTTTCCCACGGTTGATCACTTCCCTTTCTGTAGCGGCTAATAATTGGCCAACAAGCGGACAGGAGAGATAGCCCAATTAATACTAGGGATAAGGGGCGGGTAAAAAGGACTTTAGCTACAGAGCCACAAGCTTTTCCCATTAGCATTGATTGAACCAGCCCTTGTTCGGCAAAAGGCCCCATTATTAACCCTAGTACTAACGGGCCGGAGTGGAAGCCTAACTTACGTAAACAGTAAGCAGCAAAGCCAAAGAAAAGCATGATCCAGACATCGGTAAAGTTATTGCGAATAGCATAGGAACCGATTACACTCAAAAAGGCGATTAACGGTACCAAATACTGAAAGGGAACTGTAATTAGGCGGGCAAAATACCGGGAGCCTAAGGCGGTGAGGATGAACATAATTAGGACAGCTAGGAAAAACGAGAAGATAAAGGTGTAGGTGATGTTGCCAAAGGTAGTGTAAAGCTCACGACCGGGCCGCAAACCATGGAGGAGTAGCGCCCCTAAAATTACAGCGGCAGCGGGAGACCCGGGGATACCCAGGGTTAGTAAGGGGATCATCGCCCCTTGTACAACGGAACAGTTAGCCGCCTCGGTGGCTGCCACC
>DHRX01000084.1 GCA_002408345.1 Firmicutes bacterium UBA5301 | reverse complement strand
GATGAATTGACAGTCTTTGATTTTGTGGGCTTTACCCTCCAGTATGAAATGAGTTACACAAACGTTTTAAACATGTTGGATTTAGGAGGAATACCTATTAAATCCGAGGATAGGGGAAATGATATGCCCTTGGTGATTGGGGGAGGACCTTGTGTGTATAATCCTGAGCCGCTGTATGAGGTTGTTGATTTATTTACGGTTGGTGAGTCGGAAGAGCTTTTGCCTGAACTTCTTAATCTATATAATGGAGAGAAGCAAAAAGGTTTTGATAAACTCAGTTTTCTTGAGAAAGCAGCGGAGTTAGACGGCATTTACGTTCCCCGGTTTTATGAGGAAATCTATAATGACGATGGCACCATTAAGGGAAGAAAGGTACTGAATGAAAATGCCAAGGAAATAATCAAAAAGAGAATAATTAAAGATTTAGACAAAGCATATTATCCCGAAAAAAGTATTTTACCGTACATTGATGTGGTTCATGACAGGGTGGTTTTGGAATTATTCAGAGGCTGTACAAGAGGGTGCCGGTTTTGTCAGGCGGGAATGGTTTACAGACCTGTGAGGGAAAGGAAGGCAGACACGTTGGTCAAGCAAGCGGAAACTCTCATATCATCAACCGGTCATGATGAAATATCATTAACCTCTCTAAGCTCAGGGGACTATTCATGCCTTCCTGATTTGACCATTAAGCTTCTGGATTTATATGAAAATCAAAATATAAGCATTTCACTTCCATCGCTGAGGCTTGATTCTATGACCTTTGATATTATTGAAAGATTGCAGGAGGTTCGCAAGTCAGGGCTTACATTTGCGCCGGAGGCGGGAACCCAGAGGATGAGAGATGTCATAAACAAAAATCTGACGGAGGAGCAAATACTTAGACCTGTGGAAACGGCATTTAATTTAGGCTGGTCTACGGTTAAGCTGTATTTCATGATAGGGCTTCCGGGGGAAACAATGGAAGATGTGATGGGAATCAAGGAATTGGCGTACAAGGTTAAGGATAAGTTTTTCCAAAGACCTAAGGAAGATATAAAGGGTAATTTAAAAATAAATGTAAGTGCTTCATGCTTCGTGCCAAAACCCTTTACACCTTTTCAGTGGGTTGCTCAAAATACTCGGGAGGAACTTCAGGAGAAGCAGCGTTTTTTAGAGAGCCTCTTTCGTGGGGCTCGGAACCTTTCCTTAAAATATCATGAGGTCGAAACTAGTTTTATTGAAGGGGTACTAGCTCGAGGGGATCGTCAGATTGCAACCGCTATTCAAGCTGCTTGGCAGCGTGGTGCTAAGCTAGAAGGTTGGAGTGAGTTTTTTAGTCCAGAAAGATGGAGCGAAGCTTTCCAAGCCGCCGGAATAGACCCGGCTTTTTACGCCAATCGTACCCGTCATTTTACCGAGGTTCTACCTTGGGATGTTATAGATAGTGGAATAGATAAAGCCTATTTACTCGAGGAGTATCGCCAAGCATTGCGTGGACAGCCTACCGCAGACTGTCGTTCTGGTTGCACCGACTGTGGCGTCTGTCCCAACTTAAAGGTTGCTAACCGTTTGGTTTATCGCTAACCTATTTGGGGGAAGAAGTGTGCATAATCACCGTGTACGTGCTCAATATACTAAAGTAGGGGATTTACGTTTTATATCCCATCTTGACTTAACTAGATTGATAGAACGGGGGATAAATAGGGCTAGATTACCTATCACTTATTCTGAAGGTTTTCATCCTATGCCGAAGATTGTCTATGGTCCTGCATTGGCCTTAGGTATAAATAGTAAAGTGGAACTAGTAGATTTCTCTTTAACGGAGCCGATAATACCTGAGAAATTTATGGAGAAGATGAATCAGGTGCTGCCAGCGGGATGTCGGGTAGAGAAAGCTCAACAATTGTCCCTTTCTGCTCCTCCTTTAGCAGTAATTAATCGTGCTGCCTACCAAGTAAGAATCCGAGTGTCACCGGAAATCAATTACGCAACACTCTCTAAGCTTATTTTAGATATACTAGAGAAAGAAACGCTTTTAGTTTTACGGCAGAAAAAGAGGCGTAAAAGAGAAGTGGACATTCGTCCTTATCTTTTAGACCTTTCCGTTAAAAATGTTGACCTAAAACAGGTCGAGTTGTTTATGTTGTTAGCAGCGGGTTCCGATGGGGCTACCAATCCTAAGGAGGTCTTGGGGTTACTGAACCTAGATTTAACTCAGCCTGGGATATTGGCAGAACGTACTGGCCTATTTTTTGAGCAAGAAGGCCAATTGTTTACTCTTATTGATTAAATAATACGCCTAAGGTGGAGAGGAGGTGTTAATGTGAGTACGGATATAATTATCAATGCTGATTATAGTGAAAAGCGAGCGGCTTTTTTAGAAGATGGCCGGATTATGGAGCTTTTTATTGAAAGAACCTTTAATCAACGGTTAGCCGGAAATATTTATAAAGGCCGGGTAGAAAATGTTTTGCCGGGAATGCAGGCGGCTTTTGTGAATATTGGTTTAGAGCGAAATGCCTTTTTATATGTTGAAGATGCTCTAGTTGGGTTTGCGGATGAAGAAATAGCTGAGGATTTAGTAGCCAACAGCAAGAAAAAGAAACCGAAAATTAATGATGTTCTTAAGGTAGGTCAAGAAATTGTTGTCCAAATAACTAAAGAACCAATTGGCACTAAAGGAGCCCGGGTAGTAACTGGGCTAACCCTACCAGGGAGATATTTGGTTTTAATGCCTTCTGTTAACTACATTGGCGTATCCCGTCGTATTGAAGACCCTACTGAAAGAGAACGTTTAAAAAAGATTGCCGAAAAGATTAAACCTCAACAAATGGGGGTAATTGTTCGGACAGCGGCTGAGGGGCAAACCGAAAAAAACCTAAAACGAGATACCAAGTATCTGCTACGGGTTTGGGAAAAAATTCAAAGGAAAGCCGGTTCGGTTCGGGCGCCGGCGTTGTTACATAAAGATTACGATATGGTTAGCCGGATTGTCCGGGATTATTTTAGTGAAGATGTTAATCGATTGGTAGTTGATTCTCGGGCAGAGTATGAGCGCATTCGTGAGATGCTGGGTACCCTGTCACCAAAGATGCGGCGGCGAGTAACTTATTACAACTCGAATACCCCAGTATTTGACTACTTTGGAATTGAGCCGCAGATAGAGAAAGCTCTTAAACGAAAAGTTTGGTTAGATTGTGGTGGTTATTTAGTTATTGATGAGACGGAAGCTTTAGTCAGTATTGATGTTAATACTGGCAAGTATATTGGATCCACTAATAATTTGGCAGACACTGTTTTAAAAACAAATTTAGATGCCGCAAAAGAGATTGCTCGGCAGCTTCGATTACGGAACATGGCCGGGATTATTGTAGTTGATTTTATTGATATGGAGAGTGAAGATGACCAACAGCAGGTTTTGGATCTTCTTCAAGCAGAAGTCAAACGGGATAAGGTTAAAACCAATGTTGTTGGTTTTACGCAGTTGGGATTAGTGGAGATTACCCGTAAAAAAGTAAAGCGGGACTTAGATGAAACTATGCAAAAAACCTGTCCCTACTGTGAAGGTGCTGGTCGGATTCTATCCGAGGAAACAGTAGCTATTAATACGGAACGGCAAATTAGAAATCTCTTGCAAAATAGGGACGAGGTTGCAGCTGTTTTAGTTATTGTTCACCCATCAGTGGCAGCATTGTTGATTGGTTCTGGAGGAGCTAATTTAAAGCGTTTAGAGGAAGAGACAGGGCGTACCATTTTTATTAAAGGTAATCAGGCCTTGCATTTAACTCTGGCTCAAATAATTATTGGCTCCGAAGAAGAGGTTAAAGCTAAAGCCGTTCCAGTCAAAGAAGGACAGCGCCTTCAGCTAGTTGTAGAAGAGCCTCATGCGACTAACCCTAAGGATGGGATCGCTAGGGTTGAGGGTTATGTTATTGATATAGTTAACGGCGGTGAGTTAGTGGGCCAACTGGTAGAGGTGGAGATTACTCGGGTATTTAGGACCTATGCTAAAGGGAAGATTATCCAGTTTAACGGTGAATCTAGTGACAACATTGACACTCGGTTTATCGCTGTGGTAGAATGATTTAGCATATTTCTATGCGCCCTAACCGCGCGGGAAAGGTTTTGTGGTAAAAGCCAAGCTCTTGGTTACCTTTTTCCGGCGAGTCTGAGAGTGAGGAGGTGCATGTCTAATGTACGCAGTTGTTGAAACTGGTGGTAAACAGTA
>DHRX01000079.1:14732-15046 GCA_002408345.1 Firmicutes bacterium UBA5301 | reverse complement strand
TCGACGGTAATCGGATAATCATGGGTCCATTGGCCACAAGTTAAGGCCTCGGTAATGGCTTGGGCTTGTTCGGGAGCAAATTTTGTAGTTAGGACTTGGTAGACGACTTCTTTTAATTGCTTCAGGGCTTTACGAGCAACATCGGCCAGAATTAAGGTTTCATCATCGACCTTGTTGATATCCTTGGATTCCACCGCTTTAATAATGGAGACCGCTGGGAAATTACCGATTTGCGGGTCTACCGGTCCTAAAACCGCATTTTCATCCATAACAATTTCATCGGCGGCTAAGGCAATTAAGGTGCCACCAGACAT
>DHRX01000079.1:12821-14570 GCA_002408345.1 Firmicutes bacterium UBA5301 | reverse complement strand
GGGTGGCGTCTGATGGCATGGGCGATCTGTTCAGCAGCTAATACTAATCCACCGGGGGTGTGCAACACAATATCAATAGGCATCTCGTCTGGGGTCAGCCGGATCGCCCGCAGAATTTCTTCTGAGTCCTCTACGTTGATAAAACGGCGAAGGGGTACACCGAAAAGGCTTAAGGCTTCTTGACGGTGAATTAGGGTGATAGCTCGACTTTGACGTTTTTGTTCGATACTGTGTAGGGTCTGTAACCGTTTTTGAACGGTAAGGTGCTGCTGAAACATAGGGTATAAGGCGGAGATGAGGAAAAACAACCAGATTAAGCTAAATAAATTCACAAAAATCCCTCTTTTCTATATCCATATTCTAAAGGAATACTTTACCGCATAGAGAATTGTCATTACAAATCGTCCGGTACCCCGGAACTTGGGGACTGGAACGGAGGTGCATTTTAATAATGAAGATTGCAGTGCGTCAAACGGTAATGGCTGGCATGCTCAGCGCTATTTCAATTGTATTGGCGGCAACCCCGATAGGGCGTATTCCGATGCCGACCGGTCAATTAGCAACGATCATGCACATCCCTGCGATTGTGGCCGGTATTTTAGAAGGTCCGGTAGTTGGTGGTCTGGTTGGAGCTATATTTGGTATCTATAGTTTTTTGTACCCTAGTAACCCGGCGTTTGCTAACCCCCTCGTCTCAATTGTACCCCGAATCTTTATCGGTATCGTAGCTGCGTATATTTACCGCTGGACTAAGCGACCGTGGTTAGCGGCGGCTTTGGGCACAGCTACCAATACTGGTGGTGTTCTCAGTATGTTTGTAATTACCGGTTTTATGCCAGCCCAAGCTGTGCTGGTTATCGCAGTAACTCATGGCATTCCAGAGTTAATTTTAGCCGTTATTATTGTAACTTTACTCTATCGAGCACTTAAGGGGCGTTATCATGCTATTAGCCGTTGATATTGGTAATACCGAAACTACTATTGGTTTATTTGACGGAACGGCGCTAAAAACCTACTGGCGCATCACAACTGATGCCCATAAAACCGCTGATGAATATAGCGCAACTATCTATGGTTTGTTTCGTTTAAACGGGTTAAACCCTGTTCAATTAACAGCAGCTATCGTTTCATCGGTAGTCCCCCCACTGACCCCGGCGTTTCAAGACGCTATTGCTACTCGGTGGGGAGTGACCCCCTTAGTAATCGGACCTGGGGTCAAGACCGGTATCCCTATTCGGTACGAAAACCCTAAGGAGGTAGGGGCTGACCGAGTCGTCAATGCTGTCGCCGGTATTCAGCGTTATGGTACCCCTTTAATCTGTATTGATTTTGGAACAGCAACTACTTTTGACGTTATTTCGGATGCTGGCGAATATTTAGGCGGGGCGATCTTGCCAGGCGTAGCGATTTCCCTAGATGCCCTATTTAACCGTACGGCCAAGTTGCCCCAGATTGAGCTGAGCTTACCGAAGCGGGTTATTGGCAAAAATACGGTGGAAAGTATGCAGTCGGGTATTGTTTATGGTGTTATCGGCCAGGTCAATGAGCTAGTTCGGCGGATTAAAGAAGAGTTGGGCCAGGAGTCAAAAGTAGTAGCTACCGGTGGATTAGCTAGTGTCATCGGGCCCCTGTGTCCAGTAGTAGATGGGGTTGATCCCTTGCTGACCTTGGAAGGGCTGCGTTTAATTTATGAGCTGAACAGTTTGGAATAGAGTAGTGGAGACTAAAGGAAGGTGACTTTTTGGAGAT
>DHRX01000079.1:5648-12668 GCA_002408345.1 Firmicutes bacterium UBA5301 | reverse complement strand
GAGACCTCCAGTCGGGAAGTGGCAGAAAACTTAGCTGAATTAAAAGAGTTAGCCCGGACAGCCGGGGCCCAAGTGGCAACTGTTTATACTCAGAAAAGGACTTTTCCCTGACGTGGCTACGTATATTGGTTCTGGAAAGTTGGAGGAGGTTCACTTAGCTGGTTCATGCTCAAGAAGCTGATTTAGTTATTTTTGATGATGAACTAAGTCCGGTCCAACACCGCAATTTAACTGAAAAATTAGGGGTCCGTGTGATTGATCGGACCCAATTGATTCTTGATATTTTTGCTGCTCGGGCCAAAAGCCGTGAGGGTAAGCTCCAGGTGGAATTGGCGCAGTTGACCTACTTGTTACCACGGTTAACTGGTAAAGGGCTAGTATTGTCCCGTTTAGGTGGGGGTATTGGTACCAGAGGCCCTGGGGAAACCAAACTAGAAATGGACCGACGTCGGATTAGACAGCGGATTGCCTCGCTCAAAAAGGAATTGGCGGAAGTAAAGGTCCACCGGACGCAGCAAAGGGTCCTACGACAAAAAAGAAATATTCCTGTAGTTGCTTTAGTTGGCTACACTAATGCCGGGAAATCAACTTTGTTTAACCGCTTGACCCAAGCCGATGTACTTACTGAGGATAAGCTTTTTGCTACGTTAGATCCTACGGTTAGGCGGCTACAACTACCTTCTGGATTAATAGTTTTACTATCTGATACGGTTGGTTTTATCCGTAAACTCCCCCCTGATTTAGTCAATGCCTTTCATTCTACTTTAGAGGAGGCTCTAGAGGCAGACTTGCTTCTACATGTTCTTGATATCTCTGATGCTACGGTTTTTTCCCGAGGAAAAGCGGTTCAAGAAATATTAGCTGATCTAGGTGCCGACTCCAAAAGAATCTTAACGGTGCTGAACAAGGTGGATCAGGTTCCCCAGAGCGTAGTCCAGGGCGTAGAAAAATGCTTTCCTGGAGCAATTAGTATTTCTGCTTTGACCGGCTTAGGGGTTGAAAGGTTACTGCAAACTATCGAGGCGGAGCTGGTAGTAGACCAGGTTCAGCTGAAAGTTCTAATTCCATTTTCTCAGGGTGCTCTTGTTGACGAACTTCATAATGGCGCTTTAATATTAGTTGAAGAATATGAGCCTGAAGGTACTTACTTAGAGGTAATCGTTTCAGAAAACTTAGCTGGGAGGTTACGCCAGTACCAGGTGCCGAACTAGAAGGAGATTACGATGTATCAACGGTTTCAGAACACAGGCTGGATTGAAATGATTGTTGGGTCTATGTTTAGCGGGAAAAGTGAAGAGTTAATTAGACGGGTACGCCGGGCTCGTATTGCTAAACAGGAAGTTCAAGTTTTTAAGCCAACTATTGACGCTCGCTACTCTCGAGATGAAGTGGTAGCACATACCGGTGATAAAACCGAGGCTATCTGCGTATCATGTGTCGATGATATTCGTAAGCTTATGGAGCCCAATGTTGATGTAGTGGCTATAGATGAGGTTCAGTTCTTTAATGCAGAACTGATTCCACTCTGTCAGGGTTTGGCTAATGCTGGCAAACGGGTAATCCTGGCAGGTTTGGATACTGATTTTCGTGGAGAGCCTTTTGGACCGGTCCCGGTCTTACTGGCTTTGGCTGAATATGTAACTAAATTACAGGCTATTTGTGTTCGGTGCGGTAATCCAGCAACTCGAACCCAACGGTTGGTTAATGGAAAACCGGCTGCTTATGAAGATCCTACTATTTTGATTGGAGCACAAGAAAACTACGAAGCGAGGTGTAGGGCCTGTCACGAAGTGCCAAGAAAAACCAATGGCCGGTGCGGCTAATTATCTTAACCCGGGCTATAACCATCGGTATAGCCTACTATAATGTATCGGGTATACCTGGGGTTACTTCATCATTCATTTCTATCCTTGGCAGCTTATTGATTTTTGATACTTTTATTGCTATGGATCAGTTAACCACCGGTTATCGGGATTTGGTTGGAATTATCAAAAATCAGATTCTACCCCGGGCTGCTGGTACCGGCTTAGCTTTACTCCGGGGTTTAGCGGTAGGTGTACTATTTGGTCTCTTAACTAAGCTGGGATTCCCAGTAGTATTAGCTACGGTACTGACTATGGGACTGGCTTTTACCGTCTCTGAGTTTACCAAGAATAATATGTCTGATTTTGTCGGGTTAATCGGTGCCTTAGCGGTCTACAATAAATTGCTAGATTTGCCCGATATTAAAAATGTAACTAATTTCTACCAAACAGTAGGGGATATTCTCTGGACCACCGGTAGCGGTACTTTCCTTGCTTTGGCTAGTGGAATGGTTATTGGCAGTGTTACCGGTTTCATTACCAGGATCTTTCTACCCCGGGGGTATCGTTCTAAACGCTCCCAAGCCTATGGTCGTCCCTTGGATTTACAACCTTTTCGAGAAGTGATAGAATTGGAGCAAGGCCGGGTGACTGCCCATGTGGTTCTCTCGGCAAATTCGCCTTTTGCCCACAAAAGTCTAGCTGAAACCGGTCTTTTGTCCCGTTACGACAGTAGGGTTCTGGCGATTCAACGCCAGGGTAATATGATTTCTTTACCACTAGGAACCGAGGTTTTACTGCCAGGCGATAGTATCTTTATTTTAGCGCCGATCCAAAGGATAGAGCAGGTAACCGCTATCGTACGGGGGGAGGAAAGGCTACAGGGGGAAGAAAGTAGTTATGGCCAATAGGAGCCCTAGTTATGGGGGTCAAGCAGTTATTGAAGGCGTAATGATGAAAGGACGGCACCACATGGCTACGGCGGTTCGTCGTAGTGAGGGTGATATAATTGTAGAAACTAAGCAAGTTACCCCGTGGAGTCAGCGCTTTCCGATTTTAAAGTACCCTATTTTCCGAGGGGCTTTGGCTTTAGTTGAGGCTATGGTCATTGGTATCGGTTCCCTAACTTTTTCGGCTAACCAGTTTGCTGAAGAAGAGGAGGTAGAGCTAACTACCAAGGACTTAGTTCTCATGATTCTCTTTGCTTTTGGTATTAGTATTCTCTTTTTTATCGTTCTGCCGGCATTTGCAATTCGGTTTGTTCAGGCCGAAATTGAGAATAATATCCTCTTAAATTTGTTAGAGGGGCTCATCAAAGTTAGTATTTTCTTGGGTTATGTAGCAGCGATTGGTCTAATGCCTGACATCCGTCGGGTGTTTCAGTACCATGGGGCTGAACATAAGACAATTCACGCTTATGAGCATGGCAAGGAGCTGACTATAGACAATGTTCAACAATACTCGACTCTACACCCACGTTGTGGAACTAACTTTATATTTATTGTCCTTTTGGTCAGCGTTTTTATCTTTTCTTTCTTTGGACGTCCACCATTTTTCCAGCGGATTCTCATTCACTTAGCGATTCTGCCGTTAGTAGCAGGTATTTCTTATGAAATTCTTAAACAGGCCGGAAAAGAACAGCCGCTATTGATCTTTCGGGTTTTAGCTTTACCTGGGTTATGGTTGCAAAAACTAAGTACTAGAGAACCCTCTGATGCTCAAGTGGAGGTAGCAATCCGGTCTTTGAATGAGGTATTAGCTTTAGAAGAAGCTACGACAGAAAGGTATGAATCAGGGGTGGCCGAGGGTGTTTGATAAGTTAGACGGAATTGTCCATAAATACGAAGAGATTACGCAACAGTTAATTGATCCTGAGGTTATTGCTGACCAAGAAAAATTTCAAAGGTTAGCGAAAACCCATGCGGATTTAGAACCGATTACCGAAACATACCGGAATTATCGTCAGGTTCAACAAGGGCTTGCTGAGGCGGAAGAGATTATTCAGTCCGATTCTGACCCGGAATTTAGAGACCTTGCCGAGCAAGAGCGGGACGAGTTAATGCAACAGGCAGAAAAAATAATTGAGGAGTTGCGGGTATTACTTCTGCCCCAGGATCCCAATGACAGAAAAAACGTAATTGTGGAAATCCGGGGTGGGGCAGGAGGAGACGAAGCGGCTCTTTTTGCGGCCGAATTGTTTCGAATGTATTCACGGTATGCTGAAGAACAGCGGTGGAAAATTGAAATTATGGATGCGAACCCTACCGAACTTGGAGGGTTTAAAGAAGTTATCTTTATGGTTAAAGGTAAAGGCGCCTATTCCCGTCTTAAGTATGAGAGCGGTGTCCATCGAGTTCAACGGGTTCCTACAACCGAGTCGGGAGGACGAATTCACACCTCAACAGTTACGGTAGCGGTGCTACCCGAGGCGGAAGATGTTGACGTAGAAATTAACGCCAATGACCTCCGGATTGATGTCTACCGCTCTTCAGGACATGGAGGACAGAGCGTTAATACCACTGACTCAGCAGTACGAATTACCCACCTGCCAACCGGGTTAGTCGTTACTTGTCAGGATGAAAAATCACAACTAAAGAACAAGGAAAAAGCGCTAAAAATTTTGCGCGCCCGCTTATTGGATATGGCTATCCAGGAGCAACAGGCGGAGTTAGCCGCTGATCGTAGAGGTCAAGTTGGTTCCGGGGATCGATCTGAGCGGATAAGAACTTACAACTTTCCTCAGGGCCGAGTAACCGATCACCGCATTGGGATGACTATTTACCAGCTAGAAAACTTTTTAGGTGGTAATATCGGCGAAATGATTGCAGCTTTAGCTACAGCCGATCAGGCTGAAAAATTAAAAGGATTAGAGACATGACTTTAACTATAGGCGAAGTTATCCAAAAAACTAGCGCCTATTTCCAACAAAAAGGTATTGATTCAGCGCGATTAGATGCAGAGCTTTTGTTGGCTCATGTATTACAAGCAACCCGTGTTGAACTCTATGTTAATTATGATCGGCCCTTATCGACAGCAGAGGTAGCTGCTTACCGGGAGCTAATTGCTCGGCGTGGTCAGCGGGAACCTTTGGCCTACATTACCGGCCATAAAGAGTTTTATGGGCTGGATTTTACTGTTACCCCGGCGGTACTTATTCCCCGACCAGAAACAGAACTACTGGTGGAGGCGGTCTTAGCTTATCTGGAGGATAACGCTTTAACAGGGAATTCTACCCCTAGTATAATCGTTGAGATAGGTATGGGCAGTGGAGCCATTGCGGTTGCTCTTGCTGCCCATTGCCCTGATGTTGAAATTTACGGAACCGATATTAGTTTGCCGGCTTTAGAGGTTGCCGCCCAAAATGTAGGCAAGCATGGTTATGGTCAACGGGTGCATCTTTGTTCCGGCCCTTATTTTACAGGAGTCCCTTCTGAATTACGGGGACAGGTTAGGGTTGTCGTTTCTAACCCCCCGTATCTAACCCGGTCCGAAATGGCTGAGGCTCAACCAGAGCTGCACCGGGAACCAAGTTTGGCCTTAGATGGTGGAGAAGACGGGTTAGCCGTTTATCGGCAGCTAGTTACCGAGGCAGCGGATTGGTTAGCGCCAGGCGGCTTGTTAGCTTTGGAAATCGGGTCCGGACAAGGTCCGGCTTTAATAGATATAATTAATGCAACAGGTGTCTTTACCCCTCCGGAGATTCGCTCCGATTATGCCGGTCATGACAGGGTGGTTATGACATTTTCATGTAAAGGATGATGATAGCTCTTGTTTCTCTTTGCCGTAGTATTAGCGCCATTTCTCTTGGCCTGCCTAGTGCCTTGGTTAAAAAGGGTGGTTGGGCCAAAAATAGGGCTAGCTGTAGCCCCGTTACCAATCCTACTCTTTCTAGGTTTAGTTAGCCTCATACCGGAGGTAAGTGGAGGAAAGGTTTTAACGGCCGCTTGGACCTGGGTTCCATCCCTGAATATTGGCTTTAATTTAAGGTTAGATGGATGGTCCCTACTCTTTACACTACTGGTTACCGGAATCGGCTCCTTGGTACTGCTCTACTCTCATTCCTATCTGAACGCTAAAGAAGATTTAACCAAGTTTTATCTCTATATTCTAGCCTTTATGGGGTCGATGTTAGGTGTTGTCTTAGCGGACAACTTAATTTTGCTCTATGTTTTCTGGGAACTCACCAGTTTTACTTCCTTCCTATTGATCGGCTTCTGGTCCCACCGGGAACGTTCTGTCTATGGGGCCCAAAAAGCGCTCCTGATTACCGTCTTTGGCGGTTTCGCTATGTTATCAGGGTTTGTCCTGATCTATTTGGTAACCGGTAGCTTTAATTTAGCTACGGTGCTGGCTAGCAAAGATCAGATTATGGCGAGCCCATTTTTCCCTTGGATAACCGGGTTAATTTTAATCGGGGCTTTTACCAAATCAGCCCAGGTACCTTTTCATATCTGGTTACCTAATGCTATGGAGGCTCCAACACCGGTTAGCGCCTTCCTGCACTCAGCAACGATGGTTAAAGCCGGCTTGTATTTAGTTGGACGGATCTTGCCGCTCTGTGGCGGAACTAGCTTTTGGTTTTATACGGTAACTGGCGTTGGTGCTTTAACTTTGCTAACTGGGGCTTTGTTAGCCGTCAAGCAGGATGACTTAAAAGCTATTCTCGCTTACTCAACTATCAGTCAACTAGGGCTAATTATGCTGCTTTTTGGTATTGGAACGCCGCTAGCGGTTGCTGCTGCTGTTTTTCATATCTTTAACCATGCGGCCTTTAAAGGAGCGTTATTCTTAGTTGTTGGTATTATTGACCACCAAACCGGTACCAGGGACATTAATCTGCTCGGTGGTTTAGCCAAGCAGATGCCGCTAAGCGCTGCTTTGGCTGGAATTGCTGCGGTATCGATGGCTGGTGTACCGCCTTTAGCCGGTTTTATTAGTAAGGAGCTCTTCTATGAAGCGACTTTACAAACCGGATTCAGTGGCCTTTTTGCCGGGCTGTTGCCGGTCTTGGCGGTGGGTGCGAGTATCTTTACTTTCGTTTATTCGGCCCTTCTCTTTATCCATGTTTTCTTTGGCCGTCAGCGGGGAGTAACGCCACAGACACCACAAGAGGCTTCTGGTTTGATGTTATTGGGTCCTACCGTTTTGGGCTTGATTACGGTGACAGTTGGTCTCTTCCCTGACTTTTTTGGCCGAATACTCATCAACCCAGCGGTTG
>DHRX01000079.1:486-5590 GCA_002408345.1 Firmicutes bacterium UBA5301 | reverse complement strand
GGGCCTGCTGTTTTGGGCTTGATTACGGTGACGGTGGGTCTTTTCCCTGATTTCTTTGGGCGGCTCCTCATCAATCCGGCGGTGGCCGTTCTTGGTCGGGGTAGTGAGATGCACTATAGCCTCTGGCACGGGTTAACCCCGGCGCTAATGATGAGCTTGGTTACTATTGGGATCGGTGTAGTCCTCTATATTTCGGTGGATAAGCTGCGGATCTGGTTTAAATCAATTAAAACTAAAATTAACCCCAACTACTTCTACGATCGTGGTTTAGAACTACTAATTAGCGGATCTACACGGTTAACCGATTGGTATATGACCGGGTTTCTCCGGGATTATGTAGTCTATATTATTGGTGCTTTTATAGTGATAGTTGGTTCGACTTTTCTGCTCAAGGTCGACTCGATCGTTGGTTGGTCTTTTGGAGCGGTTAATCTTTACGAGGTTATCTTAGCGTTATTATTTGTTACCGCTATTATAACTATTGTTAGAACCAGCTCACGTATTGTCGGGGTTCTGGCATTAGGGGTTGTCGGTTTTGTGGTCTCGACTTTTTGGGTTATTTTCCGGGCTCCCGATTTGGCCTTAACCCAGTTAATCGTCGAATCGATTAGCTTGATCCTCTATCTTTTGGTCTTTCAACGCTTACCTCGTTTCATCAAGGATATAGAGGCTCGAGGCAAAAAGATAGTCGATGCGGTTGTTGCAACCGGTTTTGGTCTAACTATTGCCGGTTTGGCTTTGGCCGCTCACGGGACCAGGTTGTATAAACCGATCTCTGACTACTACATCGCTAATAGCCTGGATTTAGCTGGCGGAACCAACGTTGTTAATGTAACTTTAGTCGACTTTAGGGGTCTTGATACTATGGGTGAAATTACTGTACTAAGTATTGCTGCAATGAGCGTTTATGCGCTAATTAAACTAAGGAAGAAGGATGCCAAATGAGATCAAGGTCATTTATCTTAGAAACGGTTTCCCGTCTGGTTCTCTTTGTCATCTTAATTTTTTCTTTGTACCTGCTGTTAAGGGGGCACAATGCACCAGGTGGCGGTTTTATTGCCGGACTAATGACTTCAGCTACCTTTGTTCTCCAGTTTCTCGCTTTTGGTCCGACGAACCAACGGAATATCCTGCCGATTAACTTTCGGCTCTTAATTCCGGTAGGGTTATTAACCTCTTTTACTACCGGCTTTGTCCCCTTGCTCTTAGGGAAACCCTTTTTAACTAGCGCCTTTGGCCACGCAACCTTACCAATATTAGGGGAGATCGAATGGGCTACTGCGGTACTTTTTGATCTCGGGGTTTACTTTGTGGTAGTGGGTGTAACTATGAGCATTATTTCAGCTATAGGAGAGGAATAATCGTGGAACTGTTAATGATCGGAGTCATTGGTTTGCTTTTTGGCAGCGGAGTCTACTTAATGATGCAGAGAAGGCTACTGAAAGTAATTTTCGGCTCAGCCCTCCTTTCCCACGGTACCTTGCTGTTAACGATGACAATGGGGCGGCTCAAAAATGGCTTACCGCCGATTTTAGTAGAGGGATATACCGGCCCCTATGTGGATCCGGTTCCCCAAGCGTTAAACCTGACAGCAATTGTTATCGGGTTTGCAACTACCGCCTTTATTTTAGTTCTTACCTATCGAATCTTCGCCGAGTGGCAGACGGACGACTTGGAAGAACTGCGAGGAGTAGAAGATGATGCAGAGTAATTGGATTATATTACCGGTACTATTCCCACTATTTGGGGCTATACTCAACTTTTTTATGCCCAAACGGGTCAAAGCCCAAAAGCTAGTAGCAGCGACAGCGCTAACAGCAACCCTACTGTATAGCATTTATCTACTGAGCTATACTCGTACTGGAGCTATAGCTGTTTTTAGCGCTAGTGATTGGCCGGCACCTTTTGGGATTGTCTTTGCCTGTGACCTGCTCAGCGCCATCATGTTAGTAGCGTCAGGTATCGTTGCTTTGGCGGTATTATTCTATTCCTTCTGGTCGATAGGTCAAGGACGAGAACAACATAACTACTATGCATTCTACTTGTTGATGCTAATGGGGGTTAACGGTTCTTTTCTGACCGGTGATATTTTCAACCTCTATGTTTTCTTTGAGATCCTCCTAATTTCGTCATACATTCTGATGGCGCTAGGTGGAGAAAAAGAGCAGCTGCGTGAGTCTTTTAAGTATATGGTCATTAATATTATCGCTTCGGCCTTGTTCTTAGTAGGGGTAGCCCTTCTTTACGCTGTAACTGGTACGTTAAATATGGCTGATATTGCTGTAAAAGTACAGGCCGCTTCTGACCAAGGGTTATTAACGGTGATCGCCATGATCTTCATGATCGTCTTCGGGATCAAGGCGGCTATCTTTCCCCTGTACTTCTGGTTGCCTCAAAGTTACCCAACAACACCTCCAGCTGTTAATGCGGCTTTTGGTGGACTATTGGCCAAGGTCGGTGTCTATGTCCTTTTCCGGATCTTTACGTTGATCTTTATTAATGATATCGGCTATACCCATTCTATCCTAATTTTCATCGGTGGAGTAACTATGCTCCTTGGGGTATTGGGTACAGTGGGGCAGATGGATATGCGGCGTATCTTATCCTTCCATATTATCAGTCAGATCGGGTACATGATTTTAGGTCTGGGTATCTTTACGCCCCTGGCTCTAGCTGGTGGTATTTACTTTATTGTCCATAACATTATAGTCAAAACCGCCTTATTCCTGACGGCAGGGGTAACCGATCAGCTGACAGGTACCACCGACCTCCATAAGTTAGGTGGTTTGTTAAAGGCTTACCCGGCATTAGGGTTAACCTTCTTTTTAGCTGGGGTCTCTCTGGCTGGTGCTCCGCCGCTCTCTGGTTTCTTCGGTAAATTCGTATTGATTGTGGCCGGTTTAGAGGCTCAACATTATTTAGTTATTGCTGTAGCTATCGGCACTAGTCTATTAACTCTCTTTTCGATGATGAAGATCTTCCGGTATGCCTTTTGGGGCCAACCCCGAGAGTACCAACCCCAAAAATATGGTCGGTTTTTAGCACCGGCTGCAATCTTGGTTGTGCTTTCTCTAGCTATGGGTATTGGGGCTGAGTGGATGCTGGACGTAGTTTCAGCAGCTGCTACCCAGCTATTGCGTCCGGAACTCTATATCACTGCTGTATTGGGGGCGTAATTGATGTTTAACCAGATACTACTTAACCTCTTCTTGGCTTTCGTCTGGACGTTGTTGCAAAACTCCTTTACCGCAGCTAATTTCCTCGGCGGCTATTTTGTTGGTGCGATTATCATCTGGATTTTTCACCGGCTGTTCCCAGGTGGGCGTAGCTACCTCTCCCAGTTGTGGGCCTGCTTAGATTTAG
This sequence comes from Firmicutes bacterium UBA5301, assembly GCA_002408345.1. Classification (GTDB taxonomy): domain Bacteria; phylum Bacillota; class UBA5301; order UBA5301; family UBA5301; genus UBA5301. Next base: position 2,227 of record DHRX01000079.1, on the reverse strand, counting down.
TAGCGGTCTTTTTCTGGGAGTTACTGAAAGCCAATATTGCGGTAGCGAAAATTGTCTTGTCGCCAAAAATTAATATTACACCGGGGATTGTAGCGGTACCGACGGTGCTTAAAGATGACTTATCACTAGTGTTGCTAGCTAACTTGGTCACTTTGACACCAGGGACCTTAACTATGGACATCTCTCCTGATAAAAAAACATTGTATGTCCATGTCCTAAACATGAGTAGTGAGGAAGAGGTCAAACGCGACATTAAAGATAGTTTTGAACGGCGAATTCTTGCTGTTACCGGAGGTGGTCACGATGTTGATTAATGTAGTAACTAACTTTGCCTTAGTAGTTATCACCATTTGCTTAGGCTTCTGTTTATATCGCTTAATTATCGGGCCGAGTTTTCCGGACCGGTTAGTTGCCAGTGATACAATCAGTACTAATACCGTTGCTTTCCTGATTGTTTTAAGCATTAAATACACGACGCAGGTCTTTTTTGATGCGGCACTAGTGATTGCTATCTTAGGTTTTCTAAGTACTGTTGCCATGTCCAAGTTCTTGATTGGAGGGTCCGTCTTTGACCGGGATTAGTTGGGCTGATTTAATTACTAGTTTTTTTATCCTCTTTGGTCTCTTCTTTGTTTTTGCCGGGTCGCTGGGGTTAGTCCGGTTCCCCGATGTCTATACGCGGTTACACGCTCCGACTAAAGGGGCAACGTTAGGGGTTTTTGGTATTTTGGTGGCTTCCATTATCCACTTGGCTGCTACCGGTTCTTGGGGTGTTAAAGAAATATTGACGATTGTATTCCTTTTCTTGACGGCTCCGGTGAGTGCGCACATGATGTCTAGGGCAGCATATATAACCGGTGTTCCGGCTAAGGCTAAGATAGTTACTAATGACCTTAAAGATGCGCTACCGATAAAGGAAGAAGCGATGTCTAATGGATCAGACCCAAATATTCAAGGTTGATCCAGAGAACCCCGACCAACGGCTAATTGCCGCAGCAGCTCAGCTAATCCAGGCTGGGGAAGTTGTGGCTTTTCCGACGGAGACCGTTTATGGTCTTGGGGCCAATGGTCTTGATCCAACTGCTGTGGCCAAAATTTTTGCAGCTAAAGGCCGGCCAGCAGATAACCCGCTCATTTTGCACATTAGTTCGGTCCGGGACCTGGAGCAGGTTGTCGTCAAGATACCACCGCTGGCCCAAGCGCTGATTCAACGTTTCTGGCCAGGACCACTAACTTTAGTTCTCCCTAAAAAGACCGGGGTGCCTGATGCGGTGACCGCTGGTTTACCGACTGTAGCTGTTCGGATGCCGGCTCACCCAGTAGCTCAGGCTTTGATTACGGCAACTGGTCTGCCGATAGCGGCGCCTAGCGCCAATATCTCCGGACGCCCAAGCCCTACTCTGGCCGGTCATGTCTGGGCCGATCTCAATGGTCGGATAGCGGCGATTGTTGATGGTGGACCTACCGGAATCGGTCTAGAGTCAACGGTAGTTGATCTATCCGGAGATTCTCCTTGTCTGTTACGGCCTGGGGGTGTGAGTAGGGAAGAGTTAGAGGCTGTTATCGGACCGGTAGGGTTTGCTGTAGAGCCTGGAGCTACTCAAACCCCGAAGGCTCCTGGTATGAAGTACCGGCATTATGCTCCTCAGGCTCCGGTTTGGGTTGTTTCTGCGCCAACGTTAGATGGGTTAGCCGGTAAATTACAGCGGTTGGCCCAAGCAGCTATTGCTCAGGGAGAAGT
>DHRX01000079.1:0-141 GCA_002408345.1 Firmicutes bacterium UBA5301 | reverse complement strand
GCCGCTGTGATGAACCGGTTATTAAAAGCGGCTGGTGGCCGGGTCTTGGATAGCAAGAGCCAAGAGTAAAAAACTAGGGTAGATCATTAAGGTGGCAGCGGCAACTACTCCGGAATCATTAGCGAGTAGTACAACTACCGC
>DHRX01000198.1:8421-8617 GCA_002408345.1 Firmicutes bacterium UBA5301 | reverse complement strand
CGCTAAACTGGGTTGCAGTCTATACTATAAGTAAGCTGCATCCCCAGCAAGAGGTTAGTTTGGAGGTACAGCCGCAACGCTCAAACGTAGAAAAGTCTTTGGAAGCTGGTAAGACTTTGCAAATCGCTCAGGAAACCTTACCCTTTTTGCGCCAAGGACTCAATCCGACTACAGCTACTAAAACAGCAGAAATTAT
>DHRX01000198.1:7911-8200 GCA_002408345.1 Firmicutes bacterium UBA5301 | reverse complement strand
AGAGAAAGTCCTCGCCTTTATCGGAGCTGGCTGTGATAACCACCGACCTGGGGACGAGATCTTAACCGAAGCAACTAAACGCTCCTTAGCCACTGGAAAGATGCAAATTATTAGCAATCAACGTCAACTAGACTGCCCCCGTAAGGACTGCCGCTGTCCGCTGGAAGGCGCTGTGATAGTTCCGCTCAAATGTCGCTCGGAAGTAGTAGGAACCCTGAAACTTTATGAAGCGGTTGGCGGTGATCCCCCGGAATATATCATTAAACTAGCTGATGGGATTGGGCAGCTA
>DHRX01000198.1:7538-7731 GCA_002408345.1 Firmicutes bacterium UBA5301 | reverse complement strand
AATTGGATCGGCAAACACAATTAGCTACAATTGCCGAACTAGATGCTTTGCGGGCCCAAATAAACCCGCACTTCCTCTTTAACACTTTGAATACCATAATTATGTACAGTCGGGTTGAACCGGCCAAAGCCAGAGAAATGCTGATAAAACTGTCGAATTTCTTCCGCTTGGCCTTAAAAAAACCGGGTCATCT
>DHRX01000198.1:3756-7334 GCA_002408345.1 Firmicutes bacterium UBA5301 | reverse complement strand
CACCGTTTTAAAGACCGTTTAACAGTAGAATACCGAGTTAACCCAGAAACCCTGGAACTACCCTTTCCCGTGCTTACACTTCAACCACTGGTAGAAAACGCCATCCGGCATGGCCTTTCTCCTAAGGTTGGTTCGGGCCACTTGGTTATTACAGCGAGGGTCGACGATGATATCCTGAAAGTAGCAGTCAGCGACAACGGTGTTGGGATGGATGAATTAACACGTATGCAAGCGCTAGTAACGGGCCAAGGATCCGGTTTCGGGGTTGGACTCAGTAATGTTTATGAACGTCTTAAAAGACTCTATGACCAGGACCTAGCCTTCGAAATCATTAGCGAACCTGAGCAAGGAACCACAGTTAGTATCGCAGTCCCATGGCAGAAGGCCCAGTTTATAGGAGAGATTCAGCATGACTTTACGCGCTTTAATAGTTGACGATGAATATCCGGCTCGAGCCGAACTGCGTTATCTGCTCTCTAAAGCCAAAGTTAAGGTCGAAGTTGTCGGTGAGGCTACCCATGCTCAAGAAGCGTTGCACTTACTGAAAGCTCTCGATTATTCCTTGGTTTTTTTGGATATTGAAATGCCAGGGCTCGACGGTATTATCCTGGCTGAAGAAATACAAAAAATGAAAAATCCGCCGCAGATTATCTTTGTAACCGCCTACGAACAATATGCCCTGAAGGCTTTTGACGTTAACGCGGTGGACTATTTACTCAAACCAATTACCGAAGAAAGGCTCAATAAAGCACTAACCCGGGTAGTAGGGGTAGTAAGCGATACACCCGAAGAGGGCCAACATCTGAATAAACTTCTTGCCGAAAAAAAAGGGAAAACTGTTTTAGTTAACCCGTCTGACCTTATTTATGCTTATGTAGAAGATGGAGCCCTTTATTTAAAGCTAACTGACGACACCTTATTAACCAAATATACCATGAAAGAATTAGAAGATAAATTAGTTGCCTGCTCAGGAAAATCCTTTTTTCGAGCTCACCGCAGTCATTTAGTCAATCTAGACCATGTAAAAGAAATCGTCTCCTACTTTAATGGGGCTTTGTCCCTCATTGTAGAAGACGCTGATAATACAGAAATTCCGGTTAGCCGTGGCCAATCTAAGCGATTGCGAGATCTTTTAGGGCTCTAGAAAGTATCTTTTTATCTAATGGGAACGTTAGCCTTTCTAGAGCTTCCCTCGGTTTCAGCCAAACCAATTGTAGTATTCCTTCTGTGATTAAGGGCCGCGCTTCCGTTACCCCACCAACTGGAATAGCCAAATACCAAGTTACCTGTTTATGGATTAGGGTGTCTCCCCGAGTGAAGTTATACTCGGTCACCCCAATTAAATTTTCTAACTTACAAACCAAATTGGTCTCTTCAAGAATTTCCCGGTAAGCCGCTTCTTCGGTAGTCTCAGTACCTTCCAAATGCCCTTTAGGCATAATCCACTCTCCCCGGGCATGCTGGATAACCAGGACACAACCAGCATGGATTACGACCCCTCCAGCGGAGTACTCAGTAAGCTCCTGTTGCGGCATAATAATTACCCCTACTTTGATTGATTGTCCAGCTCGTTAATAACCTGTTGCAAACGGGACATAGTCTGACCATAGGCTTCCCAATCCCCCTGAGCAAGGTAATCTTGAGCCTGATTAAAGAGGTGAACCACATCTTCCACTCGACTTTGCCAATCTGCGGGTAACAGTAATTCGGGTACCGGTTTTTCTGCTTCCGCAGCTGGTGGTAGGGGAACGTCTTCCTGAGCACCGGTAACCAAGCGCAGAGCTTCGTCTAAAGTCGTATCCATAACAATCCGATTGCCATAGGCCACTATTACCCTTTTCAACTCAGGTAGTTCACTTTGTTCGGAACGTAAATACAGGGGCTCGATATAAAGTAAAGTTCCCTTGATCGGAATAACAATTAAATTGCCACGAATAACCGAGGAGCCTCTTTGATTCCACAAAGTTAGTTGTCTACTAATCTCGGAATCCTGATCAATTCGGGCCTCTACCTGCATGGGGCCAAAGGTTAACGCTTGTTTTGGAAACTTATAAAGGATTAACTTGCCGTAATCCTCATTAAAATCAGATTTAGCAGCTAACCAGGCAATCATATTATTCTTGCGTGCTGGTGTAAAAGGCAGAATTAAGATAAAATCCTCATCCCGCTCATCTTCCAAGCCGGTTACTAAATAATATGGTTCCATCACTACTTCTTTATCGCCATAAATTTCAGTGGGGATGCTCCAGAGATCTTCCTTGTTGTAAAAGACAGTAGGATCGGTCATATGGTATTGACTCAAAACCCGAGATTGCAGTTCAAAGAAATCCTGAGGATAACGTAAATGAGCCTTTATCCCATCTGGCATTTGGTCAATAGATTTAAATAAAGTCGGAAAAACTTTAGAATAAACTTTAGTTAAGGGTTCATTGGGATCGCTTATATAAAAATCGACAGTTCCATTATAAGCATCAATGATTACTTTAACAGAATTACGAGCATAGTTCCCCCACTCGCTAAAAGGCTGAGAATAGGGGTAAAAACTACTAGTTACGTAAGCATCCTGAATCCAAAAAAGTCGCCCTTCAGAAATAACAATATAAGGGTCTCGGTCATACTTGAGAAATGGGGCGATCCGATGCACCCGTTCCTGAATATTCCGGTAAAACAAAATCCGACTTTCCGAACTAATATCCTGGGAAAGCAGAAACTTTAACGTGTTAAAACGAAAAGCAAAGGCCGCCTTTATTACCGGATTGCTTAGCTGTACTCCACCAACACCCTGATAGTTCGTATAAGCATTTTGGTCTCCTAAAGGATAATCGAACTCTCCGGTTAAAGTGTTAACGACCACATACTCATCGGTTGTCTCACCATAATAGATAGCAGGCTGCTGTATAGTCAATTCTGGCACCAAACTTTCAGGAGGAATGTTTTTCACCCAAAAATTTGGTAGCCCCTCCTCTGAAACTTCGTTAACTGGGCTAACTAAGACTCCATAACCGTGGGTATATTTAAGATGCTGATTCACCCAAGTTTGGGCTTGGGTTGACAGATTAGCATTATTCATTTCCCTAACAGCAATGGCAACCTGGCGCATTCGACCGTCAATCTGATACCGATCGATATCTACCCCTAAAAAATCATAATAGAGTCGCATCTCCTGCAACTGACCATAGGTAGAGAGCAACGGACGATAATCCCAAAGCCTAATATTGTCGATAACCGCTTTCTCCTCTTGGAGTTGAGCATAACTTAATTCAGGTCTCAACTCAAAAGTACGTTCTTCGACTTTATCTAACCCATAAGCCTGTAACGTAGCGGTGATATTATTAATAATATAAGGGGTCTCCTTAGATAGTTCGTTAGGCTCTACGATAAACTGTTGGACCATTGAAGGATAAAGATCACCAACTAAAAATGAGCCGGCTAAAAGAAGAAAAGCGCTAGCCACCATAAACCTGGCTTTCCTGATTATAGCTGAAATCACCAGCAAAACCGCTGTCACCAAAGCCAACCAAAAAAGAACTTTCAAGCCGACCAAGAGGACAGTAACATCGGTATAACTCGCCCCATAA
>DHRX01000198.1:446-3598 GCA_002408345.1 Firmicutes bacterium UBA5301 | reverse complement strand
GCTACCCCCCGGGTGGAATGAACTAGATTATACATCCCTAAGCGGTAACCCCAGGCCTTTAGTATTAGGGCAAGAGCACCTAAGCCTGCTAGATGGTAGCGAGCTCTCCCTTTGATAACAATACGATATTTAGTCAAACTAAAGGCGCCAAACAAAAAATAAATAAACCCAACAATCACTAATGTTAACAGAACTAAGCTCAAAGCCATCCGATAAACTAAAGTATAAAAAGGTAACTTGAATAAAAAGAACCCTATATCCAGGTTAAACAGCGGATCAGTAATACCAACGGTAGTAGCATGCAGGAAGTTTTGCACCATCTCCCAGTAATTACCTGACGCAGTACTACCCATAACCGCCAAAACCAACGCGGCGGCAAAGAAAAACGATGAAACTCGCTTAGAAGTTAATAGCTGGCCTATTTTTTTAAGAAACCGGGCATTATGCAAGGTTTCGCCAATCGTCGGTTTGGTTAACTGCAGATTGACAAAGAGAAAAAGTAGCCACACCAACCCTACTACTAGGTAAACTAGCCAGCGGGAAGTGAGTAACTTCCAAAATACCGCAGCGTAGCCAAGATTCTGAAACCACAGTAAATCCGTATAAAAGCCAGAACCAACATAGAGTAAAAACAGAAACAGAAAAAATAGAGATACAACTAAACCAGACACTTGCCTTAATGGTTGAAACATGTTAGTTCTTCCCCCTCTAGTGAACTCACTGTGGATCCGGCTACAAATTACTCGCTAGTCGGCCGCCACTGTAGACGCTCACTAAAGTATTGGGTTAATCCCTCTACAGAGACCCGCTCTTGAGCCATGGTATCTCTGTTCCGAATGGTCACTGCACCATCCTCTAGTGAGTCAAAGTCAACGGTGACACAATAGGGAGTACCAATTTCATCTTGCCTCCGGTAACGCCTACCGATACTACCGCTTTCATCGTAAGTTACCTTCCACGAATAACGCAAGTTCCTTAAGATTCTTTGAGCCATCTCTTGGAGCTCCGGTTTTTTCTGTAGTGGAAATACGGCCACTTTTATTGGTGCTAAGCGAGGATGTAATTTTAATACCACCCGTTCCTCTTCTTCAACCCAAGCATTGACCAAAAAAGTTAATAAAGCCCGATCAACACCGGCCGAAGACTCAACCACAGTTGGTACAAGCCTCTCGTTAGTACGATCATCAAAGAAGCTGAGGTCTTTGCCGCTATGCTCTATATGCTGTTTCAAATCATAATTACTCCTGTGAGCAATACCTTCAACCTCCTGCCAACCAAAAGGAAATAAATACTCTAAGTCAATGCAGGCCTTGGCATAATGAGCCAACTCATCGTGACCATGGGGTCGGCGCCGCAGTTTGGTAGGGTCAACCCCTAAGCTCAGGTACCAATTCCAGCGGTTCTCCACCCAACGGTCAAACCACTGGTCAGCATCCTGATCAGCAACAAAAAACTCTAGCTCCATCTGCTCGAACTCACGGGTCCGGAAAATGAAATTACCCGGGGTAACTTCATTACGAAAGCTCTTGCCAATCTGGGCGATACCAAAAGGCAACCGTAACCTAGTTGCACTTTGTACTAACTTAAAGTCAACAAAGATACCCTGAGCAGTCTCTGGTCGCAAGTAAACTACGGCAGCATCCTCTTCTACCGGCCCTAAAAAGGTCTTAAACATCAAATTAAATTGACGTGCTTCAGTAAGTTCTCCGCCGCATTCAGGGCAATCATCTGTGATCAGATGGTCAGCCCGGTAACGTCTTTTGCAAGCCTTACAATCTACCAAAGGATCCGTAAAATTCGCTAAGTGGCCGCTAGCTTTCCAAACATCGGGATGCATTAGAATACTTGTATCTGCACCAACCACATCATCTCGCAACTGAACATTAGCGAACCACCAGGCCTCCTTGACATTCCGTTTTAATTCTACCCCTAATGGCCCGTAATCCCAGCAGCTATTTAAACCACCGTAAATTTCGCTACTTGGAAAAACGAAACCACGCTGTTTACACATAGAGATCAAGCGATCCAAAGTCTAATTCCCCTTCCAAAACTTAATATCATCAAATGTATCTAGTTTGATTTCTGGATTAGTGGTTCAAATCCTGCTTCACCCTATGGTTCCAACATAAGTTCCGGTCCTTTTATCGGTTCGTTTCCCATTTGGAGCTGAGGCTGTTTAGGGGGTTCAGCTTTGCGTAAATCTTGAATGACATAGTTCGTATCAGCCGTAAAGACCCTAGTCTGAACCGCTGTTCCTAAGCCGGTAACCGCCTGACCATTATGAACTACGTCAACCCCTGCAGGGTTTCCAAAGCGAACCTGTATCTTCTGCTGACCTAAGATCGTTTGGCTCCGACCAGCTAGTAAAACGGCTACATCATCTAACTTGCCATCCCGGTAAATTTCTAACCAACAATCTTCCCTAGCCGCAATCTCTACTACTACCGGTGCGGCTACTTCTACTACAGGCTGAGTAACCTCTGCTTCAACTGGTGGTGTCAACTCCTCAACCTGAGGGCTAATTTCAACTTCGGTCGTAACCGGCTCTGTTGTTATCGGTTCCGGAGGAATTTCAACAATGCTCAAGTCTGGATCGGGAGCATCTATGCCACCCGGTACCAAGAAAAAATATAAACTGACAGCCAGTAAAACAACGAGGCCCCAAGCTATAATGCGCCGGTCTTGCTGATTTTTAGTTACACGAAACCTTTCCTGAGCTGGATGCAATAAGGGATTTTGGAAAATTGATGGCCCGTTTTTTTCTGTTTTTTCCGCTACCAGTGTCTCAGCTAAATCCTCTTCTTGAGCCTCTACCTCTAGGGCTGCCTTACTCCGATTATACTCTTCCACAAACCCCCAGCCATCCAACCCTAGTGCTTCAGCATACGAGCGGATAAACCCCTTTAAATAGACCTCACCGGGCATATGCGAGTAATCCCCTGCCTCAATCTCTTCCAGATATCGGGTGCGGATATGGGTCTTCTCGCCAATATCTTCCAGGGTCAGACCCTGGCGTTCCCGTTCTTCCTGCAAACGTTTACCTAAATTATTGATGATAGACACCTCCTAGCTACTGCCTAAAATTCTTCTCCATCGGAAACAGAAACTAATACCTCTCGCGGTTTACTACCTTGATACGGCCCAACAATACC
>DHRX01000198.1:0-251 GCA_002408345.1 Firmicutes bacterium UBA5301 | reverse complement strand
CGAGCGGCTCGAGAATGTCCAATCCGGAAACGACGTTGCAGCAGTGATATAGAGGCCTGTCCACTATTCACCACCAACCGAACCGCTTCGGGATAGAGTTCATCGTCACTATCATTGTTTGACTGAGTCTGGGTGAATTTACTACTTTCAATTTCCTGATACTCTGGCTGGCCTTGACTTTTCCAAAACTTGGTAACTGTTCCAATTTCTTTATCGCTTATATACGCTCCTTGAATACGCACAGTTTTGGC
>DHRX01000026.1:8305-9498 GCA_002408345.1 Firmicutes bacterium UBA5301 | reverse complement strand
TCGAACTGTAACCGGTAATATTGCTTGTACGGACTTTACTTGCGATGTTATCATCTTGGATGACGGCTTCCAATATCACAAGTTATACAAACAAATCGATATTGTCGTAATCGATGCCAGTAACCCTTTTGGTAATGGGCACCTAATACCGCGGGGATTGCTAAGAGAACCTCCACAAAGTTTACTTAGAGCTGACATCATCATCTGTACCCATACCGACCAAGTCGCTGCAGAAAACGTCGAACAATTAAAGCAGGAACTTGGTAAGTTAAATCAGAATGTTCCTATTTTCACTGCTGTCCATCGTCCCTCTGCCTTATTAAATTTAGGGTCAGACAACTCTTCCCGGCAAACGGTGAACCTGGACAAGCTATCTGGTCAAAAAGTGCTGGCCGTATCTGGAATCGGCAACCCAAAATCCTTTGAAAAAACGCTAACATCACTTGGTTGTCAGATTGCAGGGCATCTACGTTTTCCTGATCACCATTATTATGATCAGGATGATATCGAGCAGATTATAAAGACCGCTAATTCTAAGGGAGTTACGTTAATTATTACGACTCAAAAAGATGCTGTTAAAATACCCGATCCACAAATTCAAACCTTTACCGCTAACGGTATGGGGCTGTATTTACTACGGGTTTCCCTTCATTTAAACCAAGAAGAGGCATTTAACAAATATATAATGAATGAGGTGCAATAATGAAAGTTTCGGGGGTAATTCCAGCTCGTTATAGTTCAACAAGGCTTCCGGGCAAACCATTAGCTGATATTTGCGGTAAACCCATGGTTCAACATGTCTATGAAAATGCGGCACAAGCTAAACTCTTAGACGAAGTTTTGGTAGCTACAGATGATGAGCGAGTCTATAGACAAGTAATTGCGTTTGGTGGTCAAGCTATTATGACCTCTCCTAATCATGCAACCGGCACTGATCGGTTAGCCGAAGTTGCTACTCAACTAGATTCAGATGTACTGGTGAACATCCAAGGAGACGAACCTTTATTAATGCCTCAAAGCATTGATAAAGCTATCTCTGCTCTCCTAGAAGACGATTCTGTTGTAATGTCAACGTTAAAGTGGCTTATTAAAGATTTAGAAGAGGCTCAAAATCCCAGTGCGGTTAAAGTAGTAACTGATAACGACGATAATGCTTTGTATTTTTCCAGAGCGCCGATACCATACCCACGGGA
>DHRX01000026.1:7793-8146 GCA_002408345.1 Firmicutes bacterium UBA5301 | reverse complement strand
ACCTAGGATTATACGTCTACCGCAAAGAATTTCTGTTACATTTTGCTAGTCTTGCCCCAACCGCCTTGGAAGATTTGGAGAAACTGGAACAGCTCCGTGTACTCGAAAACGGCTACAAAATTAAGGTGGTCGAAACAGAACATGACTCTATCGGGGTGGACACCCCTGCAGATCTTGATAGGGTTCGCCAAATCATTGGCGAAAAACAATCTAGATAGAACAACAATTAAAAGTGAGGTGAGTTTCAGTGGCTGAGGTCATTCTCAATAAAGAAATTGTTTTTGGCAATAATCGCCCTTTTGTGCTTATCGCAGGTCCTTGTGTGATCGAAAGTAGAACCCATGCCCAAGAGA
>DHRX01000026.1:6678-7583 GCA_002408345.1 Firmicutes bacterium UBA5301 | reverse complement strand
TCCATTAAGTCTTACCGCGGACCAGGCTTAGATAAGGGTTTAGAAATTTTACAGGAAATCAAAAAACTATTTAACCTTCCAGTGCTATCCGATATCCATACTGTGGAGCAGGCTGCTAGTGCGGCAGAGGTACTAGATATTATCCAGTTACCGGCTTTTTTGTGTCGACAAACTGATTTGCTTCTAGCTGCAGGTCAAACAGGAGCCATTATTAACGTTAAAAAGGGACAGTTTATGGCGCCGGGAGATATGAGGAACGTAGTAACCAAACTGGAAAGCACTGGTAACAAGCGTATTCTCCTTACAGAACGTGGGGTCACTTTTGGTTACAACAACTTAGTCGTAGATATGACTTCCCTACCCCAGATGGCCCAAACCGGATATCCGGTAGTATTTGATGCAACCCACAGTGTCCAACAACCTGGCGGTGGGGGCGACCATACTTCTGGCCGCCGTGAATATGTCTCTTGTCTGGCTCGGGCAGCAGCTGCGGTAGGGATTGATGCCTTGTTCCTGGAAGTACATGATTATCCTGATAAAGCACTAAGTGACGGACCTAATATGATTAAATTCAGCGAATTAGAAGATCTATTACGCCAAATTCAGGCCATTGATCTTGTAGTTAAAGGCTTTGCTAGTCAGAAATAACTTGAAAGGTGCGACCATAAAATGCGATCATTTTCCACTTTAGATCACCAGTCGGTTATCAAAGAGGCTCATAGAGTATTAGAAATTGAATCCGCAGCAGTAACTCTGATGAAAGATTCGGTAAATGACGAATTTGTCAAGGTTGTAGAATTAATATTTAATTCTACTGGACGACTGGTAGTAACCGGTATCGGCAAGTCTGGCCATATCGCCCGCAAATTAGCCGCAACTTTTGCCAGTACAGGTACTCCAGCTTT
>DHRX01000026.1:6237-6478 GCA_002408345.1 Firmicutes bacterium UBA5301 | reverse complement strand
AACTAGATAATGTCCTAGCTTTATCTAACAGCGGCGAAACCAAAGAGGTTTTGGCCCTACTACCCAGCCTCAAAAGGATTGGGACTACGGTCATCGCTATGACCGGTAACTCCAACTCCTCCCTAGCCCAATTCGCCGACCATATTCTTAACTGTGGAGTCGTCCAAGAAGCTTGTCCGTTAGGCTTAGCTCCTACAGCCAGTTCAACGGCAGCACTCTCCCTTGGAGATGCCCTAGCGAT
>DHRX01000026.1:4746-6094 GCA_002408345.1 Firmicutes bacterium UBA5301 | reverse complement strand
CGAAGGCTAAGAATTTCCGGCCAGAGGAATTTGCCATATTCCACCCAGGTGGTAGCTTAGGTCGGAGCTTATTGCTCCGGATCTCTGACGTAATGGGCATTCGAGGCCAAAACCCTGTAGTCAAAGAAAATCAAACTATCCAGGAAGCCTTGTTTACAATGACTTCTTCTAAAATGGGTGCCGTAAGTGTGGTTGATAGTAATGGCAAAATTGTTGGCATTATTACCGATGGTGATATCCGCCGGAACCTTGAAACAACTGGGACAGGAGAAATCCTTAAACAATCAGCCATCTCAGTCATGACGAAAAAACCAACAACGATTACCAGTGACCAGTTAGCTGCTAAAGCTGTCAAGATGATGGAGGCCAAAGAAATCAGGGACTTACCAGTTGTCGATGAGAACTTCCGTCCAATCGGCATGGTCAATATCCAAGACATTTTGAAGGCCGGGGTGGTTTAAATTAGTTTTATGGCAGCTCAAAAAATTAAACTAGTTGCGTTAGATGTTGACGGCGTCTTAACCAACGGGGCAATTTGCTTAGGTAATAACGGTGAAGAACTGAAATTTTTCCACGTCCGAGATGGATTAGGAATCAGAATGGCCCAAGAAACTGGGATAATCTTTGCCATTATTACTGGCAGAGAGTCGGAAATTGTTCGGCGACGAGCTAAAGAACTGGGTATTCTAGAAGTCCACCAAGGGGTACATGATAAATGGCCAGTACTGCAGGGGCTAGTAACTAAGTATGGACTAACCATGGACCAAGTAGCATATGTCGGCGATGATTTAAATGATATTGCTATCATTAAATCAGTAGGATTGGGAGCTACAGTAGCTGACGGTGTACCGGAAGTAAGAAAAATGGCGGTATACGTAAGCCCATTGAAAGGCGGCCACGGAGCAGTCCGTGATATTCTGGAACTCATACTTAAGGCTCAAGATAAATGGGATGGATTAGTCGCTAAGTTTATAGGTGAAAAGTAGACATGAGCGAAAAAGGCTTAACGCTAGCATTGAAAATGCGGACTAAATTATCATGGCTGATTCCTCGACCGATAGTTCATGCATTAGGTATTGGCATTGGATCTATTTCGTATCATTTACTTTCCCCACGGCGCCAGGTTGCCATGGAAAATCTACAATCTGCTTTTGATTTAGATCAGCAGCAAGCTCAACAGTTGACCCAGCAGGTCTTCCGGAACCTAGGTATAATGATTACCGAAATACTATTTACACCTACGATAACACCACAGTATCTAGAAAAACATATCAGCATTGAAGGAAAAGAGCACTTGCAGCAAGCACAGGAATCAGGCCAAAATGGCATTATTTTATATAGTGCTCAC
>DHRX01000026.1:0-4571 GCA_002408345.1 Firmicutes bacterium UBA5301 | reverse complement strand
TAACTGCTATGGGGTTATCTCTAAATGCAGTTGCCCGCCAGCAAAATAACGTCGCAGCCGATCAATTACTGACCCAAATACGTCAGCAATATGGACTCACCCTTTACCCTCGAGGCATGGGGTTCAGGGATGGGTATAGGGCGCTAAAACGTGGCGAACTTTTAGTGCTACTAGGTGACCAAGAAGCAAGGCAAAACGGTTGGTTCGTAGATTTTTTCGGAAAACAAGCCTCCACTTTTACCGGTCCATTCCAACTAGCCCAGAAAACAGGGGCTACAATTCTCCCCGTATTCATGGCTAGAGTGGGAATTGGGAAACACAAAGTGATTTTTTATTCCCCGGTAAAGATTGGACCTAATGCTACCCGAGCTGAGCTACATAACATCTTGCAGAAATTAACTTCTATAACCGAAGAAGTAATACGTAAATACCCAGAACAATGGTTTTGGATTCACCGACGTTGGAAAACCCAACCGCAAAATAATAGGGAGTATGTACTCAATGTTAGTAATTCTGACCTATAACTTACTTATCACTTTAGCCTTTATTATTTATATCCCAGTTATCATCTGGAAAATGGTTTCCCAGGGGAAATATCGTTCCCAATTCTGGCAGCGTTTTGGTTATATTAAGAAACAAGAAGGCACAAAGACTACTAATGCTCCAGTAATTTGGATACATGCTGTCTCCGTTGGTGAAACAATAGCTATTAGCTCTGTAGCCGCTGAATTAAAGAAAAAACACCCGCATAGTACGCTAGTTTTTACTACGGTTACCGATACCGGTCAACAGGTAGCCCGTAAGGTTATTACTAATGCTGACCTATTCTCTTATCTTCCAGTTGACCTTCCTAGAGCCGTACGTCGTTTTGTACGTAGAATTAGACCAGACATATTAGTGCTAACCGAAAGCGAGTTCTGGCCCAACCTGATTCGAATTACCAAAGAAGAGGGAGGCCAGGTAATACTAGCCAACGGGCGCATTAGCGATTCCAGCTACAAAAAATATACTTATCTCGGTCCTATCTGGCAACAAACTCTAGCTAACATTGACTATTTTGCCATGCAGTCGGAGCAGGATGTTAAGCGGATTATTAATCTCGGAGCCGATCCCCAAAAGGTAACCAATAGTGGAAACACTAAGTTTGACCAGCTTTCCGCCTCGGCCACCCCTGAACTCAGCCAACAACTCTACCAAGATTTTAGCCTTAATCAAAGTGATTTGATCTGGGGCGCTGGAAGTACACACCCTGGCGAGGAAGAACAACTACTAGTAGTCTACAGCCAACTACAGAAGGAATCCCCAACCCTGCTCCTCATTCTAGCCCCCCGCCATATTGATCGTGCTGGGGACATTATCAAGCTTTTTGCAGACAAGGGTATAGAAACAGTCTGTAGAACAACCTTAAACAACCGTAATCCCCGAGAGCACAGAGTGATTATCCTCGATACCATTGGGGAACTATCCACAGTCTACCTAATCGCCGATCTGGTCTTCGTTGGCGGTAGCCTAGTTCCTTGGGGAGGACATAATATCTTAGAACCAGCAGCAGTTGGTAAACCCACACTATTTGGACCGCATATGTTCAACTTTGTGGACATCACCCGCTTGATGCTAGACGCTAAAGCGGTTATTCAAGTACAAAACCATGAAGAACTCACAGTGCAGATAAGAGGGCTTTTGGCTGACTCGGACAAACGTAAAGAGCTTGGTCAGCGAGCTAAAGAGACTGTACAGAAAAACCAAGGTGCATCTCAAAGGGTAGCAGAGATTGTTGGATTTTACCTCCATCGCTAAATATCAATAGGGGGAATTAACCAGGAATGGACAAATCCATTAGCTTAAGCGTAATTATACTGACTTATAATGAAGAAAAAAACATCAGTGCCTGTCTTGAGTCTGTCAAATGGGCCAACGAACTTATAGTTGTTGATCGCTATAGTGACGACAATACAGTAAAAATTGCCCAACAGTATACTAACAAAGTATTTAAGCAGGAGTGGCTAGGCTTTGCTAAACAACGTAACATGGCTTTATCTAAAACTAATGGTAAGTGGGTTTTTTTTCTGGATGCTGATGAGCGGGTAACACCAGAGTTAAAAGAAAGTATTTTAAATGCAATTAAAAAACAAGATAATCATGTAACAGCCTACTACGTTAAAAACAAAAACTTCTTCATGGGGAGGTTACTCAAATGTTACCAAGAATCACACTTACGACTCTTTAAAAATGGATCAGTTCACTTTGTTGGTGAGGTTCATGAAACACCACTTTTCGACGGATCTACCAGAACTTTGAATGGGTATTTGAAACATTACTCTTATAGTAACCTAGAAAGCTATACACACAAATTGGCTAAATACGCAGCTTTAAGCGCTAACGCTCGTTGGAAAAAAGGTAAAAGAGCCTCTGCTCTAGATTTAATTTTTCACCCCTTATTTGACTTTACAAAATTTTTTATCCTTAAAGGCGGATTTCGAGACGGAATTCCCGGTTTTATCTTTTGCCTAACACATGCGCATTACACTCTACTCAAATACGCCATGCTTTATGAGAAAGATTCCACTGCTAAATCCAAAACTCCATATAGCCTTAACGCAGATAATCTTCCTGTATAATGGGAATGGGCCTAAAAAGTAACCCCGCAAATATACAGATCAGCAGACCAACCTGGACGTCTTTCAATGTAGCATCAACGAACCCATGAATTGACAACGCAATAAAACTAAGTAATGCTGTTGTAGTAATAGCCCACTGAATATTAAAAGGACAGGAACGAATTATTGTAAAACTTCGTTTAAACAATGTAACTAAAACCCAGATATACGCGAATAATCCTGCTATTCCCATTTCCACAAGAATTAAAAGATATATATTATGCGGGTGCTTAAATTCCTCTGCATGTTGAGGCTTATAATCCTCCCATAGATCCTCAAAATTACCGGGTCCTTTACCTAAATATGGACTTTCCTTAAACATCTCCCAGCCTACTTGAAGCATATAAATTCTTTGTTTATTAGATTCATTATTAAAATTAAAACTCATCGCAAAGCGGTCTCTAACTTGCTCCGGGAAAAACATGGCTATAAGAACTATGAAAACCATCAAAATACTAATAATTTTTTTAATATCACAAAATCTCACTAAAATAAGCAATAAGACTATAAACGCCCCTCCCAAGCCCATTAGAGCCCCGCGGGACATGGTAAAAACGGTAGCGATACTTGCTACTAAAGTAGTTAGTGCAAACATAACTTTGGCTAATGCATTTTGGGAAATTAGTAACATAGATAAATTGAGAATGGTTACCATCATTAGGTAACTGCCTGCACCATTAGGGTTACTCAAAGAAGATGAAATTCTATCTACTAACCCAAAAAAATGCTGGAAAATACCATAACCAGAAACTATCAATCCGGCAACTACTAACACCTTCACTAGCTTGTGCAACTGTTCTTCCGTTCTAACAGTATAAGCAACCGCAAAAAAGATAATTACATATTTCAATATAGGACTGACAAAGGAGCTAATTCCTTCACGAATATCTACAGCCATTAAAGCAGTTACAACACCAATAATAACAAAATTCAGAAATGGTAGATATTCAAACCTTCTAAACCAAAGCCTGTCTTTTTCAACAATTAACTTAACCACAAATATCACAAAAATCAATCCAGAAATCGTGTTAGCTCCCCCGCGGGAAAATGGTAAAACAGCTGCTAAAGCTAACATTAATACATATAGTATTTTATCTAACCTATATTCGATGGTTGAAGACATCTGGATTTCGGCCACCCCTTAAAAGATCTATAAAATCCGCCTAGATATTTTCCATAATGGCAAGTTTTGTGACACTACCACTTTATATTTCAGCCGGTCAAGAGTGTTAAGATTGCCAATCTCCAAGTCCTCCAAGTACCCCAAATATTTGGGCTCCCTCATTAACTCAAGAGCTTCCGCGTGATACCCGAATTTTACCATTCGCCAAAGAAAACGATAAGTTTTATAAGCTGTACTCTCAATCAACAATGGTAACAGCAAGTCCAACTGACCTGTTCCAGCCAGCTTATTCTTAATATACTCTAATACCCTTTCATGGGCCAAAATACCATGAATATGCTTTTTCCAATCCCATTTTGACTGCAACGCAGAACCTGGACGCACACTATATAACATTAGCGATTTAGGTACAGCTTGTACCTGCGCATGAGTCAAAATTTTGGCAATTAGCTCCCAGTCCTCTGCAATTGGACATCCTTCAGTAAACTTAATGTCGTTTTTATCTAACAACAGCTTATCCACTAAAATAGCACAAATATGAATCCTAACCGTTCCTTTAACAGCATCAGGAAGGATCCATCCACTAGGGAACTGATACCTATATTTCCTACGGAATTTACCGTAATAAAAGTGGTCATATCCACAATAAGCCATCTCCACTTGAGCTTTTTTCTTTGCTTCTAGGAGTTCGCTAAGAAAACTGGGTTCCCAAAAGTCATCTCCATCAAGAAACGCAATGTATTTACCCTTAGCTAGTTCAAGCCCATGGTTTCTAGCACTTGAAACGCCAG
>DHRX01000181.1:14928-16008 GCA_002408345.1 Firmicutes bacterium UBA5301 | reverse complement strand
TGCGTTGCTGTATGACCGCAAGTATATCGATGAAAGCCCGCAGAAAAAGCTGGCGACAATGGTAATAGTTAAGGGGTAACGTGAGTGACTATCACTTTCGGAAGAAAAGCTGTTGGTAGCGGATATGAAAGGAGGGGTTCAAGTAGACAACATTAAAGGAAAAGTAAGAAATCGTAAATGTGGCCACCTATCCTAGGGTTAATTCATTTAACACTAAAGGTGAAGTTGTGAGAACTGTGAAGGGCTTGGATATGTCACAAGCAATATGCTATTTTTTGAGGATTTAAAAGTAGTTTGCCCGGTTTGTAATGGAAATCAATTCAATAATATGATATTATCCATAAAATACAAGATGTAGAATTAGAGTAGGAGTTTTGGTGTTAGTCCAGAACAGGGGAGTAATCAATAGAAGAGCTTGAGAACAATTAGTAGAGAGGGACGTGTAGAACAAATGGTTCAACTACTTAACGAAGTTTATCTATTAAAAGGTCAAGTTATAGTCGAAGATAAAGGCGGTTTGTCTATAGAAGAAGTTAATAACCGCCTAGCTAGTCTTGGCTTACCTAGCCTTACCCAGGAAACTATCAATAGAGAAGAGGCACGGGCTGGAACAATAGCTCACCAAATTCTAATGAGCCATAATACATCTGGGGACAAGCATAATTTAAAGCTGCGTTTTGATGCGCTGGCTTCTCACGATATTACCTATGTTGGTATTGTGCAGACAGCTGTTGCCAGTGGTCTCAAGGAATTTCCTGTTCCATATGTATTGACCAACTGTCATAATAGTTTATGCGCAGTTGGTGGCACCATTAATGAAGATGATCATATGTTTGGTCTGTCAGCAGCCAAAAAATTTGGCGGTATTTTTGTTCCTGCTCACCAAGCTGTAATCCACCAGTACATGCGGGAAATGCTAGCAGGTTGTGGCAAAATGATCCTCGGTTCAGATAGCCATACTCGCTATGGTGCATTAGGAACTATGGCGATTGGCGAAGGTGGAGGCGAATTAGTTAAACAGCTGGTGAAACGGACCTATGATATACCGTATCCTGAAGTTGTCGCCGTTTATCTCAAAGG
>DHRX01000181.1:0-14709 GCA_002408345.1 Firmicutes bacterium UBA5301 | reverse complement strand
TTGGAATTTGTTGGCCCTGGTGTTGCTAATTTAACCGTTGACTTTAGAAATGGCATTGATGTAATGACTACTGAAACAACTTGCTTGTCGTCTATTTGGCAAACGGATGAGCAGGTGGCGGAGTATTACCAGATTCATGGTCGTCCCGAAGCTTACCATAAGTTGGAGCCCAGTGAAATCAGCTACTATGACGGGTTGGTTATGGTAGACCTTGACCGTATCCGTCCGATGATTGCCCTGCCGTTCCATCCCAGTAATGTCTGGTCTATCGATGAACTCAATGAAAATGGACCGGATATTTTACGGCAGGTAGAGGTTGAAGGACAAAAACAGCTAGATAATCCGAACCTGCAATTTAAGTTAACCGATAAATTGGTTGATGGATGCCTTCAGGTAGACCAAGGCGTTGTCGCTGGTTGTGCTGGTGGAACCTTTGAAAATATAGTCGCTATGGCACAGATTTTGGACCAGAAGTCCATTGGTGATGACGCTTTTTCCTTGAGCATCTATCCGTCGAGCCAACCGGTCAATCTAGAATTAATGAGGCACAAAGCAATTGAAACCTTAATGCTTGCCGGAGCAACGATCCGGACCGCTTTCTGCGGGCCCTGTTTTGGTGCTGGTGATGTACCGGTCCATAACGGCTTAAGCATTCGTCATACGACTCGTAACTTCCCTAATAGGGAAGGATCCAAGCCGGATGATGGACAGATTGCCTCAGTTGCCTTGATGGATGCCCGGTCGATTGCCGCAACGGCCCTTAATGGCGGTAAACTTACGTCAGCTACTGAGGTCGGTGACGTTTTTGAACCGATACCGTATAGATTTAATAAGAGCGTTTACGAAAGTCGAGTATACCAAGGTTTTGGTAAAGCTATGCCAGAAGGAAAACTAGTTTTTGGCCCTAATATCACTGATTGGCCTAATATTAGAGCGCTGCCGGAAAACTTGCTACTTAAAGTAGCTTCGGTTATTCATGATCCTGTAACCACAACAGATGAGCTTATTCCGTCTGGTGAGACTTCAGCGTACCGCTCGAACCCTTATAGGTTAGCGGAGTTTACCTTGTCCCGCAGAGACCCTGCTTATGTAGGCAGGGCCAAAGCGGTGCAGGCCATAGAGGCTAAGCGTCAAGCGACAGCTTCCACCGGTCAAGTGGCAGCTGAGGTACAAAACTTCTTTCGTGCCGCTTTTTCACAAATTCCTGATTCATCTGGGGATTTGCAGGATCTTATCCAAAATACAGGTGTAGGTACAGTTATTTTTGCTAGAAAGCCTGGTGATGGCTCGGCTCGGGAGCAGGCAGCATCCTGCCAGCGTGTACTAGGTGGAGACGCTAACATTGCTATTGAATATGCGACTAAACGGTATCGGAGTAACCTTATCAACTGGGGCATGTTGCCCTTCACCATTAGTGAGGGGGAACAAGACAACTTGGCTGTGGACGATTATCTCTATATTCCAGGTATTCGACAAGCAGTCCAGTCAGGAGAAACCTCGATTGAGGCGACAATCATCAGCAATAAAGGAATAAAGCGGTTAGGACTAAAACTAGAAAATCTCTCTCAAGATGATCGGGATATTATTCTAGCTGGCTGTCTGATAAATTACTATAGGAATGAGAAAATATAGATAGCGTAGGAAAGCTTGATACAAGTGTGAATTTTAAAATGAGTTCTAAACATCTATAATTAGGAAAGGGGTTTTATAATCCCCTAAGAATAGTATTTTTAAGTCCTACGGATACGGCGGCTGGCCAATGGGTATAAAGGGAAACCTTTATACCTCCAGTAGCCCGTGCGATAGTACAACATCCGACCTTGATTACGGGAATCAAATAAGGGTTTTAAAAACGATTCGAAATATGACTTTCGGTGATTGTGGAGAAATAATGCGCGAAGAGTATTTGAAGCAACTATACGGAACAGATTTACGCATTATTCCTGTCAAGGAACTTGATAGAAATATTTGTGCTGTTCCTAAATTGAATATGGTGGCAATTGAGCAAAATAGGTAAAGTCGATCCCTGTCTGTAGAATGGAAGGTATAATATGGATTCGGACTTTACACCAATAGTTTGGCCAGAAGATAAAGTGCCCCCAGAAGCTATCGACTATGAGCAATGTGAAGTATGTACAGAAAAATCACGTATTATCTGGGGTGAGGGAAACGCCAGAGCCCCAATCGTGATTATTTTAGATAACCCAGGAGCACGTGAGGATAAGGAAGGAAAAGCTTATGTCTGTGGGACAAGACAAACGCTACAGACGGCTCTAGATCAAGTCAATTTGACTCCTAATGACGTTTATTTAACCTATTTGCTAAAATGTAGGCCTCTACGTCGTTACAATAAAGCAGCAGCAAGATCATTTAGCAAGCCATTTCTTGTTCGACAAATTAAAACGATCCAACCGAAATTTATTGTTTGTTTAGGTGATGTCGTAGTTCAGACAATGTTCGATGATAGCGACGCCCATGTGAAAGATCTTCGGGGAAGATGGTATTTGCTTTTGGGGTATCCAGCTATTGTTTCATACCATCCATTAGCGGTGAGGAGAAGACCTAATTTGTGGCATCAGTTTATGCAGGATTGGGAGATGCTAGCGCAACAGTTTTTTAGTAAAGATTAAATCGGTTGTCCGTCTAAGTTCTGCTTAGGATGGTAAATAAGAAGGAAATAACAGGCGATTCTGGAGGAGTATTGATGGCAATCGAAAAGGTTAAGGACTTTTTTAGGCAAAGAGATATGGAAGATAGAATACTTGAATTTGATGTTTCCAGTGCAACAGTTGAATTGGCTGCACAGGCAATAGGATGTGAGCCTAAAAGAATAGCAAAGACATTGTCTTTCATGGTAGATGGGAAGGCTGTATTAATTGTAGTTGCAGGCGATGCTAAAATCGATAACCAAAAATATAAAGCCCAGTTTGCAACAAAGGCAATAATGCTTAAACCAGACGAAGTCATTGCTTTAGTTGGACATGCTGTTGGCGGTGTATGCCCTTTTAGTATTAATGATGGGGTTACCGTTTATCTTGACGAGTCCCTAAAGCGATTTAAAACCGTATTTCCGGCTTGCGGGAGCAGTAATAGTGCGATTGAATTGACTATTAAAGAGCTCCAAAAATATTCAAATTATTCTTCGTGGGTCGATGTTTGTAAAGGGTGGCAATAAGATCAAGGGGAGAACAATGCAGGGCAAGTATTCGGATGTCTTTAATAGAATGGTGAAAAAGGGGGTATTCCCACATCAATTTGCATTTACTTTACTTATTCCCTTAAGAAATATATTTCTCTCTCCTAGAAAGCTTATTCAGCGTCTCGAATTGAAAGAAAATTATAATGTTCTTGAGGTAGGCCCAGGTCCTGGATATTTTAGTGCTCAAGTTGCTAAGGCCATACCCCATGGCACGTTAACGTTAACTGATATTCAGAAAGAAATGCTAGATTTTGCAGAAAAAAGACTAGCTAAGAAAAAAATATCTAATGTTGAGTACCATTTATGTAATGGGGTTGACTTCCCCTTTGAAAGTAACAAATTTGATGTTATATATATGGTAACGGTATTAGGAGAAGTTGAAAATAAAGAACAATATATTAAAGAGTTTTTCCGACTGCTACGTCCTAATGGTATACTTTCGATATCAGAGCAAGCTGGGGATGCAGATAAAATGTCGGTAGATGAAATTAAAGATTTATTATCTGGTTCTGGATTTGAATTGGCCAAACTTTACGGAACAGAAAATAACTTCACTATAAATTTCCGAAAAATATAGAATGAGGTAAATATCATGAGCAAAATCTATGAATTCGAAGCTCAAATAAAAAAAGTACCAGATATCGATGGTGCATATATTGAAATTCCCTTCGATGTTAAGGCTGAGTTTGGAAGAGGGCGTGTCCCGGTTAGTGCTACCTTTGACGGAGAACCCTATGAGGGTAGCTTGGTCAGAATGAAAACACCGTGTCATATCATCGGAATTAGAAAAGATATTCGAGCCAAGATTGGCAAACAACCAGGTGATGTTATAAAAGTTACGATTAAAGAGAGAACAACATGAGGGAAATAAAGAAAAGTGCTAGTCTTTA
This sequence comes from Firmicutes bacterium UBA5301, assembly GCA_002408345.1. Lineage (GTDB taxonomy): Bacteria > Bacillota > UBA5301 > UBA5301 > UBA5301 > UBA5301. Next base: position 10,620 of record DHRX01000181.1, on the reverse strand, counting down.
AGGAGGAAGAAGCCCGCATGAAAATAAAAACAGTCTCGATTATCGGTTTAGGGGCGCTAGGCATTATGTTTGGCCAGCACTTGTCCTCAAGAATGCGGCCAGGAAACCTAAGAATTATTGCCGATAAAGATAGAATTGCCAGATATAAAGAAGAGAAAGTATATTGTAATGGTGAACGTTGTAATTTCCACTATGTAACTCCAGAAGAAACAGGTTCACCAGCGGATTTGCTTATCTTTACCGTCAAATATCAGGGGTTAACTGCTGCTATCCAAGCGGTGAAAAATCAGGTAGGCGAGGAGACGATTATTTTATCTGCCTTAAACGGTATTACCAGTGAAGCGATCATCGGTCAAACGTATGGGATGGATAAGGTGTTGTACTGTGTGGCCCAAGGCATGGATGCGGTTAAGGTGGGTAACCAGTTAACCTATCACAATATGGGTATGCTCTGTTTTGGTGAGCGGAAGCCTGGGGTTATTTCTCCGAAAGTCCGAGCGGTTACTAAATTTTTCGATAAAACAGATTTCCCCTACGAAGTAGAAACCGATATGTACAAGCGGTTGTGGGGTAAGTTTATGCTTAATGTAGGCGTAAACCAAACAGTTGCTGTATACGGGAAAAACTACGGTGACATCCAAAAAGAAGGGCTAGCAAGAAGTAGGATGATTGCAGCAATGCGTGAGGTTATTGTTCTCTCGGAAAAGGAAGGCATCAACTTGACCGAAGCCGATCTTAGTTATTGGTTAGAAGTATTAGATGGATTGAGCTCGGAAGGTAAGCCGTCCATGCGTCAGGATGTGGAAGCAAAAAGGTACAGTGAAGTTGACCTATTTGCTGGTACAGTCCTGGAACTAGGCCAAAAGCATGGGATTGCTACACCGGTAAACCAAGAACTATATGATAGGATTAAGAAGATAGAGCAGTTTTTTAAAGGGTAACGGCGACTGGTTCACCTGTGTTGTTGTTGCAACATAGAATGAAACAGAAATCTTATGCATGAAAAGAGGTCAAGCATACGACTCAATCTCGTGCTGTGAGTTGCCCTGAACCATCTATTTATCGGCCAGCCTTGAATTACTCTGTTGCCATACCAATTAACCTGGCTAAATCTCTCGAAGGCAAGTATTTTGTCGGTTATGCCGACAATTTAACTTTTGGGATGGGTACTAGCGCCTGGGCGAGGCTATATAACCCGGCTACTTCGGGGGTAAATTTGCATGTAACCGTCTGGACTGTGAGCGACGTTTCCGAATCATCGTTTCGGGCTCAAATTTGGTTTAATACCGACCCTCCAGGAATACCCCAAAATTCAACGTTGATAACCCCTGCAAATATGGCTTTTTGCCCTTTACCGGTACCAAAAGTACATATTCAATATGCGATTAACGTCATGGGTGAGCCAACAGACGGAATTAAAGCTTTTGTTCGCCGGGGTCAACCTGAAACAACTCTAGTAGACGATGAACAGGGGAAATTCATCTTTCCACCCGGTGGTTCCTTTCTTATCTTCTTATCCAATCCAGAGGCTCCCGAGTTAACAGCTGCTGGAAGGGTTGCTTTTGGTTGGTGGGAAGAACCGCGGTGTTGAGAAAATGCATAGCCAGGACATTAGCAGCCTTTGATAGAAATGATGTGGTATGGACAGATGTGATTGGTGTAAAGGCGATGCTCTATATATCCAATATCATGACGAAGAGTGGGGCGTACCAGTTCATGATGACCGGACCCATTTTGAATTCTTGGTATTGGAATCAATGCAGGCTGGACTCAGCTGGCTAACCATATTAAGGAAAAGAGAAAATTTTAGAAAGGCTTTTGACAACTTTGATCCTGGGAAAGTGGCTCAATATGATGAGATAAAAATTGCTGAGCTACTCAATAACTCAGGAATTATTAGAAACAGGAGGAAAATCGAGGCCGCAATTAATAATGCACAGCGGTTTCTTGAAGTACAAAGTGAATTTGGTAGCTTTGATAATTATATTTGGGGATTTACTAATGGTAAGGTTATCAATAACAGCTATACAAATGTAGATCAGATACCTGCTACTACTGATTTGGCATATGTTATTAGTAAGGATTTTAAAAAACGTGGTTTCAAATTTTTAGGGCCAATTATTACCTATTCCCATCTCCAAGCTGTTGGCATCGTAAATGACCATATAGATAAGTGTTATAAAAAAACTACAACCATATAAGCTACCCAAAAGAAGGCGAATGAGCAATGCAAGGTTCGACTACTATATTAGGGTTTGATCAGGTCTATCTAGACCAATCATTTCTAACAACTGACTCCGAGTGGATCGATCTTTCTGATATTAAAAATACCTTTGGCTATTGTACTAACCAATCCTTAAAGGTTATCAGTGCGCGATTGAGTAGCCGCAGAAACAGGGGAATTATCTTTATTGGCAGTGGTAATTACCATTATGTGACTTATTTGCTTTTAGCAGAGCTGCAATTGCCTTTCACTCTAGTTCTTTTTGACTACCATACGGATATGCTTCCTTCTCTATGCCCAGCACTACTCTCCTGTGGTTCTTGGGTGTTAAAGGCCCTAGCAAAGCTGCCGCTACTAAAAAAAGTTGTCCTCATTGGTGTTAGGAATGACTTAGCTAGGGCTATTCCCCAACAGCTGCGGAAAAAGGTTACGGTATTTGATAGTAATTATTCATTTGGAGAAGATACTATTAAAAAGGCTATTATCGCAGCAATTCCAACCAGCAGCGTTTATTTAAGCATAGACAAAGATGTTCTTGCTGAGACAGAGGCTGTAACCAATTGGGAGCAAGGTAATATGGGCTTGGCTCAATTACTGGAGATAATTGAATCAATTGCTTTGTACAAGAAAATTTGCGGTATTGATGTTTGTGGTGAATATACCGTGCCTTTGGCAGAACGCTTTTATCGGAAGAACCGGCAGGCAGCGAAAACCAATGAGCAGGCCAATCAAAAAATTTTAAATACTATTTTGCGGGTTGCATAGTAGCGGAGAAAAGTAGTAATATTAATGCGAAAAAACATTACAAAACTAGAGTAAAGGAAGTAATTCAATGTTAATCTACGCCATTATTCTAATCAGTCTTGCTTTTGTCTTTTATACTATTGGTGTCTGGAGCGAAAAGTTTCAGGGACGGTTGCAAAGTTGGCACGCAGTTGTGTTTTGGATCGGGTTAGTTTTTGATACTGCTGGGACAACCGTAATGAGCAGAATAACTGCAACCCCATTTCAATTTAATGTACACGGGGTTACCGGATTGTTGGCAATTTTAATAATGCTTTTTCATGCTATATGGTCAACAGTAGTTTTGGTAAAAGATGATGCTGCAGCCAGAGAAAACTTTCGGAAATTCAGTGTCCATGTTTGGGCAATATGGCTTATTCCTTATATATCAGGACTAATTATTGGTATGAGATAAATAGTCCGAGAAGCGAGGAAATATTTGTGAAACGCTCAATCATTACTATATTAGGTTGGTTAACCGCCGCTTTCTTAGGTGGGTATATCTTATTTAGCCCCCAGACCGTTCCTCAGGAGCAAATAAATCTAATTGATCCCGCTTATCCTTTGGTTACAGCAGGGGAGGCAGGTTGGGATCTCGTGGAGACGGCTAGCGCTGATCTTAATGCAGACGACCGCCCTGAGAAAGTTATAGTTATGGCTAGGGTCGAACGAGACCCCAAAAGACCACGAGAATTTATGTGGGACGATGGACAGCCCTGGCAGATTTATATTGAAGATGAACAAGGGGAGCGTAGCTACATCTATTCTCGTTATGTGCAGCTTGGCCGACTAGAAGTAGTTATTGGGCATCAAAAAGAGGATGGACCACGCAGCATCATACTACTGGAATTAGCCGGCGCCGGCATAGCAGCATATCGAATCAATTATAATTCTCCAGGTCAGTATAGTGTAGAAAAGCTGTTTAAGGAGATTGTAGACACGCGTCCAAGTCTAGTGCTAAACGGTCCATAATTTCACGGACCGGTAAAATTTCTTTAATCTTATTAACGCTTTCCCCTGCGAAAACTAAGCCATTGTCGGTATCTCCAGATACTGATTTTTTGAGAGCATCAGAAATGCAAAAGGTGTGGTTACAACGTTTGAGGCATTGCTCACACTTTTTAATGGGGGCAGCTCCTTGGCTAATAAGCTGAGTAAACCGGTTGCGTAGGGCTCGACCAGGCAAGCCCACAGGACTATTAATTAAAGTAACGTCATCTTGTTCTGCGGCCAGAAACATCTGTTTGAATTTTGGATGAGCTTCACACTCTTCGCTGGCGACAAATCTAGTTGCTAACTGGGCTCCAGATGCTCCGAGTTTAATCATCTCAGCAATATCCTTGCCAGTAGTCAGCCCGCCAGCAGCAATAACAGGAATATCTACAGCAGCAACTACTTCGGGCAAAATTTCTTTAAGAGGACGATCTGTCCCTAAATGACCGCCGGCTTCCTTACCTTCGGCAACAATTGCTGCTGCACCTAGTTTTTCAGCTAGTTTGGCTAAGCGAGCCGAAGAGACAATGGCGATAACCGGGATCCCATATTCCTGACTCCAAGCAAACATATCGCGGGAAAAACCTGCTCCAGAAACAATAAAGTCTACTTTTTCTTGCATTGCTTTTAAAACTAATTCAGCAAACTGTTTAACGGCAAAAAGGACATTGACCCCAATATAGCCAGTACCTTTAATAAGCGTACGTGCCTTTTGGATTTCTGTGGAAAGTTCTTGGAGGGTAAGCCCAGTACCAGCAATGGTACCGATTCCGCCGGCATTAGCAACTGCCGCGGCTAGTTTACCGGTAGAAACGCTGTAGGCCATTCCGCCTTGAATAATAGGAAGCCTTGGGTGCATATGGGCAATTTTCAATTGCGGTATCATTATAATCCCCCCTAAACGGTATGTCCCCAGTATACCATACTTACTGTTGTTGACATAACTAGAAAATTCATGATAAACTAATTAAAATTTAATTTACTTTGTTGTTTTGCTCTTATCCAGAGTGGTGGAGGGACTGGCCCAATGAAACCCAGCAACCGTCAGAAAACTTCTGATTGGTGCTAATTCCTACGGAGTAGAAGATGCTCCGGCAGATGAGAGGAGGGAAAACGGGAAACGCTGACCTTCCTTTAATGATAAGGAAGGTTTTTTACTAACTAAATTTTGTTTATTGAGGAGGTAGTTTTAGTGAAAAAAGGGATATTAGTAACGGCTATATTTTTGGCGGTGTTATTTAGTATGGGCTGCCTAGCTTCAGCTCAGCAGACTCTTAAAGTTGGGGTGACGCCGGGACCCCACGAAGAGATTATGGAGATTGTCCGAGATATCCTGGCCCAACGGGGAATAAAAGTTGTCCTCATTCCCTTCCAGGATTATGTAGCCCCAAATATTGCCCTTGCTCAAGGTGACATTGATGTTAATAGCTTTCAACATGAGCCTTATCTGATTCAGTTTGCGGCTGACCGCAAGCTAGATTTAGTTAAACTGGCTCCAACTATCAATTTTCCAATCGGAATTTACTCACGACGGGTTACGACATTAGCCGATCTTCGTCAACGAAGTGTAATCGCTATACCTAATGACCCAACAAATGGTGGTCGAGTTTTAGTTTTATTGGAGAAGGCTGGGTTAATTAAGTTAAGACCAGGGTTAGGTATTCAGGCTACAGTTTTTGATATAATTGACAATCCCAAGAATTTAATTATTAAAGAGTTGGATGCAGCCCAGCTGCCTAGAGCGTTAGAAGATGTTGATGCCGCTGCGATTAACACCAATTACGCGGTTGAAGCTGGTTTGAATCCGGTTAAGGATTCAATTTATTTAGAAGGGGCTGATTCACCTTATGTTAACATTTTAGCAATTCGTAAAGGTGAAGAGAATAGGCTATTACTTCAGGAATTGGTCAAAGCTTATCACTCACAGCAGGTCGTTGAGTTTGTTAATGAAAAATATAAAGGCTCACTTATTCCAGGTTTTGAAATAGGAGAAATTCAGTACTAGGGTATATCGGTTTGGGTTAAAACTAGCAGTACCTATGTGCGATAATTGTATTAAACACGGCGAAGGGAAAAAATGGTTTCTACAGGCCAAGAACTATAGTGCCGAGTTGTTGGCCGATCTGAGCAGAGTCGATTATATCCAGGGATTTTTTGCTGGTCAGGCTCGTTTAGTGGGGCGGAGGGAGCCGCTAGAAAAGTTGCGGCTGATCCCTTCGCCTTTTAGCGGTTTGATTAAGAAGTTGATACAAAACCGTATGGCACGAGACCATTACGGACAGGTAGTCAATATCCAAGAGGTACGGAAAATATTGAAGTTAGTGGGGTCAGTGGTTCGACTACCTTGTGTCTGCCGCCGGATCTCCCTTGGGAAAGAGAAGCGTTACTGTTTTGGGTTTTCCTTGCAGCCCGGGAGTTTAGGGGCGGTAGGCTTAGTTGATGCTAGCTACTGGCAAGGACCTAATGCCGTAGGCCTCGAAGTACTTACCCCGGAGCAAGCGCTTAGCCTGGTTGAGACTTTTAACAAGGCGGGGCTTGTTCACTCTATTTGGACTTTTAAAACCCCTTTTATTGGCGGATTATGCAATTGCTCCCCTCTTGAATGCCGGGCTATGCTTGCCAACCTAAGGTATGGCTTACAAGTACTACATAAAGGAGAAACTCGGGCAGTTCTAGATTTGTTTGCTTGTATAGGTTGTGGAGCTTGTAGCCATTACTGTCAGTTTGGAGCATTAGAATATGATCAGAGTCAACGGGTTCCCCATTTCAACAGCAAGAATTGTTTTGGTTGTGGCCTTTGTGCATCGGTTTGTCCAGTACAGGCGATTAACCTAGAGTAAGAATATTAGGAGTGTTAGTGTGATACAAACAGACTGGATTGCTGATGTTTTTTATGATCTTCTACCACAACACGGCTATGAGATTCGAGAGGAGCAAGTCTATACAGCATTCCAAATAGCTACCGCTATGAATCAGGAAAAAGTGCATATGGCAGAAGCAGGGTTGGGAACCGGTAAAACTTTTGCCTATTTACTAAGCGGGTTGGCTCATGCTCGCCTAACAAGTCATCCTGTTGTCATTGCTTGTGCTTCTGCAGCTCTCCAAGAACAGTTGGTTGGACCAAATGGTGACATCGCAACATTATCTAAAATTCTAAACCGCAATATTGATGCCCGTCTAGCCAAGCATCCTAGCCAGTATCTCTGTAATGTTAAGATGGAACGGATAAATGGTTTAGTAGGTCGGGACGATGGGGAGTTAACATCAGTACTGGGATGGGCTAGGACAACTAGGCTAGGGGAGAGAACGGAAATCCCCGAATTGCCCGATTCGGTCTGGAATCAAATAGCTTGGGATGAGTTTCTTTCTTGTGATACTTGTTATTCCCGGGGATATTGCCGACTTATTAAGGCCAGGACCCATTATCGAGGCGCTCAGGATTTTATAATCTGTGACCATACTGTTTTTTTCGAAGATCTCTGGACGCGACAGGACCAAATTGCCGCTGGCAAGCTTCCGTTGTTACCTCTTTACTCGGCGGTTATTTTCGATGAAGGGCACAAAATTTTGTTACCTGCGGCTAAAGCAGCCGGACAACACCTGGTTTTAGATGACTTGATGGATGTCCTATTCCAATTAGAAAAAATACAGTCTGCCCGTCCAGCTTTACTAGCTGCTGTACTAGCTTCGGAAGAGGCTCTAACCAGGTTTCAAACTACTCTAGAGGATGCTTGGATTAATGATGAGCGCTCGACCAGGCTTACTGTGCGAATATCGGCGGAGTTGCAAGCTGCCGCTATTACTCTGCGGCGTGCACTACAGGTTCTCTATCACGAATTAGTCACAGAACAAGCCTTGCATACTCAGTCCTTACCCGATATCTATTTAGAGATTTACGGCGAACGTTTAGAGGGGTTTGATCGGGGTTTAAGCCTTTTTACTCAGAAGGATAGGCAGACTATAGCCTGGGTTGAGCGGGCTGATCGTAGCTTATGGATTATCCCTCAGGATCTCGGCAAAATTTTCCGGAAGTATTTGTTTGACATTCAGATTCCGGTTATTTTTTCGTCAGGTACTCTAAGCAATGCTGGGGATTTTAGTTATTTGGCATCGTCTTTAGGGCTAGACCGGCCAACGAATTCGCGGTTAACTACTTCTAGTGTACCAAGCCCCTTTGATTACCAAAATCAGGTACTGGTCTACCTACCACCAGATTTGCCTGCAGTAACGGCTGCTGATTGGTTTGAAGCAGCGCTGCAGAGCTTAGCTGCTCTTTTGCAACTTTCTCAAGGCCGGGCTTTGGTATTGACCGATTCTATCGTCGAGGTTCATCGAATCAGGGAGTACTTGGGCAAGGAACCGTTAGCATATCAAGTGCTTTGGGAGGACCAGGCTGATCGTAGTTACTTGGTGCAAACTTTTAAAGATGACGTTACTTCGGTACTTGTGGGCACTAGTTTTTGGGAAGGTATCGATATTCCCGGGGAGGCCCTTTCTTTACTGGTGATTTGGAAGCTACCTTTTCCACCATCAGATCCGCTTTTAGATGCTCAGCGCCAGACTGCTGTGGAGAAAGGGTTAGACCCAGAGTTGACCATTGATTATCCTGAGATGGCTCTACGCTTAAAGCAAGGGTGTGGTCGTTTAATCCGCGCAGCAAGTGATCGCGGGGTAATTGCTGTTTTAGAGCCGTTCTCTGGGAGACCCTGGGCCGACTTCGTTTTAGGCTCATTTCCACCAGATGCGCCCATAACAGACCAGCTATCCCAAGTTAACCGTTTTTTAAAGTGACCCAGGAATAAGCGGTGGAGGAGATTTATCATTTTATGAATAACTCCATAAAGAGGAGTGTGATAGCGGTGAATCCTTTTGATTTAGAAAAGAAGATTAGAGATAACCCTCTAGTAAAGGTGGCAACCGGTGAGGGCAAAGAAGCCAAGACGGTCCTGAGTGTGTTAGAAGAGACATTGGGGATCTATAAGCTATGGTTAATTGAACCGTCCGGCGAAGAAATTGGATTTGTTGAAGTTCCAAAAACTATCCCGGTTCGTGAAGGTTGTCTAGTTCGAACAACTAGTAATAAATTTTATAAAATTATTTCGCCACCGATTTTTGATGAGTACGAATCTTTTTCGAAGAATCGAGATTACTACGTGATTAAAGTTATCGCCGAGAAAATAGAACCGCTTTATTCTTAGTAGTAAAGCGGTTCTATTTTTGACACTAGCTTATTTTAAAATTACCACATTGGAAGCTTGTGGCCCCTTTTCACCTTGTACAATTTCAAATTGAACTGACTGGCCTTCCTCCATTGTTTTGAATCCCTCGCCTTGAATGGCCGAGAAATGAACAAATACGTCATTCCCTTCCTCGGTTTCAATAAAGCCGTATCCTTTTTCTGGATTAAACCATTTAACTTTGCCTTTCAATTTCATTCCTCCAGAGGTTGAAAATTGTCGCTTTGACAACCATAATATTCCCCATGTTACGCTTACCCATTCTCTTTTATCTGGTTACTGCTTGTCACACTTGTTTAGGTTTAGTCGTAAGATAAGGTGAACTATAAAAGGGGGTGCACCTATGCAGATAAAACAACACTCTTTTACGATAACCCAACCGTTAACTGCAGTCGGACCTGGAACAGACCTGTTTATTGCTGGGGCTTCTATCTTTGAGATCCCTGATTTTGAGCCACCGCTCCAACGGGTAACAGTTGTTGGCATTAACTTGCCGGATCCAGATACTTTTGGACCCTTTAATTCGTATATAGCTACGTTAACAATACCTAATGAAGTGGCTGAAGAATTGGCCAGTTTTATCCTGGAACCAACCCCTGATCTTTCAGTTTGGGCCGGGATATTTATCCTTGATTTTGGTGGGACGTTACCACCAATAAATGCATCTGTTCGTCCAGGGTTAAATGGAGAAAGGATTGGGCCAGTTATTCTTCAAGGATCGGTATTAGGTGAACAGGTTAACGAGATTGGAACTATTCATCCACAATTCAGATAATTAAAGTAGGCAGACAGAAGCCCGTCAGATTTTTAAACGGGCTTCTGTTATGATGAACTCAGGGATTCCGGCTACGTATGGCCCAATTTCATAGAGGCCGTAATAAACGACTAATTGGCCCTCTTTTAAGTAAAACGGTTGGTCTTCGGTAATCGGTACAAACTCAAGGCCTTCTCGTTTTACCAGTTGTTCTTGAATTTCCTGATTGATTAGGGTTTGGTAATCAGTTCCTTCCGGGAATAAATCAGCTAATTTAATTTCTTTCCCGGTCTGTAAGTTAAAATTGTAGCTTCTCTTTTCGGTAAAACCATGGGCTCCACCGGTATACTGATAATAAAGTACCGAAATACTAATAAACTCAGTTGTAATTTGATTGGTTTGTACCTGGGTTAGTATCTGATAGGGGCGCAGTTCCCACCCCTGGACGGCTACATCTTGGGCATACTCTGCAGCTTCAGTGGTTAAGTTTTGGGCAAAGTCTATAATATCTGTAGAGAAGACGGCGTTAATTTTATTCTGAATATCCCTATTGCCTAGATGGCTAATTCGGGGTATTTCTAGGTTAGTTTCGTAATTGGCGGTTGTTTCGCTCCTAAGTTCAATAGCAA
>DHRX01000003.1:1404-4246 GCA_002408345.1 Firmicutes bacterium UBA5301 | reverse complement strand
GATTGCCCGGCCAAAGTTACATAGTCTTCAGTGATAGCGCTACCGGCAACACCAGACATACCGGCTAAGAGGTTATGTTGACCTAGCTGAACATTGTGACCGATCTGGACCAAATTATCTATTTTTGTGCCTACCCCGATCACCGTCTTACCAACAGTACCCCGGTCAATACAAGCGTTAGCACCAATTTCTACGTCAGATCCGATTTCTACTTCTCCAATATGCGGTATTTTATGGTGTTTACCTCCAGCGGTAACAAAACCAAACCCATCTGAACCGATAACAGCTCCGGCTTGAATAATGACCCTATCACCGATGGTTGTCAACCTGTGGATAACCGCATTAGGGTAAATCAGACAATCTTCACCAATTTTGACGTCAGGAGCGATATAAACATTAGGATAAACCCAAGTTCCAGCGCCAATTTCTGCTCCTGCTTCAATGACCGCTCCAGCATGGACCCTTACATCCCGGCCTAATTTAGCCTGCGGACTTACCTTAGCTGCTGGATGGACCGCTACAGGCAACGGATATTCAGGAGCAAAATAGGCGAGAACCTTAGCAAAACCAAGACGCCCGTTTTCTACTATTAACAATGCTTTAGTACCTAGCTCAACTTTTTCCTTAAGTTCCTTAGGAATGAGTAAAACAGCAGCTTCAACCTCTTGAGCCTGGTCTAATTTTCGTTCATCTTCGGCAAAGACTAAATGACCTGGAGCTCCATCAAAAATAGTGCTTACTCCAAAGATGCGGATATGTGGATCGCCCACTACCTCACCATTAACTAAAGTAGCCAATTCACTAAGGGTAATACTTTTTTGACCTTTACTCATTACTAGGACTCCCTTCCCTTTTAGCAAGCTCTCCCTTTACTGCTGCTGAAATATCAATACCACCAAAAACCCCATTATCAGTAAGAACTACAGTACTAATGCCTTCCCGAAAGGCGCAGGTTTCGCTAACCTCTTTGATTTGCCCCAACATCAATCCGCGTAGGGTAGAAATACGCTGGATAAGTTCGGTAAAACTAGGCTGGTTTACTCCACTCGTCGTATGATCAACCCAGGATTTTTCAGGAGTAATTAATTCCTGATCTAGACGCTCCAGGTTTTCCCGTAACTCCTTTTCTAAAGCCAACCGCTCTTGTTCTAGCTCCTTTTCGGTAGCAGCAGTAACTTGACGCGTATACTCATCTAATAGCCGTTGGTACTTTTGCTGGAGCTGGGTACCCAGAGTAACCCCCTTATCCTGGTACTCTTTTTCTAGGGACCGCAGTTTATTTTCAAGTTCTCTTTGGTAGCTAGTAATCTGCTCTGTTAAACCGGCTCGCTCTTCAGCCCCCTGGTCTGATAGTTCTGCTTTAATCCTTAAACTCAATATTTTGACCTGATATTCTTTTTGAAGTCCGGCGGTACGCTGTTCCAACTCCTGAGCTAAACGCGCTTGTTCCCGGCTACTTTCCCCATGCAGTTCCTCTTTAATTTTAGCTTCTTTACGCTCAATCTGTTCCGTAGTCTGGGCCCACTTAGCCTGTTCAATAGCTGCCAATTGGTGCTGATAATCTTGAATCAACCGCTCTTTCTGCTTTTCTAAAGCCGCTTGGAGCTGACTATTATCTAAAGTAGCTAACTGGTTCAAGGGAATACGACGGGAAGAATCTTGGAACTGAGCCAATTGGTCCTCCAGAGACTGTAACTCCAACCACCTAGGATGGGCTGGCAGAACTTCACTTAAGCGAACCACAGCAACACTTGCTACTTCTTCTGGAACTAAAGGTTCAGGAAATATTAGGTCTACTTGCGGGTCAGCCAAAGTATCCTGAAAACCGCTATCAGAACTAAAATAATAGCCAATAGCCCCTGATCCTAATAACCCTATTAGCAACAGGGGGCTAAAACGGCTTATTTTATGTAGTAACCGCTGGAACACTTGGTCAACCCCTTACCATTATTTCGCTGCAGCCTTAATAACTAAATCCGTAAGATCTAGACCACCATAAAGAACGCCCTGTTTTTCCAGAACTACCGTCACTTTCTGCTCTTTAGCCACTAATTCAATAAGGTAATTAGTTTCCTCTAAAGCCTGGGCAAAAAGAGCATCCTTTCGTGCATCTAGTTCCTGCTGATAGCGCTGAAAGAGCTCTAACTTCGCTTCATCGCCATCTAATTTTTTCGCTTCAGCATCGTATTTTGTTTGTTGTTCTTGGGTTTCTTTCTCTAAAATCTCCCGCATTTCTTGCATCTGGGGCAGTTCATTCCATAACCGTATAGTATCAATATAAGCAATGCTGGTATTATTTTGGGCCAGAGTACGGTCAGTAACGATTATACCTACCCCAACCATTACAAACAGAGCTAAAAAACCAGCAGCAACCTTGGCTAACCTTCCCATCTACTAATCTCTCCCTATTTTAATCTCTGACGTTAAACATCAAATAGCAACAAATTACATTATACCAGGCTCAGTCGGTAGAGAGCAAAGGAAAACTCCTACAAATTACCGACCAATCTCAGCCAAATTCCAGTTGGGCTACCGACTATCTCTGTAGTTAAATAATCAGCATTTTTAATCCCATAGGCTAACTCCCAAGGGGCACCAGCCCAAGTCCGTCGGAACCGGAGCCGTTGATCATGGGATAACTGATAATCAAAGCGTAGTTCTGGGGCTTGTTCCCTTAAAGAATAAAGTAAAATTAGATCACCTTGAAACACTTTAGTCCCAAGGCCAATTTGCGGTTCGAAATTTAAGTTTGTTGCCGGTATATCTAGAACGCCCACAGCCCAAGCCCCTGGCGTTACATACCGCCCGGCTTCTAAGTACAACCCCGGCTGTAGTTCACTGC
>DHRX01000003.1:365-1166 GCA_002408345.1 Firmicutes bacterium UBA5301 | reverse complement strand
CCCGCATCTTTTACCGGTACGGTTGCCGTTAATCTTTGTTCTAATAACCGCTGCACATAGTCGAGTTCACTTTTAACAAACTGGACAGGAACCCCTTTAATTAAATTAACTTCCCGACGAAGCTGACTGTGAAATTGACGTTGAACAGCCGGAGATAGGCTACGCGAAATACTATCAACCTCAATCGAATAGACTCTGGGTTCCTGAGGTATTGCAAGTACTACGAGTTTAGTCTCCTGAGCCGGTTCTACCTGAAGGGTTAATTGAAATCCTGGCACCAGCGGTAATTTCTGCTTCGCTTGCTCTAATAGAGCCGCTCCTGCCCAACTAAAAGCATCTAAAGGAACCCCTTGATAAACCTGGTCTAATTGGAGCAGCACAGGATTAAGCTGTTCATCTAACTTTTGCATAACCCAATCCGGCTGATTTTCTCCTAGAGACCAACTCGCTTCCACCAGCTCAATTCGCTTTCCTTGAGGCTTAAAAATAGCTTCTAGCAAACTTACCCGCCCTGGGGCCAACTCCAAATGTTCCAATTGATAACCGGTGACCGCAGCATTTAAAACCTCGGTCAAAGAAGCGGTAAACTCCTGGTGAAACGTGGTAACCTCGTCAATATTTCTACCAACCAAAGCCGTAGTCGCCACTAGTTTCACCGCTCGGTTAATCCGCTCCTCAAAGAGCGGTGGTGGTAGCGGGAACCCTACTATACGGGTCTGAACTTCCACCCCTTCTATAATTGTATCCTCTACAACCCCATTACCGGAAGCAAAAACGGGCCCAGCAATGCTGAGCACCAGG
>DHRX01000003.1:0-231 GCA_002408345.1 Firmicutes bacterium UBA5301 | reverse complement strand
CCAGAAGGCCAATAGCGACTCCACACGGACCCGTTGGTTTGCCCATTTAGTTTCTCAACTCCTACTTCAAAACTAGAAGGTCTGACCTAAACTAAAGTAAGTTTTTCCGCCCTCTTCACCGATACCATAATCAATCCGCATAACCCCTACCGGAGTATCAATCCGTACCCCTAGACCGTAGCCTTGGTGCATTTCGCTAAACTTAAGGGTATCCGGCTGGGTCCAAGCGTT
>DHRX01000131.1 GCA_002408345.1 Firmicutes bacterium UBA5301 | reverse complement strand
TTTTTTACACCCTATTGGCCCAAGGCTCGGTAGGCATTCTTCTTTTTCCGGTATGGGTTGGGCTAGCACTAACTGGAGCGCTTAAACCGATTTGGGCTGTATTAGTTGCTGGCTTTGGTGCTGGTATGGGGGCTGCTTGGTTAATAGGACAACGTCATGCCCAACGCAGATCGGTTTTGGTTGCCCAGGGAATGGCGCAGCGATTGGCGCTATGGGGGATTTTGTTGGCTGCTGTGCTTTGTTATAATTGGCCTCTAATTCAGGGAGGGTTAGCCCAATTTCCATCTCCAGTTGGTGATTGGTTGGCTCGGTTAGCAGGTTATCAAACTGCTCCTCTAGTACCGTTAGTTTTTATTCTTTTAATTAGCATAGGAATTCTGACCCAACGTATATTTTACATATATTTGGCTTGGGGGGTTTTTCTACCATGGTCTTGGGGAACATCGCTTTTAGTAGGTTCGTTATTAAGTATGATACCAGGTTGGATGGTACAAAAAAATAGTAGTGCAAAAGGTTTGTTAGTAGGTGATCTTTTAGCTAGTTTACTCTGGCTATTTAAATAAGCAGGAGCAACCTAGTTAGACAGCAAATAAATGAAGAAGGGGATCTATTTGCAAAGGAAGGTGGAGAAAGTGTCCAAATCAAATCTGGACCACACCATGATGTTCAAGGCTCTAGAGACAGAACAGCCTGATGTACGTGCGATCTTGGAACAGGTCTATAAAGCCTTGGATGAAAAAGGATATAACCCAATCGATCAATTAGTTGGGTATCTAATGACCGGAGATCCTGCATATATTACGAGTTTTCATGATGCACGGGCCCAGATAAAAAAAGTAGATCGTGATGAAGTGCTGGAAGCTCTGTTACGCAACTATTTGCAGAAATAGACTGGAGTGGGAGTGTACAATTTGGAGAAATATGTCATTTTTGGGGGAACCCCGCTAAAGGGACAGGTTGCCGTTAGCGGGGCAAAAAATAGCGCTCTGGCCATTGTGACAGCAGCAGCTTTAGCCGATAGTGAATGTTATTTAAAGAATGTTCCCCGGGAAAGCGATATCTTAACTATCGTGGAAATTCTCCGGGAACTAGGCGTTAAGGTAGATTATCAAAATTCAACTATGCGTATAGACGGTAGTTCTCTCTGTTCGTACCAAGCCCCTTATGAACTTGTCCGGAAGATGCGCGCTTCTTTCTACACTGCGGGATTGCTTTTGGCTCGGCTAGGTAAGGCCGAAGTTCCATTACCCGGCGGTTGTTCTTTAGGGTCACGCCCGGTGGATTTTCATATTAAGGGTTTCCAAGCCTTGGGAGCCGAGATTAACATCGAACATGGGTTAATGAAGGCAGAGGCTAAAAAACTAGTCGGCACCAAAATTTATATTAATCGTTCTAGTGTAGGAGCAACAATTAACCTAATGCTAGCGGCTAGTTTAGCTGAGGGTACCACCATTTTAGAAAATGCGGCTAAAGAACCGGAAATTGTAGACTTAGCTATCTTCCTCAACTCTATGGGGGCAAAAGTAAAGGGTGCTGGGACCAACGTAATTAAAATTGAAGGTGTTAAAAAACTTTCTGGAGCAGAATACTCCATTATTCCCGACCGGATTGAAGCCGGTACATTAATGATTGCCGCAGCAATCACCGGTGGCGAAGTGCTGGTAACAGACTTAGTTCCAGAACATGTCCGGTCAACGGTCTTAAACTTGCAAGAGGCCGGAATCCAGGTCGAAGAAGGGCTAAGCGAAATTAAGATCAATGCTACTGAACGACCTCGCTCCGTAGATGTCGAGACAGCTCCATACCCTGGCTTTCCTACTGATCTGCAACAACCTTTTGTTTCTTTGATGAGCGTTGCTGAAGGTACTAGTATTATCAGAGAGACAATTTTTGACCGCTTTCGCTATGTCGACGAGTTGCGCAGAATGGGCGCTGATATCAAAGTTGAACATGGTACCGCTATTGTGCGAGGGGTGTCCAAGCTTACTGGAGCTCCGGTAGAGGCAACCGATCTGAGAGCTGGTGCAGCTTTAATTTTAGCTGGATTAGCTGCAGAAGGGGTTACTGAAGTATTAGGAATAGAACATATCGATAGAGGTTATGAAGATTTTGATGGGAAGTTACATAAGTTAGGGGCGAGGATTAACCGAGTCAAGGTGGATTGAAGGTGAAATCTCCAGGTTTTGTCCATTTACATACCCATTCCGAGTATAGCTTACTAGATGGTTTTGCTCCTCTAGATAAGCTCTTAGCCTCCGCAGCCCAACAAGGCATGGAGGCTTTAGCTTTAACAGACCATGGCAATTTATATGGTGCGGTCCGCTTTACTCAAAAAGCCGCTGAATATGGCCTCAAGCCGATTATTGGCTGTGAAGTTTATGTGGCACCAGATTCAAGATTTGACCGAACGCCAGGTGAAGCAAGGAAATCGTACCATTTAGTTTTATTGGCGGAAAATACTACCGGGTATCGGAATTTGGTTTCGCTAGTTTCCCGTGCCCACCTAGAAGGTTTTTACTATCGCCCCCGAGTGGACAAGGAGTTATTAAGCCAAAGAAAGTGCCGGTTTAATTGCTTTAAGCGGGTGCCTAGCCGGGGAAATACCTAGCCTGCTGTTACAGAATGATTATTTGGGGGCTAAAGCAGCGGCCCAGTTTTATCAACAAATTTTTGGATCCGATTCTTTTTATTTAGAACTGCAAGACCATGGTCTTATAGAAGAGAAACAGGTTAACGCCGGCTTACTGCAATTAGCTCATGAGCTTCAGCTACCGGTAGTAGCAACTAATGACGTTCATTATCTGACCCAGTCCGCTGCAGCATTGGCCAAGATTGCTTACTTTGTATCGGGACTGGGACCAAACTTAGCGATCCAGACCGGATGCGTTTTCCCAACGACCAATTTTACCTTAAATCAGCGGCCGAGATGGCCCAACTCTTTGCTCAGGTTCCGGAAGCGATTAGCAATACCGTTGCTATTGCTGAACGTTGCCAGTTTCAGTTGGAACTAGGCGGTATGTATCTGCCGGTTTACCCGGTACCAGCTGAACTTAGTGCCGATGCCTACCTGCGCCAACTGGCAGAAGCTGGGGTCCACCAGCGGTACGGAGCTACCCCTGCGCAAGCGGTCTGGGACCGTCTAGAACGGGAGCTAGAGATCATTGGTAAGTTAGGGTATAGCGACTACTTCCTTATTGTTTGGGACTTTATCCGGTATGCGGTTGAACAAGGGATTCCGGTAGGGCCAGGACGGGGCTCTGCTGCCGGTAGTCTAGTGGCTTATGCATTGAGGATTACCGGGATCGATCCAATTAAATACGGGCTACTTTTTGAGCGTTTTCTCAACCCTGAGCGGGTTACTATGCCTGATATTGACATCGACTTTGATTATGAGCGCCGGAACCAAGTTATTGACTATGTCCGGCAGAAATACGGCTCGGATCGGGTGGCTCAGATTATTACGTTTGGAACCTTACAGGCTCGAGCCGCTATTCGAGATGTAGGTAGGGTTTTAGATTGGCCAATCCCTAGAGTAGATAGTTTAGCCAAGCTAGTCCCTAATGAGTTGGGTATTACCATTAATGAGGCCTTACAGAAAGAACCCCGTCTGGCCCAAGCTTACCAGAGCGATGCAGCGGTTAAAAAACTATTGGATTTAGCCCAAGCTGTTGAGGGTTTACCCCGCCATGCCTCGACCCATGCTGCTGGGGTAGTTATTGGTGCAGGACCACTAGAGGAGCTGGTGCCCTTACAACAAGGTTCTGAGGCCGGCACCGTTACTACCCAGTTTGATATGGGTTCTTTAGAAGCGGTTGGTCTCTTAAAGATGGATTTTCTGGGGTTACGTACCTTGACTGTAATTAATGATACGGTGCAGATGATCAAAGAAACCACCGGACAAACATTAGATTTAGCTGCTATGGAAACCGCTGATCCCGAGGTTTATACTATGTTGGCCCAGGGTGATGCTCAAGGGGTTTTTCAAATGGAAAGCAGGCTCTTTCACCGTTTGCTTATCCAGGTGAAACCGTCTTGTTTTGAGGACCTGATCGCTTTGGTTTCTCTGGGTAGACCAGGTCCGATGAATATGGTTCCTGATTTTGCTGCTCGAAAGCACGGTGCCGCTCCTGTTGAGTATCTTCATCCGGCGTTAGAACCGATCTTAAAAGAAACCTACGGGATAATGGTTTATCAGGAGCAGGTTATGCAGATCGCTTCGGAGCTAGCCGGCTTCTCGTTAGGTGAGGCCGATTTGTTACGGCGGGCTATGGGGAAGAAAAAACTAGAAGTTTTGCTTTCTATGAAAGAACGTTTTTTGCAAGGGTGTGCGGCTAATGGCGTCCAACCAGCGGTAGCTACTGAAATTTTTGAGGCGATGGAGTACTTTGCTAACTATGGTTTTAACAAGTCCCACGCAGCGGCTTACGCTTTACTAGCTTACTGGACAGCTTATTTGCGGTGCCACTATCCGACCCAATTTTTTGCAGCTATCTTAACTAGTGTCCGGGGGAATCCAGCAAAAATTAAGTCCTATGTTTTTACAGCCCAGACTCAGTTAGGTATTGAAGTTTATCCACCAGATGTGAACCGTAGCAAGCTCTACTTTTCAGTAGAGGAGCTGGCTATTCGGTTTGGGCTAAGCGCTATCAAAAATGTTGGTGAGTCGACGGCTGAGGCGATAATTCAGGAACGTACTCAGAATGGGCCCTATACAAGCCTAATTGATCTTTGCCGCCGTCTACCAGGCCGGATCTTAAACAAGCTGGCTTTAGAATACTTAATTAAGGCGGGAGCTTGCGATTCCTTAGGGCCACGGCATCTACTTTTAGACCAGTTTGAAGTAGCTTTGGATCGGGCCAATCAAGAGCAGTCCCAAATAGCACGTGGGCAAGTTTCTTTGTTTGCAACTGAGGTTTCATTACCCTTGGTTTCAGACCAAAGTGATAATAATTTAAGCTTTGATGACCTACTTGCTTTGGAAAAAGAAGCTCTGGGTCTATACCTATCGGGGCATCCGATGGCTAAGTGGCGTCAGCTTGTTTCTGAATTTACCCAGCTAAACTTAGAGGATTTAGAAGGCTTTGCTGATCAAGAACAACTGTTGGTAGCTGGGGTAATCGGTGGGGTGCGGCGCCGCTTAACCAAAAAGAACCAGCCGATGGCGACGCTAATCTTGGAAGATGAAGTTGGCTCTCTTGATGTTTTGGTTTTCCCCAGTGTTTTTCGTAAAAGAGGCGGGCTTGTTCAGGAAGGTAAAGCTTTAGTTATCTGGGGGCGTCTAGATATTCAGGAGGAGGGGATGCAGTTGATCGCTTCTGAATTGATACCTCTAGAGCCAGAGCATTTAGTGGCAGTTTCTCGGGAACAATTGGCAACGCTTAAGTCAACGTCAACTGAGCTTCCCCGACCGGCTCTTTTAAAGGTTACAGGGAACGATCAGCATATTGTTCTAATTATCCCCTAGTCCCAAGCAGGAAGCGGCATGAACTTGCCGAAGAAAAAATGAATATGCTATGCTTGCCATATTCTGGTTATCTATTTTGCAGAGAACGAGGTGATATATATTGTTAGGACCAGCACCACAATTTCAGCGGCAACCAAACCTTAAGGCGGTAGTTACCCAGTGGTTATCTTTCCGTGGGGTTGAGATAAAAGACTTGGCGGAGATTGTTTACAAATTGCAAAAGCCCTATAATTTAGGGTTAACGGTACAGGAATGTATTGAAAGTGTAGAAGCGGTCTTGGAAAAACGGGAAGTACAACATGCTATTTTAACCGGAATTACCCTAGACTCTTTAGCCGAACAGGGTAAACTACCAGAACCGCTACAGACAATTATTGCTAATGATGATCCCTTATATGGGATTGATGAGATATTGGCTCTATCGATCACCAATGTTTACGGTACGATTGGACTAACCTCCTTTGGTTATCTCGATAAAAGTAAAGAAGGTTTAATCGGCAGTCTCAACAGAGGCGAAAATGGATTTATTAATACTTTTTTAGATGATATAGTAGCAGGGCTGGCAGCAGCTGCTTCAGCTAGGATCGCCCATCGGAACTAGGAGGTTGAGGATGGAATTAAACCAGGAAGCATTGGAGCTACACCGGACCCATCAGGGAAAGATTTCTATAGTCGGTAGAGCCCCTTTAGCCAACAAGCATGATTTAAGTTTAGTTTATTCCCCAGGGGTAGCAGCGCCTTGCCTGGAGATAGCTAAGGACCCTGAACAGGTTTGGACATATACGGGAAAAGGCCGTACGGTAGCGATTGTTACCGATGGTTCAGCGGTACTCGGCTTAGGAGATATCGGTCCTGAAGCGGCTTTACCGGTAATGGAGGGTAAGGCCGCCTTATTTAAGGCTTTTGGTGGTGTCGATGCTTTCCCGATCTGTTTGCAGACCCAGGAAGTTGAAGAGTTTGTTCAGACGGTCAAGAATATAGCGACATCCTTTGGTGGCATTAATTTAGAGGATATTGCAGCTCCCCGTTGTTTTGAGATTGAACAGCGGCTCCAGGCAGAATTAAATATTCCGGTTTTCCATGATGACCAGCATGGTACAGCTATTGTGGTTTGTGCAGGGTTGTTTAACGCGTTACAGGTTGTTGATAAAAAGCTGGACCAGGTTAATATCGTTGTCAATGGAGCTGGATCTGCTGGGGTAGCCATTGTTAAACTGCTGTTGGCTGCTGGGGCTCGGGAGATTAAAGTATTGGACCGGAAAGGTATTCTATCACCGAATCAACCACAGGAGGATGCTAGTAAACAGGAACTAGCTCAATTGACCAATCCTCAAGGCCTGGAAGGTGATTTAAGGAGGGCTGTACAGGATGCCGATGTTTTTATCGGAGTTTCGGTGGGTAATGTTCTAACCCCGGACTTGGTTAGGAGAATGGCTTCTAACCCGATCATTTTTGCTTTGGCCAATCCAGACCCAGAGATTGAGCCGGATGCTGCTTATGCTGCTGGGGCTGTAGTGGTGGCTACCGGGCGCTCAGATTATCCGAACCAGATTAATAATGTACTCGGTTTTCCCGGCATTTTTAAAGGTGCTCTGCGGGTTGGGGCTTCCCGGATTACCCAAGAAATGAAATTAGCCAGCGCTAAGGCTATTGCGGCTTTGGTCGGTTCAGAACTTTCCGCTGAATATATTATTCCCGAGCCTTTTGATCCGCGAGTGGCAGCGGCGGTGGCTTATGTTGTCGCTAAAGAAGCTATTAATTCGGGTTTGGCGCAACGACCGGCTCAACTAGATGAGTTGCGGAAAGAGTTTGGTGTGGAGGAGGAATACGTATGAGTAACGGCAATCCGGTAGAGGAATTTGCAACAGGTGATTATGTCGTGATTAAGGCGTTAGAAAATGGAGTTACCGTTATTGGTATGACTCGGGGGCGGGAAACCCGCTTTCACCATACCGAAAAGTTGGACCATGGTGAAGTGCTTTTAGCCCAGTTTACCGAGTTGACTTCAGCTATGAAGATTCGTGGAAAGGCGCAAATCATGACTAAACACGGTCAAGTTTTTTCTGGGGAATAAGACAGGAACAAATTCCCTCCCAGGTCAAGGCATATTTAACCCTCTGTTCAGCAACATTAATCCTGAAAGGAGGGTGAATATGAAAAGTTGGGTAACAGCATTTCTTATTGTCGCCTTGGCAATCGTTGGTTATCTTTGGTATGCTAGCGGTACTGGTCGGAATCAAATGGCTCAGGATATTAAGAATACCCCGGGTCAGGTTGAAAACAAAGTTGGGCAAGTGACTGATAAAACCGGTCAGTTGGCGGAACCGGCAGGTGATTTGACCGGTAAAAACGCCAAAACTTGCAATGATTGCCATAAACCCGGTAGTCAGTACAGCCTCTCCAACGAAGCCAAAAATATTCAAGGTCACCCCAAAGTTACTAGTGATGATGTTGCTAGTTGTATGAAGTGCCATGCTAATCCGGACAAAAGTTATGCATTTCAGTATGTACTCCATACTGGTCACTTGAAAGAAGGATCGACATTTGTCACTAAATATAATGGAAGGTGCACCACCTGCCATAAGATGGAGAGCAACGGGCGTATTGTAGTTGCTGGAATGGAGAAGTAAAGGGGTGGTTTAGTGACCTTACTCTTCTTAAACGGGCGTTTCTGCCCGTTTTTTTATTAGCAGGTAATACTAAATTTAGAAGCGAATTAGTGTTAGTATTCTTTCAGCAG
>DHRX01000192.1:3626-4784 GCA_002408345.1 Firmicutes bacterium UBA5301 | reverse complement strand
AAAAATTTTGCTAATCACCCCTCCATATCATTGCGGCATACTAGAGGTAGCCGGTCGCTGGACACCCTTAAACTATGTTTATTTAGCCGGTGAACTAAGAGCGGCTGGCCATAATCCGGTAATCTATGATGCTATGACTTTAAACCATGACTTAACCCAAATCATCGAGAGAGTAATTGCGGAAGAACCTGATGTAGTCGGTTTGACCGCTTTTACCCCGTCTTTTCCAGCAGCGATGCAGGTACTCTCCGCTGTTAAACAGGTCTTACCCCAAGTTACAACTATCCTCGGTGGTATTCATCCGACCCTCATATATCAGGAGGTGCTAGCTCAATATGGAGCGGTTATTGATTTTATCGTCCGAGGTGAAGGTGAAGTTACAACTGTAGAGTTAGCCAACTGCCTAACAGCAGGAGGTAATCCAGCTCTTATCCCAGGCCTCGTTTTTTTATGTGACGGAGAGATTGTCGTTACCCCTAAGCGGGAACAGTTGTCAGCACCAGATTTAGATAAGCTTCAGCCCGGGTGGGACCTCTTAAACTGGTCTGACTACACTTATTTTATGGTTCCGGGCTCAACGCTAGCGGTAATTAGTACCTCTCGGGGGTGTAGCGAAGAGTGTGGTTTCTGTTCCCAACAAAAGTTTTGGGAACGAAAATGGCGAGGTAGAGATCCTGAAAGGGTTATTAGTGAGGTTGCCCGGTTAAATACCGAGTACGGTGCCAATGTAATCATGTTCGCCGATGAATTTCCGACCAAGGATCGTCAACGCTGGGAAGCACTTCTTGATGGCATTATTGCTTTAGACCGTCCTATCTATTTTCTTATGGAGACTCGGGTTGAAGATATCGTTCGGGATGCTGATATTATGTGGAAGTACAAGCGGGCCGGGGTTATCCATGTCTACGTCGGGGTGGAATCGGCTTCTCAGGATGGTCTAGATCGGTTTAAGAAAAACATTAAAGTTGAGGAGAGTAAACAGGCCCTCCAACTGTTACGCCAGGCCGGTATTATTTCAGAAACCTCTTTTATTCTCGGAACTCCGGAAGAGACCAAAGACTCTATAGCTAGCACTTTGGAGCAGGCCATTGATTATGATCCGGATTTTGCGCATTTTCTGATGCTTTCACCTTGGCCTTACGCTGATATGTATGAGGA
>DHRX01000192.1:0-3381 GCA_002408345.1 Firmicutes bacterium UBA5301 | reverse complement strand
CTTGCTACCGTAAATTTTACATGCAAAAACTCCCGAAATGGGAGTCTTTGGAGGACGACTTCAATAAGCATTATCTACTTAATTCGTTGCAGGAGATGATGTCCAGCTCATTTTTGAAGGCGCACATGGCTGGGCTGGGCAAGATGCCGCTCGCTGTCGAGAAGTATGTTCGCAAACTACGGATCGGCTAGCTTGCTATTTTTCCATCAACGATCTCCACAATCCGTTGAGCGCGGGCTGCTACTTTGGGGTTGTGGGTAATCATGATAATAGTCTGGCCTTCTGAGTGTAGCTGTGCCAATAGCTCTAATATCTCCTCTGTGGTTCGGGAATCTAAGGCCCCGGTAGGCTCGTCAGCTAGGATGAGCGGTGGTTTGTTAACTATTGCTCTGGATATGGCGACCCGCTCTTGTTCCCCACCAGAAAGCTGGCTAGGTAGCCGTTGGGTTTTCTGACCTAAACCGACCTTTTCCAGCACCTCCTTGGCGGCGGCTACTTGTTGGTTGTTCTTTAGTCCTGCTGCCACCAGTGGGAGCATTACATTTTCTAAAGCGGTCAAGTAAGGTATTAGTTGAAATTGCTGAAAAACAAAGCCAATGTATTCACGTCGGTAATCGGCTAGTTTTTCTTGAGGCAGGTCGTAAACATTGAACCCGTCTACTTTTAAAGAACCCCTGGTTGGGGTACAGAGCCCACCGATGACGCTTAATAACGTGCTTTTCCCTGATCCTGAAGGACCGATAATAGAAAGAAATTCACCTTTAGAGACAGTAAGGTTAACCCCTTGTAGGGCCAAGGCTTTTACTGGACCGGTCTGATATTCTTTGGTAATTTGCTGAGCTTGAACTAAGCTGGACATTGTTTCCTCCCCTTACAATACTCTGATAGCCTCAACCGGTTCTAATCTTGTAGCCTTCCAGACTCCGGGGAGGCTAGCTAAGATAGCCAGTAAGGTTGCTACCATAATAGGCCAGAAGGCTAGCGCCACGGAGAAAGTAGCTCCTCCCTGCACTGTTAATACTCTGGCCCCTAAGGTGTAGCCTAAATAACCGAGGGACATGCCGGTAATTCCACCAAGTAAACCAATGAGAATAGCTTCAATAAGGATAATAATTGCTACCTGGCTTTGTCGGAAACCGATGGCCCGTAAAATACCGATTTCTCGAGTACGATCATTAACCGAGCCCATGATAGTAGCTAAAACTACCAAAGAGCTGATAATAATGACCAGGACAGAGATGGCAGTAGCAAATGTTGCCAACCTAGTAGTGGTGGCCATGCGACCAACGACAGCTTCTTTTAACGGTGTAACTTTGGCAGTAGGAATAGCCTGACCAATTTGGTCCGAAATCTCCTTAATCGGACAGGTTGTGCAAAGAGCGCTAATCTCAATTAGACTAATTTTCCCTTGCATGTCCAGTAATTTTTGGGCAGAGGAAAGCTGCAGGAAGATAGCATAATCATCCTGGGAACCGGTTTCTTCAAGAACTCCGGCTACTAGGACGTTAGTGTCGCTGAGGCGAAAGGTGTCACCTGGTTGCATATTCATTTTATCTGCGGCTTCCGCACCTAGAAGGACTTCCCAGGGGCCTTGGGGCTGCTGACCAGTTAGGGACCACCATTTTTTTAAGGTAAACTCTTGCTGGAAGTCGACCCCAACAATTAATGATTCCCCATGTTCGGTGGGGAGTGCTCCAATTACTTTTGGAGAAACAGTGCTGATACTTTCGGCATCATCAATTTTTGTAATTAAGCTTAAAGCATCAGTTCCTATATATTGTTGCCCATAGGTTACCCCTCCCACGTTAAGACCACCGTAACTGAGGTTAAGGGAGTCCGATTTTGGGAGTACAATAATATTAGCCCCATATTGATCTAACCGGTGGGCCAGATCTGATTGGAGCGTATTACCAACAGACTGAAGGGTTACAAAGATAGCTACGCCCAAGGCTAGACTGGTAATAGAAAAAAGGGCCTTGGCCTTCCTTCGTCTAAGGTTATTTAGTGAAATTTGTGCTAAACGCATGTCTCTACCTAAACCCTAGGCTGCCAGTTGGCTACTAGGCTTTCCGCAATGAGTATTTGTCCATCTGCTAAGGTGCTTTCCAAAGTGTCAGGGGGGAAGTCCTGGCAGCCCCCGGAGAGGCCCCTAAGTGTCTCCAGATCCCAGCGCGTGCCACAGGCATTGCAGACCAATTGGTCTCCCTGGATATGGAAACTCTGGGAACGGCAAGGCTCGCAGATACTGATAGCAGAGATTACTTTCCCTGAAGGAGCGATATAGGAGGTCAAAGCCACAGATTTACTACCTTGCTGATAGGATGTAATGATGAATTTGTTTTCTTCCACTTGCTGTAAGGGGATGCGGATTGTTCCGTTAGCTACTACAGATTGGATGGGGGTTTGATTAATAGTTTTACCCTGGTAGTTGACGGGATTTAACTGGGTAGCAAAGGGGAATTTGGTGGCCGTTGGTTTACCGTCATTAAAAGTTAACAGACCAAAGACAACAAGCACGACAAAGAAACCGCCGATAATGAATAAGGGAGTACGGTTAGGTTGCTTTTTTTTGAGAACAAGATCACGTTTATTAGTCAATATATTCCACTCCTTTATGAAGGTTATTACAATTTGTTAAAACGATGGAATATCATAGAAAGTTTCATAAAACCCATAAAGATTAAGGACATAAAAAAGGCCCATCTCTGGGCCTTTTAAAATGCAGCTTTCTTTAATGAATTAGTCAATCTCAATGCGATTACCGCTAGTCGTTTCGGTTTTAGGAATAACGATTTTGAGTACACCATTTTTATAGCGGGCTTGCGCTTGAGAACAATCTACTCCGCTGGGCAGTGCAATACTACGTTCGAAAGAACCGTAATATCTTTCTTGGCGGTAGAAATCTTCTTCCTCCAACTTACTTTCGGATTCAGTTTTCCCTGAGATCTTCAGCAGATTATCAATATACTCAATGTTAATGTTGTTTTTGTCCAGACCTGGTAGGTCTATGGTGACTTCAACGGTGTCCTTTAAATCTTTAACATCAGTTGCCGGAAATGGCTGTTCCCAAAAATCGAAGAATGGAGAGTCGAGAAACCGCTTAAATTCACGCATCGGGTTCCTACTCAATCCTGGACGCCATCTACGCATTAAGTCATGCATAACGCACACCTCCGTGGGGCAATTAATTTGACCTTAGTCTGACTATATTATAATATTTAATCCTTTACCTGTCAATATATGTTAGTATGGTCAGGCTAGGGTTAAGCTATTCTTTATAAGTTCTTAATAAAGAGTTGGTATCTTTAAACCCAGGGAGGTGATTATAATGCATTATGGTTTTGGTCATTGGTGGTTTCCAGGTATGGGTGGTTGGGGTTT
>DHRX01000185.1 GCA_002408345.1 Firmicutes bacterium UBA5301 | reverse complement strand
CTTTTGGGTAAATCCCGTACATGCCCTGCCGACGCCTCTACCGTATAGCCTCGACCGAGAAATTTTTTAATGGTTCGAGCTTTTGCCGGTGATTCAACAATTACTAATTTGTTAGCCAAACAGGCACCTCCGAACTAAAATCTTTCCAATTCCACTTCCATAATATTATAGTGACCAACCATCTTTTTGTAAACCAGCTATTACTTTCGACCATAGCGGACCTGGCCGAACTTGGCCATCGGTACTTACTACAACTAATTTACGTAATTGCAATTGGCTAAGGTAATATACCGTCTCTCCCCAGCTTAAATCAGCTCTTTCCGGCAAATCATCTAAGCTACAGATAGAACTATGTATCGTCTGTAGCAAGCGTGCTTCTTCTGGAACAAAAGAAATTTGTTCTCTATTGCCGTCTGTTAAAGAGAGCTGCTGGAATTCCTCATATATATCGGCAACCTCCAAAACTAGTTTAGCACCTTCCCTTAACAATCGATTCGAACCGGTCCAATTGGAATTGGCCACGCTTCCCGGTAACACAAAGACTTCTCGGCCTTCATTTAAAGCAAACTCAGCGGTAATCAAAGCCCCGCTCCTTGCCGGTGCTTCCACCACCAGAACCCCTTTCCCTAAACCCGCAATAATTCGATTGCGGGCTTTAAACTGAGGGGCTATAGCAGGATGAGTTGGCCGGTATTCTGATAAAAGCAAACCGCCCTTTTCCACAATCTGGTGAGCTAGATTCCGGTGTCGGCTAGGGTAAATACAACCTAGCCCTCCACCTAAAACAGCAACAGTAGCCCCCTGAGCTTCTAAAGCCCCACGGTGGGCCGAACCATCTATGCCAATAGCTAAACCACTGACCACAGTTAAGCCGTCTTCAGCTAACTCAAAGCCAAAGCGAAAAGCTAGGTCCAGCCCTTCTTGGCTAGCCCGTCTCGTACCAACTAAAGCTAATGGGAACCCCTTGGTCAAAAGCTCTAGATTCCCTTGATAAAATAAAGCTACTGGTGGAGTAGCAGTTTGTCGCAGCAATTCTGGATAAGAACCTTGCTTAAAAGTTATAACCCCTACCCCATGGTTATCTAGCTCCTCAGCTAGTTGCCGGCACTGCTGCTCCCAATCTAAATTTTGTTTGGCCTGCCAAGCTGAAAAAGGCATCTGACAAACTTTCCATTCCGACCAACTGCCTTGCCAAGCAGCTGTTGGACCAGGGTAACGCTCTAAGAGCTTACGCAAGCGTACCGGTCCTATACCAGGTAGTTCCGCCAACAAAATTAAGGTCAATAGTTCAGGAGATAACGCCACTATTACCCCCCTCTCCAGTTAATTCAGAAAGCTCCCATCGGTACTGCCAGGCCTCTGCTAAATGCCCAGCCGTAATAATTTCCAAACCCTCCAAAGCAGCAATGGTAGAAGCTACAGAAAGAAGTTTAAAATAACCTCGAGCACTAATCTGCCTTTGACTTGCCAAAGTTCGTAGAAATTGTCGACCTTTTTGTGGTAACCGCTGCTCTAAATCAGAACCACGCCGCTTCTTAATCTCCAGCCTAGCCTCAGCAATTCCCACCGAAAATTGATCACTGTTACCCTGTTCAGACTCGATCCAAAGCGGTTTGGCTATCCCTATTTTCAAATCGATACGATCAGCAATTGGTCCAGATATAGGTCGTAAATAACGTGCTATATCCCGAACAGAACAACGACAGCGTTCTGGTTGAAAATAATAGAAACCACATGGACAAAGGTTCAATGCTGCAACTAACTGAACATCTGCCGGGAAAATTACCTGCTGATTACTCCGGTGCAGAGAGATTGACTTGCTCTCTAAAGGCTCTCGAATAGCATTTAAGGACTCTTTGGAAAATTCGGGAAGTTCATCTAGAAATAAGAGGCCTCGGTGAGCCAAAGTAACCTCTCCAGGCCTAATCGGCGAACCTCCCCCCACCAGCCCGCGTGGCGTAATCGTGTGATGGGGTGCTCGCACCGGTGGATATCCCTGGAGAATTTTTTGCACCGATAGCCCGGTCGCCGAGTAAATCTGGGCCACTTCCAAGCTTTCTTCCTCTGGGAGCGGAGGTAACATTCCCTTAAGCGCCCTGGCTAAAAGGGTTTTCCCGACCCCAGGTGGTCCTACTAAAGCTAAGTTATGCCGGCCAGCTGCAGCTACCTGTAAACAACGACGGACTACCCTGCCACCTACAATTCCTAAATGCTGCCACGGATCTTGTTCTGGCAATGACCGCTTAATCTCGGTATTAATAATCCAGTTAACTTGATTAGAAAGCAGGGCTGAAACCAGTTGAGCTAAGTTTTGAAATCCGGCAGAAGTCAACTTACTTATAGAACTAATTTCTCCATTATTCTCTGCCGGATGAATAAACATTTGCTGGTTTTGCCTGGCTAAGAGTGCTGCTGCTAAAATCCCCGGAACAGGCCGAATTTGACCGGACAAAGAGAGTTCGCCGGCGAACAGAATTTGATTTAATTTTGGATAGGTAAGCTGTTTAGAAGCGATCAATACCCCGATAGCAATGGGTAAATCTAAGAGAGAACCATCTTTACGAAAATGAGCCGGGGCTAAATTTACCGTTATCCGCCGGGTAGGAAATTCAAACCCACTATTTTGTAAAGCCGATCTGATTCGATCACGGCTTTCTTTAACTACCGCTGCTGGCTGACCAACTATTTCAAAAGTAGGCAATCCCCTATTGATATCGATTTCAATTTCAACCCATCGAGCCTCAATACCCAGCATGACACAGCCCCAGGTCTTAGCGTACATTACCTACCCACCTCTTTAGTCAATATATTCGGTAGTAAGTCTAGTTCGATCTGTTCTGGAGTTACTGTAATTCCCACTAAGTCGAACCGATAGAGCCTTGGCCAATTGGTTTGATCAGCCTTTTGAGCAATAAAAAGGGAGGCCGCAAGAATCAAGCGCCTCCGTTTATATGGAGTTATAGCTTCAGCAGGGGTACCGTAGGTAGTCCCTCTTCTTAGTTTAACTTCAACAAAAACTAGCCATGGCCCCAGCGTTGAAACCAAATCTAGCTCTGCGCTACGATAGCGAACATTCCTCTGAATAATCTTATAACCTAGGGATTCCAACCAATCAGCCGCTAGTTCCTCGCCGGCCCTGCCTAAAATAGTGTTGTTCACGCTCTTCTTGCTCCTTTCCACACAGGGCAGCTACAGGAGCAAAAGACCGCCGGTGAACAGGAGACGGCCCTAGTTGGTTTAAAGCAGTTAGGTGTTTCGAAGTTGGATAGCCTTTATGTTCAGCAAAACCATAGCCTGGATAAACAGCATCTAAATCTACCATCATGGTGTCTCTAGTTACCTTAGCCACAATAGATGCCGCCGCTACACTAACCGAAAGCGCATCCCCTTTAACAATAGTTTTCTGCGCAGTCTGAACATAAGGGCAACGTTGGTTACCATCGATAAAGATATACTGATACGAAATATCGATTCCGCTAATGGCTTTACCCATAGCTAGTTGGGTTGCCTTGAGGATATTTAAAATATCAATTTCTTTGGGCCCTACAATGCCCACAGCAAAATCCAAAGCTTTCTCAATAATTTGCTCAAATAAGATGGTTCGTTGCTCAGGCGTTAACGTTTTAGAATCTGCCAAGCCCGGTAAAAAAGTATCCGGAGCCAAAACAACGGCAGCTGCTACCACCGGTCCAGCCAAGGGGCCCCGTCCAGCCTCATCAACTCCAATTATTAATTTATCTTGTTCCCAATACGGGGCTTCATGTTGACACATCGTCTGCCACTGTTGACGGATAGCTGCAGAACGGTCTTTCTTTCTGTAGTAGGCTGCTATCAGTTTTTGGACACCAATCCGTGGGTCAGCTTCTAATGCCTGTAGATATGAACTATTTACCGACTCTTCGGTAAGAATTTCAGCGATTTGATTGACAGTTAATTCTGCCACAGAAGGTAAAGGTTTCATCACGCCTTATACTTCTAGAACCTAACTAGCTTTCCTGCTCAGTACCATAACCCTCTGGTCTTTCCAAAGAAATTCGTCCCAACTTACCTTCCCGAAACTCCTTTAGTAAAGTTACCGCCATAGTAGCGGTATCTCCAACCCCCCCCGCCTGTAAATAGCCCCGTCGATGGGCTATTTCACCTAAATAATTATAGAGGGTCAAAGCATCTCCAACTGGTTGGCCAGGAAAAGGTACTCCATATCTATTCTCTAAGGCCCCTGGTTTCAACTTTTCCACTATATCTAGTAAGTGTAAAGCCACCTCTTCTGCATCATAACGTTGAGAACTTATCGACCCTATTAGCGCTAAATTTAAAGCTATTTGCTGATTAGCAAACTTGGGCCAAAGTAACCCTGGAGTATCTAAAAGTTCTAACCGTTCAGTAACTTTTACCCACTGTAACCCTCGGGTTAAACCGGGTTTATCACCGGTCTTAGCGGTACCTTTGCGGCCGACAGCATTAATTAAAGTCGATTTACCGACATTAGGTACCCCTACCACCATATACCGCTTGATAGTTCTGGTTCCTTCACTGGTTAAAAAAGCAACAAAATCTCTAACCGATGCTTGATTGCGGGGATCCACCGTAAAGAAAGGGGTTTTTGTCCGCTGATAAAATTCACTCCACCCTTGAGTAACCTCAGGATCCGCCAAATCAGCTTTGGTAAAGACAACATAGCGTTCTTTATGCCGAGCCAAGCGGGCAACTTCAGGATTAGCGGTACTAGCTGGTGCCCTAGCATCTCTTAGTTCGACCACAGCTTCTACTAATTTTAAACCATCCTTTAATTGACGTAGCGTTTTAGCCATATGACCAGGGAACCACTGAATTTCCACATTTACACCTCCTGAAAAAAAGGTCGGCTTTGACCAAGCCGACCTCCCTAAATGCAGAATTAATATTACCGCCGTTCTTTAATCCTAGCTGCCTTACCGCGCAAGTTACGCAAGTAGTAGAGGCGGCTCCGCCGAACTTTACCACGGCGGACGACTTTAATCTCGGCAACCTTAGGAGAATGGAGCGGGAAAATTCGCTCTACACCGACATTATTAGAGATCTTACGTACAGTAAATGTCTCATTGAGCCCGCTACCACGCCGACGGATAACTACGCCCTCATAAAGCTGAATCCGCTCACTACCAGCTTCGACAACTTTAACTGCAACTTGGACCGTATCACCTGCACGAAAATCGGGAATGTCTTTCCGCATATTAGCATTCTCTAAAGCCTGAATTGGGTTCACTATCTTCGCCTCCTTTCGTCTCCGAAAGTTTTAACTGATTTAAAAATTCTTGATCTTCTGGGGTTAGATCAACCTGCTCAAGTAATTCGGGCCGTCGTTTTAATGTTCGCAAAAGAGATTGCTGCCGACGCCAAGTTTTAATCTTACCGTGATCGCCGCTAAGTAAAACCGGAGGTACCGCCATATCTCGCCAAACTGCAGGCCTAGTATACTGGGGGTATTCTAAAAGGCCCTCTTGGAAAGAATCTTCCTGGTGTGAAGCGGTACAACCTAACACACCAGGGATAAGCCTAACAATAGCGTCGATAACCACCATTGCTGGCAGCTCGCCACCGGTCAAAACATAATCACCAATAGAGAGTTCCTGGGTAATTAGGGTAGTCCGAATCCGCTCATCAACCCCTTCATAATGTCCGCAAATAAAGAGTAGGCGTTTTTTTTCAGCTAGTTTCTGAGCGGCCTGCTGTGTAAAAACACTACCCTGTGGGGTCAGTAAAATCACCTCGTCAGGCTGGTCTGTTAGAGCAGCTACCGAACGGATAGCCTGAGCCACCGGTTCTGGTTTTAACACCATACCCGGACCACCACCGTAAGGGGTATCATCTACTACCCGGTGTTTACCTTCGGCCCAATCACGAATATTGTGCGTCAATATCTGGACAACTCTGTTTTCTTGGGCCCTACCAATAACACTTTCATTAAAGACCGCCGTAAACATCTGGGGAAAAAGGGTGAGGACATCAATCCGCACTCAAATCTCCTCCAACCCAGAAGGTACGTTAACAGTAATCCGCCCTTCCTCTAAATCGACTTGCTGAATAAAAGCTTTAACCATAGGGAGCAGTACTTGCTTACCATTTCTGCGGCCAATCTTTAGTAAATCATTGGCTGGATTAGGCAGCACCCCCAGCACTACCCCTATTTCTGCGCCGGTACTGTCAAAGACCTGAAGTCCCTGAAGATCGTCAACATAATATTGGTCCTCATCTAACTCAGCCCGGTCAGTTTCTGGAATCAATAGGTAATAACCAGTGAGTTCCTGGGCCTTAGTAGCATCAGTAATACCCAGAAAGGCCAGATCAATCCGATCCGGTTCAACCTGGACTTCCTCTACAACCAAAGGGATAGGATATTCTTCATCAAGGGTTCGAGCCGCATAGACTCGCTCCAACTGCTGAAAGCGACTAATGGAGTGAGACAACGATTCTATTCGAACCCATCCCTCGGTACCCACAGCAGAGAAAATCCTGGCAATAGCCACATACTGACCACCCTGCTGGCTTTTGCTCACTTTGAACCACCCTAGCCTTATTCC
>DHRX01000022.1:715-18524 GCA_002408345.1 Firmicutes bacterium UBA5301 | reverse complement strand
GCCGATATTTTTGGTCGTAGCGCGGTGACAGATGCTTTCTTCGCCGCTTTTTCAATTCCAGATCTGATGTATTATCTATTAGTTGGTGGGGCCTTAAGCGCCGCTTTTATTCCGGTTTTCACCGAGTACTTGGCTAAAGGGGAAGAAGAAGAGGCTTGGGAGATCGGTTCTAGTTTTCTCAACTTAATTATTATCTTGCTATTGGTTTTTACTGTTTGTGGTATTATCTTTTCGCCATATTTGGCTCCGTTAGTGGCTTACGATTTTCATGGTGAAAAACTAGAGCTATTAATCTCTTTAATGCGGATCATGTTTCCTGCTGTTTTTTTTACGGCTTTGGCCGGTCTAGGCACAGGGATCCACTATTCGTATAAACAGTTTGGTCCACCAGCGGTAGGACCGATAATTTATAATATTGCCATTATTATAGCCGCTTATGGGTTAGGCAGGAGTTATGGGATTTACGGGCTAGCTGCTGGTGTAGTAGTAGGAGCGATTGGCAACTTTCTAACTCAGTTTAGTTTTGCTCTCAAAAGAAATGCCGGATATTCCTTCCGTATTGATCTTCAACACCCGGCTGTGCGTAAGATGTTTAAATTAATGTTACCATCGGTATTTGGTCTTTCGATTATTCAACTAAATTTGCTGGTAACCCAGAATCTAGCATCAGCCTTACCAGAAGGTTCCATTACAGCCTTACGGTTAGCTAACCGCTTAATGCAGCTCCCCCTCGGCGTTTTTGCTATGGCCGTTTCTACTGCGGCTTTCCCAACAATGACTACTCAAGTAGCCTTGGCCCAGATGACGGAGCTGAAGAAAACAGTCTCCATCAGTTTACGTTCTATTTATTACATTACGGTTCCAGCTATGGTTGGCCTGATTATTATGAGTGAACCTATTGTGCGTTTACTCTATGAGACCGGACAGTTTACGGCTCAGGATACTATAGTTACCGCTGAAGCGTTAGTCTTTTTCTCGTTAGCGCTAGTCAGCCAAGCAACTTTACAGATTGTGACCAGAGTCTATTATTCGCTGCAAGATACCGTAACCCCGGTTAAAGTTGGTCTGTTGACATTCTTTGTTAACCTGGGTTTGAATTTAATGTTTTTGCACTATACCAACCTAGAACATAAGGGTCTGGCATTGGCCTTTTCAATAGGTAGTCTAGTCAATATGTTAGTATTGGTAGCAATACTGCGTAAGCGTATTGGCGGTATGGATGGTGGACGGATAACCAGATCTTTAGGTAAAATTACTTTGGCAACAGGGGGAATGACAGTAGCAGTTTTAGGCTGCAACTCTTACTTAGCTAGTATTTTAGACTTAAGTCTCATGCGAGCCCGTTTAATAGAAACACTAGTTCCAATAATCGTAGGTATCGGCGTTTATTTTGTTTTAACAGTCGCCCTACGGATGGAAGAAGTTCAAGTTGTACTAGAGAACATTTTGGCTAGGCTAGGTAAGCGGAAGAGTTGAAGCGGTACTCTGCAAATGATATAGTGATGGTATGAAAAAAGAGCAGGGAAGGAAAAAAGAAGAGTATGCAGTCTAAAATTCGGAATTTTTGTATTAT
This sequence comes from Firmicutes bacterium UBA5301, assembly GCA_002408345.1. Taxonomy (GTDB): domain Bacteria; phylum Bacillota; class UBA5301; order UBA5301; family UBA5301; genus UBA5301. The sequence goes on along the minus strand of DHRX01000022.1, from coordinate 16,951 downwards.
CGCCCATATCGACCATGGTAAATCAACTTTGGCCGATCGGCTACTAGAACATACTGGTACCTTAACCCAACGGGAAATGACCGACCAAGTTCTAGATAGTATGGACCTCGAACGGGAACGAGGTATTACCATAAAGATGCAGGCGGTTCGTTTGGCTTATCAAGCCCAAGACGGTGAGGAGTATATTTTAAACTTGATCGATACTCCGGGTCATGTAGATTTTTCTTATGAGGTCTCCCGGTCTTTGGCTGCCTGTGAAGGTGCTTTATTAGTTATTGACGCCTCACAAGGGGTGGAGGCTCAGACCCTAGCCAATCTATATTTGGCCTTGGAAAATGATTTGGAAATTATCCCGGTAATCAATAAAATTGACTTACCTGGTGCTGATCCTGAGCGAATTAAGGAGCAGTTAGCAGAGATCGGTCTAGATCCAGCCGATGCTATCTTAGCCAGCGCCAAAACCGGAGTGGGTATTGAGGAGATTTTGGAAGCTGTAGTGGAGAAAGTACCAGAACCAACAGGGGATCTCAATGCACCGCTGCAAGCCTTGATCTTTGATTCGGAATATGATTCATATCGTGGTGTATTAGCATACATTAGAGTGATTCAAGGTCAGGTTAAGGTGGACGACCAAATAACTTTTATGGCTACCCAGAAAGAGTTTGCTGTAGACGGACTTGGTGTCTTTCGCCCAAAATTAATTCCGGTAGATAGCCTGAAAGCAGGTGAAGTAGGCTGCCTGATTTCTGGAGTTAAAAATGTTAAGGATGTACGGGTAGGGGATACTCTGACCTTAGTCGATAATCCGGCGACCAAACCGCTTCCTGGGTATCGTAGAGCTGTTCCAATGGTGTTTTCGGGACTTTACCCTGTGGAAAATGATGTGTATGGAGATCTACGTGAAGCCTTGGAAAAGCTGCAGTTAAATGATGCGGCTTTAGAATTTGAACCGGAAAGTTCAGTAGCCTTAGGTTTTGGTTTCCGGTGTGGGTTTCTTGGTTTATTACACATGGATATTATTCAAGAACGCTTAGAACGGGAGTACGGTTTGGACATCATAACTACTGCTCCTAGCGTGCGTTATCGGGTACGGAAAACTGACGGGGAAGAACTAACCGTGGATAACCCGGCGTTGTTGCCGAAGCCCCAGGAAATTGAGGCGGTCTATGAACCTTATGTCCGTGGTTCTATTATTGTTCCCCAGGATTTTGTAGGCCCGGTTATGGAGTTAGCCCAAGATAAGCGGGGAGTTTTCATTACCATGGAGTACCTCGATTCGAGCAGGGTTCGTTTGCTTTATGACTTGCCCTTAGGCGAAATTATTATGGACTTTTTTGATAAACTCAAATCTCGAACAAAGGGTTATGCCTCCTTTGATTACCATTACGATGGCTATCGGGAGTCTGCGATGGTGAAATTAGATATTTTAGTCAATAACCGGCCGGTTGACGCTTTAAGTTCTATTGTCCACCAAGATAAAGCTTATAATCGTGGGCGGGAATTGGCTAAAAAACTGCGGGAAATAATTCCACGGCAACTTTTTGAGGTACCGATTCAGGCGACCATTGGTAATAAAATTATTGCCCGGGAAACGATTAGCGCGATGCGCAAAGATGTGTTGGCGAAATGTTATGGTGGCGATATTAGCCGTAAGCGGAAATTACTAGAAAAACAAAGAGAGGGGAAACGCCGCATGAAGTCACTGGGTAATGTGGATATTCCTCAGGAGGCATTTATGGCTGTTTTGAAGAGCGATGAGTAGGAATATAGGCTTATACATTCATATTCCAATCTGCCGGTCTAAGTGCTACTATTGTGATTTCAGTTCGTATCCTCTGAATCGTTTTACAGAGAAAGACTTAGACCTATATGTACTGGCTTTAGAGTATGAGCTAAAGCACCTGGCTAGTTTGGGCTTAGCATCTACAGAATTGACTTCAGTTTATATAGGCGGGGGAACACCAGCCCTAATCGATCCGGCTCGGTTAGTGTTAATAATGGAGTCGGTGGTTCGCTATTTCACTTTAGCTAACTCTTGTGAGCTGACTATAGAGTTAAACCCTAGCAATTGTACTCCCAATCTATTACGGGGCTTACAAAAAGCCGGTTTTAACCGCTACAGTTTAGGGGTTCAAAGCTTCAATGACCCTGCTTTACTCCAGTTAGGCCGGGCTCATACCGGGGAAGAGGCCCGGGCTGCAGCTCAGTTTTTACGGCAAGAGGTTTCGAATTTATCATTAGATTTAATTTATGGTTTGCCTAATGATAGTTTAGCTCGTTGGCAAGCCGACTTAGAAGAGGTATTAGTTCTGCAACCTGACCATATTTCTTTATATTCTTTACAGGTTGAGGAGGGAACACCTTTAGCTCGGCAAGTTGCGGCGGGTCTAGTGGAGCAGGTCGATGATGATTTACAAGCCAGCCTTTGGGAATGGACCTGCGATCGGCTCTACCCAACGGACTATGAACATTATGAAATTTCCAACTGGGCCCTACCTGGTAAAGAAAGCCGTCATAACTTAGGTTATTGGTTATATACCCCTTATTACGGAGTGGGGGCTGGAGCTGCTGGGTTTTTAGGGGGACAGCGGTATCGCAACTCGTCTGATCCCTGGTTTTATACAGAGCTAATGCGGAAAGGCAAGTTTACTGCAAAGTTTCCTGCTGCTGAAGAGGTTGAAAGAATTTCGAAAGAGCAGCAGGTAATCGGTCAAATTATCTTAGCGTTACGGACCAACCGTGGTTTGAATACCGAAAGAATTGTCGGTATCTCGGCTGCTGAGTTTTGGCGGCGGTATGGACAAAAAATCACTGAGTATTGCGCAATGGGTTTAATGTGGCGTAATCAACAGATTGTAGGCCTAACTGAAACAGGGATGGCTTTATCTAATCGGATTTTCCTTACTTTTATGCCTTAGTATTCCAATCTTGACAAACCAGGGCTAGCGTGTTATTTTAATTTTAGCACTCAACGTAACAGAGTGCTAATAAGCAAAAAATTATTATGTGACTCTGGACTTTTCGGAGTGGGGATGATGTTTAACGAGCGGCAAAAAAGAATACTACAAGCTGTAACGGTAGACTATATTTCTACTGCAGAACCGGTAGGGTCACGGACTATTGCTCGTAAGTATAACTTAGGCGTTAGTCCGGCAACAATCCGTAATGAAATGTATGAATTAGAAGAGGCCGGCTATCTTGAACAGCCCCATACATCTGCGGGACGAATCCCCTCTGATTTGGGTTACCGCTTTTTTGTTGATGTTTTAATGGAGCCGTATGCGGTAGACCAGCGGCAGGCAACTAGTATTAGAAGTGGTTTGATGCAGCAAGTCCAAGAGCTAACGGATCTGTTGCACCAAACCGCTCGGTTACTGGCCCATCTAACTCAATATACGACGATACTTATTGGGCCAATTCGCGTCAAACGAGTCTTCAAAAGCTTGGTATTTGTTGGTGTTGATCAGTACCATGTTTTAGCGGTTTTGGTTACAGAACCTAATTTTGTCGAAAATGTCTTAATTGAATTAACTGAACTAACCAGTACTGAAGAGTTAGATGCTTTAGGGGTTACTTTAGCAGAGATCCTCCAGGGCCAGGATTTAAGCAGACTTTCTTTTACAATGCACCAACAGATAAAGTCGCTTGTCCCCCAGAAACCACTGTATGAAGGGCTAATGCGGTTGTTTTGTGCTAATCAGGATCCCCGTGCTGAGAATATAATTATTGAAGGGGCTACCTTACTCCTGGAGCAACCGGAGTTCATGGATATTGCTAAAGTTAAAAACTTTTTACGTGCTATGGAAGGTAAAGAAGTGTTAGTTAATATTTTGACTGAGGATACTAATGCCAGGGGTTTACGGGTAAAAATCGGTAAAGAAAACCGCATCGGAGAATTTCAGGAGTGTAGTTTAGTTACTGCGACTTATGAGTATGATGGGGAGATCGTAGGTACTTTAGGGGTTTTGGGACCAACTCGGTTAGATTATGCTAAAGCCACGGCCATGGTCTCACTCTTATCCCAAATTCTCAGTGAACAGTTAGACGAGATTATTTAAGCTCATTGACCTAATTGTTCTGCGCTGGAGGACCGTTACCGTTTTCGGTAGCGGTATTTCACTGACAGGAGGTTCGTTATATTGGTTGCGAAGGAAGCAGAAACAAGGGAAAATCAAGAACAAAAACTAGATCAAGAGATTGAGATAGAAAAAGAGGAACCAGAAATAGCGGAAGAGCCCGCTGAGCTTGAACCGGAAGCAGAGGAGTGGAAAAACCGCTTCATTCGGTTACAGGCCGACTTCGATAATCATCGTAAACGAGCAAATAAAGAACGTTTAGAAGAGCGGGAGCGCGGAGAAGAGGGGGTTTTGTTACAACTCTTGGAGGTCTGTGACAATTTTAGCCGAGCTATTAGCGCTGCCGAGGACTCTACCGATTATGACGGTCTCTTAAAAGGGGTTAAAATGATTGAATCCCAACTAAAAGGGGTTCTGACTCGGTTCTTTGTAGAGCCTATCCCGGCTCTTAACCAACCCTTCGACCCTCATTTACACCACGCGGTTCTGCATACTGAAGCAGCCGATGTTCCGGCTAATACCATTATCGCTGAACTACAGGTCGGTTACCAACGGAAAGGTAAGGTGCTACGACCAAGTATGGTTCAGGTTTCTCAAAACTCTGCTAAAACACAAGGAGGCCAAGATTCTGATGAGTAAGGTTGTTGGAATTGATCTGGGTACAACTAACTCAGTAATTGCTGTAATGGAGGGGGGCGAGCCGACAGTTATCGCTAACGCTGAAGGTGATCGGACTACCCCTTCTATTGTCGCTTTTTCTAAAGAAGGCGAATTGATGGTGGGGCAGGTGGCTAAGCGCCAAGCTGTTACCAATCCTAATCGGACGATTACCTCGATTAAACGGAAGATGGGGAGTAACCACAAGGTTGATATAGACGACAAGAGTTATACCCCGGAGCAAATTTCTGCTTTCATTTTGCAAAAATTAAAGAGAGATGCTGAGGATTATTTAGGCGAAACAGTAACTAATGCGGTTATTACAGTTCCCGCTTATTTTACTGATGCCCAGAGGCAAGCAACTAAAGATGCAGGTACTATAGCCGGTTTGGAAGTTTTGCGGATCATTAACGAACCGACGGCAGCCGCATTGGCTTATGGATTAGATAAAGATGGGGATCAAACTATCCTGGTTTTTGACCTTGGTGGCGGTACCTTTGATGTTTCAATTTTAGAGATTGGTGACGGTGTTTTTGAGGTTAAGGCTACTAGCGGTAATAACCGGTTAGGTGGCGATGATTTTGACGACAAGGTTGCCAAATGGCTGGTGGCAGAGTTTAAGAAGGAGACCGGTATTGATTTATCCGGTGACCGTAGCGCTATGCAACGGGTTAAGGAAGCCGCTGAAAAGGCCAAAATTGAGCTCTCTAATCTAACCAGTACCGAAATTAACCTGCCTTTTATCACTATGGATGCCAGTGGGCCTAAACATCTGGAGAAAAATTTAACCCGGGCTAAATTTAATGAACTAACTGTAGATTTAGTAGAAGCCACCATGGTGCCGACTAAACGGGCCTTAGAAGATGCTGGGTTTAAACCAAGTGATATAGATAAGATTATTCTTGTCGGGGGATCTACCCGGATCCCAGCGGTACAGGAGGCGATCCAAAAACTTACCGGGAAAGAGCCTCATAAAGGGGTAAACCCTGATGAAGTTGTAGCTGTTGGCGCTGCTATTCAGGGTGGGGTTTTATCTGGTGAGGTTAAAGACATCGTCTTGCTAGACGTAACTCCGCTATCTCTAGGTTTGGAGACATTAGGTGGGGTCTTTACTAAAATTATTGACCGGAACACTACTATTCCTACAGAGAAGAAACAGACCTTTACTACCGCAGCTGACGGCCAAACCGCAGTGGATATTCATGTACTCCAAGGTGAACGGGCTATGGCCAAAGATAATGTAACTCTAGGTCGGTTTCAACTCACCGGGATTCCACCGGCACCTCGGGGAATTCCTCAGATAGAAGTAAGCTTTAATATTGACGTTAACGGTATTGTTAATGTTTCGGCTAAGGATTTAGGGACAGGGAAAGAACAAAAAATTACAATCCAGTCCCGGAATACACTTTCCGAGGATGATATTGAACGGATGGTTAACGAAGCGGATCAACATGCAGAGGAAGACAAGAAGCGGCGGGAAGAGATTGAAACTCGGAACAACGCCGATCAAATGATCTATAATGCAGATAAAACCGTCAAAGACTTAGGTGATAAAGTCTCAGCTGAAGCTAAGGACAAAATTGAGGCGGCAAAGAAGGCTTTACAAGATGCTTTAGCCGATAGTGATCTAGAAAACATTAAGACTAAGACTGATGAATTAACCCAGGTAATTTACGAAATCACCTCCCAGGCCTATCAAGCCGAGCAAACTGCTTCTGACCCAGCCGGTGCTGATCAGGCCCATAGTGGAGATGATGTTATCGATACCGAAGCTAAAGAGGAATAAGAGTGGACGGTGCTAAACGTTGAGTAAACGTGATTATTATGAGGTGTTGGGGGTTAGTCGGAGCGCTACTCAAGATGAACTGAAGAAAGCGTATCGCAAACTAGCCCGTCAGTACCATCCTGACGTTAATAAAGATGATCCACAGGCTGAGGAGAAATTCAAAGAGATTAATGAAGCCTACCAGGTACTAGGGAATGAGGAAGCCCGGGCTAAGTACGATCAATTTGGGCATAGCGCCTTTGACGGTGGAGCCGGTGGCCCAGGTGGCTTTGATTTTAACGATTTTGGTGGTTTTGGTGACTTTAGCGATCTTTTTGAAACTATCTTTGGTGGAGGAACCCGGGGGAGCGCTCGGTCTTATCAAGGTCCCCGTAGAGGTCCAGACCTACGTTATGACCTCCAAGTTACGTTAGAAGAGGCTGCATTTGGAACTGAGAAGGCCATTGAAATTCCTCGGGAGGAGACGTGTTCTCGTTGTCACGGCAATAAAGCGGAGCCAGGGACTCCGATTAAGACCTGTCCGACCTGTAACGGAGCCGGGCAAGTTCAAACAACCCAGCGGACACCTTTTGGCCATTTTACTTCAGTTCGAACCTGTAGCTCCTGTAATGGACAGGGTAAACAGGTAGAAACCCCGTGTAAAGAATGTCGAGGCAGTGGACTGGTTAAACGGGTCAAACGCTTAACAGTCAAGGTCCCGGCAGGTGTTGATTCGGGCTTGAAACTGCGTATTGCTGGTGAAGGTGGGGCTGGAGCTAATGGTGGCCCTAGTGGGGATCTTTATGTTTTCGTGACAGTAAAAGCTCACAAAATCTTCACCCGTGATGGTAATGATCTGTGGGTTGAGGTACCTATTAGCTTTGTTCAAGCCGCGTTAGGTGATGAAATTAGAGTTCCAACTTTGGATGGGGATAGTAAATTAACTATCCCTGAGGGAACCCAGACCGGTGCAACCTTCAGGGTAAGGGATAAAGGGGTACCAGATATCCGCGGTTTTCGCCGCGGTGATTTACGGGTGCGGGTCAAAGTTGTAACCCCTAAAAAACTTACTGAAGAGCAGAAAGAACTACTGCGTAAATTTGGTGCAACTATGGGTGAGAAGAATAGTGGACCTGGTGATAAAGGGCTTTTAGGTAAGGTTAAGGATGCTTTTGACCGCTATGCCGGGGAGGCAGGTTTATAATGCAGTGGTTGAAAATTACTCTTGAGGTAAATGCGGAAAATAAAGAGTTTTTATTAGGGGAGTTATTGGAATTAGGTGCCGGGGGAATTGAAGAAGTGGACCCCGGCACTTTTCACGCCTTACTAGCAGATCTACCTCAGGAATTGGTTGTCGACCAACCGTTACCAGAACGGCATCAGCTTATTACCCATTGGAACGTAGCCAGAGGTCAAGAGGTTTTGGCCCACTTAGCGAAAATAGTTGATCCTAGCTGTCTTACTAGTGAGATCGTTTCTGATGAGGATTGGGTCAATATTGATACGATTGGTTTTAGTGAACTCCGATTAGGTACTAAATGGATACTCTATCCGGAAAAGGGGGATCAATTGGTCCCTTCGGAACGTTACCCTATCTATATTCGGCCTGGTCAAGCTTTTGGAACGGGGCTACATCCAACTACCCAGTTGTGTTTAGAATTACTGGAAATCGTGCCGATTCAAGGAGGGAAGGCCCTTGATGTTGGAACCGGGAGCGGCATTTTAACTATCGCTTTAAGTCGGCTCGGTTTTTCTGATTTATTGGCCTGCGATATAGATCCTGTCGCCTTGGAAGTAGCTGCGGCTAACCTCAACAACAACGGTGTCGATGCCGAATTATGTTGGGCGAGCCCTAGCGATTTGGCTAAAGGTGGATTTAACTTGATTGTTGCTAATATTTTAGCTGACGTTATTAGTGAATTAGCCCCTCACTTTCAGAGGTTGGCCCAGCCTGGCAGTCTATTGTTAGCAGGAGGAATTGTGGATAACAAGAAAGACCAGGTGGTAGAGGCGGTCCAGAGGGTCGGTTATCGTTTGCTAGAAATTAGGGAAAAAGAACGGTGGGTCGCCTTTTTAGCCGAGTTGGAGGGGGAGAGATGAGCTTACCACGTATATTTCTCTCTCGACAGCTAGCGTCTGGGCAAATTACCAGTATTTCTCCGGATCAAGCTCACCACTTAATAACAGTTCTACGTCTGCAGCCTGGTAACCATATAGAAGTAGTAGATGCAACGGGACAGTTATTCCTAGCTGCTCTTGTCGGGACAGATTTAGACGCTGCTACCGTTAGAGTACTTGAACCTATTACTAGATCACAAGAGCCAACGCTAGAAGTGATACTGGTTCAGGGGTTACCTAAAGCCGATAAAATGGACTGGTTAGTGCAAAAAGCTACCGAATTAGGGGTAGCTAGGATTGTACCTTTGGCAACGGAACATTCTGTTGTTAATTACACTGGTAATAAGGCGGTAGCTAAGGTAGAACGTTGGCAGAGAATTGCTGAGGCAGCTGCTAAACAAGCTGACCGCTTGAAAATTCCAGAAATAGATCCAATAAGGAGCTTAGCGCAGTTAGTAGCGGAACCACAGTTTTGGACCGGACTCCACCTATTGGCTTGGGAAGGAAGTCAGAACCCGCTAAAAAAAAATTTACAAGCAACTAGGCCTAGACCAGAAAAGATCGTTATCTATATTGGGCCGGAAGGTAGTTTTAGTCATTCTGAACGGGAGATTTTGTTAGCCGAGGGTGCTAGTGATATTTCATTAGGGCCGCGGATTTTACGTACAGAGACAGCCGGTTTGGCTTTGTTAAGTATGATAATGTACGAGTATGATCAACTTAACCTATAAAGAGGAAGGTTGGTAAGGTGGGGACGCAAAAGAGCCCAAGGGTTGCTGCTATGACCTTAGGCTGCAAGGTAAACCAGTATGATACAGAAGCGCTACTAGAGACTTTTGCAGCCCATGGTTTTACAATTGTAGAACCAGACCAAGAGGCAGAGGTCTACTTAATTAATACCTGTACAGTCACTAATATTGCTGACAAAAAATCACGCCAGTTGATACGGAAAGTAATTCGCACCCATCCGCATGCTGTTGTTGCTGCTTTTGGTTGTTATGCCCAGACCCAAGCCGAACAGTTAATTAAAATCCCCGGTTTGGCTATTGTTCTTGGAACCCAAAATCGGGAACAGTTAGTTGAGATAGTTACCACAGCGCTCCAGGAAAAGCATATTATTGAACCCCAGAACTTGGTGGAACCGTTACGGAGCCCAGATTTTGAGGAGTTAGCGGTCTCTAATTTTGGATCTAAGGTACGGGCGGTGCTGAAAGTTCAAGAGGGTTGCCAACAATTTTGCTCCTATTGCAAGGTCCCTTATGCCCGAGGTCCTGAGCGCAGCCGTAGTCTTGGGAGTGTGTTAAATATCGCTACTTCGTTAGTTGAGGCTGGCTATAAGGAGATTGTTTTAACCGGAATTCATTTGGCTGCTTACGGGGCGGATTTAGATCCACGATCATCTTTGGAGGAGATCGTTGCCCAAGTCGTTGAGATACCGGGGCTGCAGCGATTGCGCTTAAGTTCTGTCGAACCGACTGATGTTACAGATGGTCTTTTACAATTAATGGCCACCCATCCCAAGGTTTGTCCCCATTTACATTTACCTCTCCAGTCTGGTAGCACTACGGTACTTCAGCGGATGCGGCGTAAATATACTACTACTGAGTATTTGGCTATCGTTGAGAAGGCTCGGGATCTTATCCCCGACTTAGCGGTTACAACCGATATAATTGTCGGCTTTCCCGGAGAAACCGCAGCAGAGTTCGCTGAAACTTTAGCATTTGTAGAAACTATAGGTTTTTCACGGCTCCATGTCTTTCCATATTCCCGGCGGGCTGGAACTCCTGCAGCTAAAATGTCTAATCAACTAGCAAAAAAGGTTAAAGAGGAGCGGAGTCAGACTCTGATCCGATTAGGGCAGCATTTAGCTGAATCTTTCCATCGGAGATATCTAGGAAGTAGGGTCCAAGTTTTAATTGAAGAAGTGACGGGAGGAGTTGGCACCGGTTATACGGAAAATTATATACGAGTCCAGGCTAATCTACCTAGGAACTATCAAGAAAGTAGAAGTTTAACTGGGGAGATTAGTACTGTGCTTGTTAATACGGTGGACTTTGAAGGGGCTATGGGTGAAATTCTTTGCTAAAGAGGAGGTGAGAATGTGGCAACGGACTGCGTATTCTGTAAGATTGCGTCAGAAGAAATTCCTGCAGATTTGTTATATGAAGATGATGATGTTTTGGCATTCCGGGACTTAAACCCGCAAGCACCAGTGCATGTACTAATTATTCCTCGTAAACATATAAGGAGCCTTGATTCTCTTTGGGATGCTGATACAGAAATTATCGGGAAAATAGCTATTTTAGCTCGGGATTTAGCTCGCCGTTTAGGTGTGGCTGAGAGCGGTTATCGGTTGGTTAATAACTGCGGTATCCAGGCAGGACAAACCGTTCCTCACCTTCATTTTCATTTGTTGGGGGGGCGAAATTTAGGCTGGCCTCCTGGTTAAGGACTTAGCCGCTTTGTTGACACTCCCGTAAGGCATAAAGTATAATTTGAACATGGGATTACGGAGGGGGGGAGTGCGTGATGGCAGAAGTAAAGGTACACGAAAATGAAACCCTAGACCATGCCCTACGTCGTTTTAAGAAACAGTGTGCAAAGTCTGGAGTTCTTTCTGAGGCTCGCAGACGTGAACACTATGAGTCCCCCAGCGTTCGTCGGAAGAAGAAAGCCGAGGCTAACCGTAAGAAAGCGAAACGACGTCGGAATAACTTTTAGTAGCGTATTAGCCCGATATCTGTAGAGGAGATCGGGCTTTTGCTATAGTAAAAATTAGTAGGAAAGGAGCAGAAGCATGGCTATTTGGGTCTGTTCTAAGTGTGGTAACAAGACCGAAGGGCGTTGCCGTCCTAAAGAGTGTCCAAAATGTGGCGCTCCTAAAGATCAGATCGGTAAAGAATAGATAAATAGAACGGTAAATATGGAAAGAGGTTCAGTTGAGACTGGGCCTCTTTTTTTCTGGCACCGATATTTAGGACAGTAGCATAGTATAAACCGAGATTGTTGGAAAGCAGGGATGACCAGTGGAATCGGTAGCTGCTGTATTAATTGTTAAAGATGCTGCCCACGACTTACCGCGTTGTCTTGAATCACTGCGGTGGGCAACAGAAATAATTGTAGTTGACTCGATAAGTAGTGATAATACGGTGGAAGTGGCTTTGCGATATACAGATAAGGTTACTCAACGTCCCTGGTCTGGTTATGCTGAGCAAAAGAACTATGCTATTTCTCTAGCTAATTCGGCCTGGGTACTTAGTATAGATGCTGATGAGGTTTTACCTGGGGAGACAATCGCTGAATTGCAGACGGTTCTAACTAGCCCTACCGCTGCGGGTTATCGTTTACCACGGCGCAACATTTTTTATGGACACTGGGTACGGGGGTGTGGTTGGTATCCTGATTGGCAAACTCGGTTATTCCGCAAGGGGGCCGGGGAATTCCAGCGCTTTAACGTCCATGAATCATTACAAGTACATGGCCCTGTTGGTAATCTAAATAACCCGATTCTACATTATTCCTACAAGTCAATGTCTCACTATTTCGGGAAATCCAACCATTATACTAACTTGGAAGTAGCTGATTTTGCCCGTAATAACACAGTAGTTTCTAGTGTAGATCCCTTCCGGGTTTTTTTCCAGAAATTTGGGCTAGCCTACCAGCAGCAGCAGGGTTATTTAGATGGTACTCTAGGGTTAATAATTTCCCTGGGGCAGTCTATTTACGAGTTTTTTAAGTATCTCAAGACCTATCAACACTACCAACAAAGCGGGCGTAACGATTTATTACGTATAGAGATGGAGAATCAGTGGGCATTAGCCCAGTTTCGGGGGGCTTTGTCTAGACCGAATCCAGGTTGGACAGGGCGGCGGGGCTTTCCCGGAAAGAGGCTGGGAACGTCATATTCTGGTTTAAATGCGGTCTTAGAATTTCTGCGGCGACGAGATTGTAATGCTTTTCTAGGTGAGGCCAATCGTTTGTCTGATGCAGACGCCGATCGTATAGCTACTGGCTTAAACTATTTACGCGACAGCGACATTTTGGATAAGTCGTTGGAAGCCTTTGGGGCTTACCCTGGAAATGACTGGGGTTCACTAGTTTTGGCTATGGGGGCCTTTACCTATTCTTTTATGGTTTGGTCGAAAGTTTGGGAACGACTGATTTGGAACAAGGGTCGTCAAGCTGTTCAAGAGGCTTTACCTCGAGATCAAAGGGGTGCGGCTGAATTAGTTCGTGGAGTAGAAGGGGCTGCCCGTTATCTTTATTTTGTGGGGAGACGTTAGTATGCAGCGGTTAACTTTAGAGGGAGAATTTTTTTCTTTCCATAGTTTTGCCCATTTTAACCGAGAGATAGCGTTGGCCCTATTAGCTAATGGGGTTCCGTTGGTTCTTAAGCAGCGGGGAGGACAGATGCCTAATATTAGCAGGAACCCTCGCTATAGCCGGTTACTACACTTGCCCCAGCATTTCCCCAACCCCAGCCTAACGGTTAGGCACCTTTATCCACCAGAGTTCCAGCCCCCAGCGGGTCAGAAATTAGCGGTTATCTTACCCTGGGAGTATGGATTTTTGCCTGTTGATTGGGTTAGGCCTTTGCAGACTATGGTTGATGAAGTCTGGGTGTACTCTAATTTTGTTCGGGACATTTTTTTACGTAGCGGTATTCCCCTGGAAAAACTCCATGTGATCCCCTGTGGAATAGCACCTGATTTTTTTCACCCCGATGTTTCTCCAGCTTCTTTGGGGACCAGACGCTCATTTCGCTTTCTATTTGTCGGTGGGACTAAAGCCGGCGGGCGAAAAGGATTTGACCTATTGTTAAGAGCTTTTTTAGAGGAATTTAGCCCTCGTGAAGATGTCTGTTTAGTAGTCAAAGACTTTTTTTACGGTCGGTCCAGTTACCTGGATGCGATTGCCCGTGATCCGAGTAAACCAGAAATAATCTATCTTTATAATGAAGTACCTGCTGAGCAAATGCCCGGAATTTACCGGGGCTGCCATTGTCTGGTCCATCCTTATCGTACAGAGGGGTTTTGTCTACCGGTAGCAGAGGCTTTAGCTTGTGGTATTCCGACGATTACTTCTTTTTGGGGGCCGGTTCCAGAATACGCCAACAGTGATATGGTTTACTTTGTCCGTGGCCGGGTGCGTGAGATTGAGGCGGCAGCTATCGGCGGAATCCAGACCGTAAGTACCCCTTTCTGGTTTGAACCTAATTTACAGCAACTCCGGGAGTTAATGCGGCATGTGTATACCCATTATTCTGAAGCTAAAGAAAAGGCACGGTTAGGCAGTATCCATTTACGTTCTTATTGGTCTTGGCAGAATGCGGCCAAAAAAATTCAAGAGCGCTTAGGTTAGGGGAAGAAGGGGATGAATAATGGAGCTTTTATATATTGGTAATGTTTTTGATGTTTCTGGTTACGCCGAAGTTAGTCGAGAAATTGTTTGTGGATTGCATAAATTGGGTTTAACTATCCAACTTCATCCGGTAGATGTACCGATGGTTAAGGTTCAATTAGAACCAGAGGTTATTAGAGTTTTGCAGCAGACGGTTAGCTCCCGAGTTTCGTCCCGAGCACCGGTAATTCAGACTATGGCTGCTGGTGGGTTTCAGCGGATAACTAATCGTTACAATATTGGTATTACTATGTTAGAGGCGGATCGGTTGACCCCGCAATGGGTCTACCATTGTAATCGTCTCGATGAAGTCTGGGTACCATCCCACTTTAATTATGCAACTTTTACTCAGAGTGGCGTGCAACCCGGTAAGGTTAAAGTGCTACCTTTTGGTGTTGATGCAGACCGGTTTACCCCCCATGGACCGGCTTATTCTGTACCGGGTAAACGTGGTTTTACATTTCTCTCGGTCCTTGATTGGCATAAACGTAAGGGCTATGATATCCTCGTCAAGGCTTTTAGTACGGTATTTTCGGCGCAAGATGACGTCTCTTTACTACTTAAGATTACTAATACTATGGGGGCAGATTTTAGTGGGGTAGAGGCTGAGATCAACCGTATCAGTCGAGAATGCCGGCCGGATCCCCCGACGATTATTGTTTGGAGTCAGAATTTATCAAGGCAAGAAATGCCATCTTTTTACCGCACTGCAGATTGTTTTGTTTTACCGAGCCACGGTGAGGGGTGGTCGATGCCAACTATTGAGGCGATGGCAACAGGACTTCCGGTTGTGGTCACCAATTGGTCGGGACATACCGAATACGCTAACCCCGGCAATGCCTTTATGATTAATGTAGAATGTTTCGAACCGATACCACCGGTGGATCCCTGGAATGATTATGTCTACAAGGGAGCTCGGTGGGCCAGACCCAGCGCTCACCATCTAGGGGTAATTTTTCGGTCTATTGTCGCTAATCCGGCAGGGGCTAAAAATATTGGACGGTTAGGCCGGGAAAGTGTAATAGCTAACTATACCTGGTCAGCTTCCTGTCGGCGGATGTATCGTCATTTAGCTACATTGTGGGCCCGTTATGGAAGGTGGTGACGTGAAATGCTTGGTTTAACCTATTATGGGCATGTCAATGATATTTCCGGTTACGCAGAAGCTAATCGGAACCTAGTTCGACAATTGGTGGCCGTAGGGGTTAGGGTTAAACTGTATCCCTTAGGGATTGATCTACCTGATGCCGGGCTTCCCCCGGAACTACTAGAATTTTATCATAGTCTACGATCTACCCCGGAGAACCCACGGTGGCCGGTACTGCAAGCAATGATTGCCCTTGGTTTCCGACCACAACCTAATCGCTATAACATCGGGCTAACGATGATTGAAACAACCGGTCTTCCTCCGGTCTGGGTTGGAGCCTGCAACCGGATGCAAGAGATTTGGGTACCATCTGAATTTAACCGTCGGGTTTTTATGGCCAGCGGGGTAGACGGTAACAAAATTCAGGTGCTTCCTTTTGGGGTTGATTGCGAACGTTTTCGCCCTGGGTTGCCGCCTTTAGAAATCCCGGGTCGTCAAGGGTTTACTTTTTTATCTGTTTTTGATTGGCGGCCCCGCAAAGGTTTTGAGTTTTTACTGCAGGCTTACTCTCAAGAATTTACTGTCCGGGACAATGTTTGCCTAGTTCTCAAAATTTCCAATACTGCCAAGGTCGAAACGTCACGGCGACTCCGGGAAATGCGCCGCTATTTACGGCCAGGTGCTATGGGGCCGAAGATTATTCTCCTTGAACAGGCTCTTCCTTATATGGAAATGCCCCGCCTGTATGCTTCTGGAGATTGTTTTGTACTACCGACTAGGGGCGAAGGGTGGAACTTGCCGGCGATTGAAGCCATGGCTAGCGGCTTGCCGGTTATCTGTACCGCTTGGTCAGCCCATATGCAGTACATGAATCACTCGAATAGCCTGCTCTTAAATATGGAGCGTTTGGAACAAGCCAAACCCAGCGGTTCTTGGACTGACCAGGTCTACTCAGGCTCACGGTGGGCCAAACCTAGCGTTAACCACCTCCGTATTTTAATGCGCCGAGCCTTTGAGCATCAGGAGGAGTGCCGTTCTCTTGGGGCAAAAGCCCGTCAAGATATCCTGGCTAGGTTTACTTGGCAACAGAGCGCAGTTAGGGTCAGGGAGAGGCTGGAACAGCTTGTCCAGCG
>DHRX01000022.1:0-591 GCA_002408345.1 Firmicutes bacterium UBA5301 | reverse complement strand
AGGCTGGAACAGCTTGTCCAGCGGTAAGACAACTCGGATAACAACCTTAGTCTACAACCCCTATTTTGCTGCTCTAGGGGGTGGAGAGGTCTATATCTCTTTATTGGCATTAGAAGTAGCGATAGATGGTCCGGTGACTTTGTTAGCTCCGGTTTCAGATCTTCGAGCAACAATGTTTAAGCGTTTTGGTCTGGATTTAACCGGTTTGCGCTGGCTTTCTGGTAACTGGGCCACCTCTAGCGAAAAGGTTAGTCAACTTTCTTGTGCCTATGATCGCTTTTTATGCGTAACTTTAGCCAACCCGCCTCTTAATCAGAGCCGACACGGGATATTGGTTATTCAGTTTCCCTATGGCCCGCGGCCTTCTATAAGGATACTGTCTAGCTACCGGCATATTCTCTGTTACTCACGATATTGTCAGGAATGGATTAGACTTCGCTGGGGTGTGGATGCGCTAGTGCTCAATCCGGCTATACCTGGGGAAAAGCCGGTTCCAACTACCAAAGCTAATTATGTCGTTAGTATTGGTCGCTTTCAGCCAGGTTTAAATGAAAAATGTTTTCCCGACTTAATTCAGAGTTTTTTAACCTT
>DHRX01000160.1:1232-5829 GCA_002408345.1 Firmicutes bacterium UBA5301 | reverse complement strand
ACCCTTAAATATCCGTTGGAGAAGATTGTAATCGTGGTCAACCGTTATGCCACCGATATTGGTATTAGTGTGACTGAGTTGGAAGCAGGTCTGGGTTGTCAGGTGCAGGGGCGGTTACCTAGTGATGGGCGGGTAGTAGTAGATGCGATCAATAAGGGGCAACCTTTTGTACTGACGGAACCGAAAGCTCCAGTTACTCAGGGGGTACGCTCATTGACCCAGCTACTCAAGGGCGATTTACGTCAGCAACCACCAAAACAGCCGTTCTTCAGTCGGTTGGTTGCTGGGTTGAGGCAGGTGAACTAAGTGTCTTTGTTAGCACGGTTGGAACAGGAAAAACAGGTTACTCCGACGTACCGGGAAACCACAGAGTTACGACCGCAGCGAGGGGAACCAAACCCTTTAATTCAGCTTAAGGCCCAAGTTCATGACCGGTTGGTCAAAGCTATTGATCCCCAATTATTGAAAGAGAGTGAAGATCCGGCTAATGCTGAGGCGATCAAAGCTCTTGTTGAGGAGACTATCATTAGCGTCTGTAGGGAGGAGGAACCGGATCTTCCCCGAGCCCAGCAAGCCCGGCTAACTGAAGAGGTGCTGAGCGAGGTTTTAGGTTTTGGGCCGATAACCGGTCTTTTAGAGGATGAGACCGTCTCTGAAATTATGGTTAATGGCCCGAAAAAAATTTACGTTGAACGGCAAGGTCGGTTGGCTTTAACCGGGGTGACTTTTCGTGATGAGGGCCATCTACTCCAGATTATCGATAAAATTGTCTCCCCATTAGGGCGCCGGATCGACGAAAGCTCACCGATGGTAGATGCTCGGTTGCCTGATGGTTCTCGGGTTAACGCTATTATTCCCCCTTTAGCCTTGAACGGCCCAACTCTGACTATCCGAAAGTTTGCTCGGGATCCTCTAACAATCAAAGATTTAATCCGCTTTGGGACTATTAATGAACAGATGGCCCAGTTCTTAGAAGCCTGTGTGAAGGTGCGGTTAAATATTGTGGTTTCAGGTGGGACCGGTTCTGGTAAAACTACGAGCCTCAATGTACTCTCCTCTTTTATTCCACCAGATGAACGTATTATTACCATTGAAGACGCTGCTGAACTGCAACTACGTCAGGAACATGTGATTTCTTTAGAAGCTCGACCAGCAAATATTGAAGGCAAAGGCCAAATTAGCATTGGGGATTTGGTCCGGAACTCGCTTCGGATGCGGCCAGACCGGATAGTCGTCGGTGAGGTACGAGGCGGAGAGGCCTTGGATATGCTGCAAGCTATGAATACAGGACATGATGGTTCTTTAACTACCGGCCATGCTAACAGCCCTCGGGATATGTTGTCTCGGCTAGAGACTATGGTTTTAATGTCGGGGATGGAGTTACCGGTCCGAGCTATTCGGGAGCAGATCGCTTCTGCTATTGATCTGATTATCCAGCAGGCCCGGTTGGCTGACGGGAGCCGACGGATTACCCATATTACAGAAGTGCAAGGGATGGAAGGCGATGTTATTGTTTTACAGGACCTCTTTGTCTTCGACCAGAAAGGGGTCGATACTGATGGTAAGATCTGGGGGGAACTGCGCTCTACAGGTATTAGACCTAAGTTCTGGGAAAAGTTTGACTTAGCCGGTATAGAGTTACCACCAGATCTTTTTGCCCACTATTAATCGGGAGGAAAACCATGCTGGTTCTCATTAGCATATTGCTGGCTAGTTCCGTAGCTCTTCTTTGCTACTGGTTGCTGGGTTTAACTCCAGAAACCGACCCTCAAGTTGAGCAGCGTTTAAAGCGTTACAGTCTGAAAGCAGAACCGGCGGTAGAGCAGCCTCGTTTAGTGACCCGACTGGCCCGGACTTTAGTCGGCTTTTTTGAGGAGCGGGGTTGGGGCCAGGCCTTGGATAAAGAATTGGAACAGGCAGATATCCCCCTCAAAGGTGCAGAGTTTGTCGTACTGGTACTAATATTAACCGCAACCAGCTGTTGGCTTTTCTGGGTACTAGACCGAGTTCAGTTATTGCCGTTAGGTCTGCTCAGTGGTTTGCTCATACCAAAGTTGATTTTGCGCCGGAAAATTCAGCAACGTTCGATTCAACTTTCCAATCAGGTTGCTGGGACAATCACTTTACTTTCTAATTCTTTGAAGGCTGGGTATAGCTTTTTACAGTCGCTAGAGCTGGTTAGTCGAGAGATGCCCCCGCCTATTAGTCAAGAGTTTGCTCGGGTTGTCAAAGAGATTAGTTTGGGAGCAGACGTAGAAGCGACTTTGCAAGCCCTAGGTAAGCGGGCGGGTAACGCTGATTTAGATTTAGTACTGACGGCGGTACAGATTCAGCGCCAAGTCGGGGGTAACCTCTCTGAGATTTTAGATACTATCGCTGTAACTATTCGGGAACGGGTACGGATCAAGGGGGAGCTAAAAACCTTAACAGCTCAAGGCCGGATTTCTGGGGTAGTAGTCATGTTGTTACCGCTGGTATTAGGGTTAATCATTTACCTGCTTAACCCGGCCTACGTGAGTTTACTCTTTACAACCCAACCAGGCCGTTATCTCCTAGTAGCCGGGACGGTTTCTCAATTAATCGGTATCCTGCTAATCCGCCGGATTGTGAATATTGAGGTGTAATTATGCTGGTACTGTTGGCAACGCTGATTTTTGCTTTTGTCTTTAGCCTCGTTTATCTGCTATATGTAGTAGGGGCTGAGCGTAATCAGGTAGTTAAAGAGCGGTTACGTCGTTTTACCACACCCGGGAAGGAGTATTCAGAGCGGGAACGCCTCTTGGTCCAGCCCTTTTACCAGAGGCTAAGCAAACCCTTACTGGCTCAGGTCTCCCGCTGGGTAGCTTGGTTAACCCCCCAAGAACGGCAACAAAAACTGCGTCGGCAGTTGGCTATAGCTGGTAACCCTTATAATTGGCAAGTTGCTGATTATTTGGCGCTGAAAGGGTTGTTAACGGTAGGGCTACTGATCTGTGGCCTTTGTTTAGCACGGCGAGTAGGATTAATCATGGCTATTAGCGGTTATGTGGCACCGGACTTGTGGTTACGTCAGGTAGCGGTCAAGCGGCAAAGTACTATTCAAAAGGATCTACCCGATGTTCTCGATTTGCTGACGGTCTCTGTCGAAGCGGGCTTAGGTTTTGATGCCGCTCTAGCTAAGGTTATCGAAAAGATGGAGGGTCCCTTAATTGATGAACTGAGCCGCACACTACAGGAGATGCGTTTGGGGAAACCCCGGCGCAGTGCTTTTCGAGATTTGGCTGACCGTTGTCAAAGTGAGGAATTGGCCACTTTTGTGACGGCCTTAATCCAAGGTGACCAGCTTGGTGTTTCTATTAGTAAGATCTTAAAGATCCAAGCGGAGCAGATGCGCTCCCAAAGACGGCAACGGGCGGAAGAGGCGGCGATGAAGGCGCCGGTTAAGATGCTTTTTCCCCTAATCATATTTATTTTCCCGACGATTTTTATCCTACTCTTAGGGCCGGCGGCGATTAGGGTCCTCGATACTTTTAATAAGATGTAGGTAGTGGTGAGGTGGCGATGGTAGTGGAAGAGCGGTATCAGATAATTAATATGACCCGTGGGGTTGAGCTAGCAACTTCAGCGACAATGGCGGCTAATTTTACTAGCCGTCTAATCGGGTTATTAAACCGATCTAGCCTATTGCCAGGTGAGGGGCTAATCATTAAACCCTGTAAAAGTGTTCACACATTTTTGATGCGTTTTCCTATTGATGTTCTTTTCTTAGACGGGGCTGGTGTTATTGTGGATATGTATGCTGAAATGCCACCAAACCGCATGAGTCAGTTTGTTTCTGCTGCCCAACTAGTAATTGAATTGCCGGCCGGTACGGCCTTACAAACCTTAACGCTACCTGGTCACCAGATAGAAATCCAGCCAATCTTGGGAAATTCCATCAGTTAATCAACTAATAACTAGTAGAAGGAATAGTTACCAATAGCCTTGAATATGTCATTGGTCTATGGTTGGAAAAACCGCAATGGGGTGATGGCATGTTTAGTAATATCAGGGCTAAGTTAACTATGGTTATTGTCTGCACTTTATTAGCCTTATTGCTTGTAGTGGCCTGGTTAAATGTTGGGCAAACCAGTAAAATATTACGGCAAGAAATTGAGTACTCTGCTTTGGAAGGGGCCCGACTAAATGCTGCTAACATTGATACTTGGTTAGATGAGATTGGTGGTCAATTAGCGGTATTAGCTCAGACTTCAGATATCCAAAGTATGGACTGGGCAGAGCAACTGCCGTTGTTAGAGGTTGCTTTGGATACTCACTCTGATTATGAGACTTTCTTTATTGTTGATAATTTGGGACAGGGTTGGGCCAGTAATGGTCAAAGGGTTAACCTTGCGAATCAAAATTTTTTCCGTAAGGTGTTTCAAACCCGGCAAGTAGTCTACTCTGAACCATTGTTAGACGAGACTACCGGGGAACTAGTAATTGCGGTGGCAGCTCCTATTAAAGCGGTGGATCAGCTTGAACCGGTTGGTGTTTTAGCGGTTACCGTTGACCTCCATGATATTCAAGAGATGGTAGCTAACATGTTTATTAGCGGTACCGGTAATGGCTGGATAGT
>DHRX01000160.1:870-1094 GCA_002408345.1 Firmicutes bacterium UBA5301 | reverse complement strand
GGTACCGGTAATGGCTGGATAGTAGCGCCGAACAAAGTTACCGTGGCTCACCCGATTGAAGAATATTGGGGTAATACTAAAATTCTCGAGGATGGTAATGCTGAACTGCGGGCTATCGCTGAACGGATGGTCGCCGGTGAAGCCGGGGTAGCTACTTATCGGCTACAAGGTGTTGAAAAGATTTTGGCTTTTGCGCCGGTAAAGGTTAACGGTTGGTCGGTAGC
>DHRX01000160.1:0-656 GCA_002408345.1 Firmicutes bacterium UBA5301 | reverse complement strand
TGGTAATTACGTTAGTCGCCGTTTTACTAGGTATAGCGGTTGCGATGGCTATTGCTGCAGCTGTAGCTAAGCCTGTTCACTTAGTCCATGGGTTAGCGGAAGCGTTGGCGGCTGGAGACTTAACGCAAAAGGTAGCTTACCGGTCTAATGATGAAATCGGTGCGATGGCTCAGGCTTTAAACCAAGGGGTGGCCCAGTTACGGACGGTGGTCGGGAGGGTCTTACAGACCGCCGATCAAGTAGCTTTCTCTTCGGAAGAGTTAGCCTCTTCAGCTGAAGAGGTAGGACAGGCTTCAGGTCAGGTGGCTGAGACTGTAAGTCAATTGGCTAAGGCCGCCGATCAGCAGGCGGTTGATGCCCAGGATATGTCTCAGGTGATGGAAGAGGTTACCGTCTTAATTAATACCGTGGCAACCTTAACCGAGCAGTTGGCTCAGGATTCGGTGCAGACCGTTGAAGTTGCTAGCGCCGGGGCAAAGTTAGTGGAGCAGACGGTTGGTCAGATGGGTACTATTGAGACCACTGTATCCAAGAGTGCAGCAGCGGTAGATGAACTAGGGGCTCGTTCCCAGGAAGTAGGTACTATTGTAGAAGTAATTGCAGGTATCGCTGATCAAACCAACCTGTTAGCTCTTAATGCGGCTATTGAAGCGGCT
>DHRX01000126.1 GCA_002408345.1 Firmicutes bacterium UBA5301 | reverse complement strand
TATTTAGTATCACGTTAAGTTCAATTCTCGGGCTGATTGCCGGGGTTATTGCTGCAGTACGCCACAACACGATTTGGGACCAGTTGGCGATGGTTGGTGCGCTGATCGGTATTTCAACCCCGAGTTTCTGGTTGGCCCTGATCTTTATGTGGATTTTTGCCTATAACTTAGGTTGGTTTCCGATCTCGGGTTATGCCGGCTTACGTTCTTTAGTCTTGCCTACCGTGGTTTTGGCAGCCCTTTCTGCCGGTAGTATTGCTAGGATTACTCGTTCTAGTATGTTAGAAGTGCTGGGGCAAGACTATATTCGAACGGCACGCGCCAAGGGGTTAGATGAAGAGACTGTGGTCATGAAGCATGCTTTGAAGAACGCAATGATTCCCGTTGTTACCTTGGTTGGTCTTCAGTTCGGTTCGTTACTGGCAGGTGCGATTATTACGGAAACGGTTTTTGCTCTGCCTGGCTTAGGGCGTTTAGCGGTTCAGGCCATTACCCTCCGGGATTTCCCGATGATTCAGGGGGTAGTCCTGTTTGTTTCGGTGTTATTTGTGTTGACAAATCTGATCGTGGATTTGATGTACGGTTTCATCGATCCTCGGATTAGGCTGGAGTAGAGAGGTGGGAGAACAAATGGAAACAACAACTAGTACCCTCTCCAAACCAGAGAGTTATCTCAAGTTAACCCTGCGGCAGTTGGGACGGAACCGGTCAGCTAAGTCTGGGTTGATTATCTTGAGTCTCTTGATTCTATCGGCGGTCTTGGCCCCACAGTTGGCCCCCTATGATCCGCTAGAAATGGATTTTACGGTGCGACTAGCCCCACCTTCGGCTGAACACTGGTTTGGAACCGACGAGTTTGGCCGGGATATTCTGAGCATGCTCCTTTACGGTGGCCGGATTTCCTTATTAGTAGGGGTTGTGGCGGTTACCTTTGCCTTGTTTTTTGGGGTAACCTTTGGGGTTTTAGCCGGATATTTTCCGAAGTTAGATAACTTAATTATGCGCATAACCGACGTCTGGCTGGCTTTTCCTACTTTCCTGCTAGCGATAGCTATTGTGGCTATCTTAGGGCCGGGGCTGACTAACGCGATGATCGCCGTTGGTGTGGCCTCGACCCCCCAGTACATTAGGGTGGTTCGAGGGGCGGTCCTTTCTGTTAAGGAACAGGAGTATATTGCAGCAGCAAAAGCGTTAGGGGCTAGAAACGGTCGGATTATCTTGAGTCATGTACTGCCGAATGTCATGGCTCCGATTATTATTCTCTCGACCTTACAGTTTGGATCGGCTATCCTGTCAGCGGCTGGGTTAAGCTTCCTCGGCTTAGGTGTGCAGCCGCCAACGCCGGAGTGGGGGGCGATGGCCTTTGCCAGCCGTTCCTATATCCGGCAGGCTATTTGGATGGGGATCTTCCCTGGTGTAGCTATTTTACTGATGGTTCTTGGTTTCAATCTACTTGGTGATGGGTTGCGGGATGTTTTAGACCCCCGCATGAAACAGTAACTATTTAAGGAGATGACAGAGAGTGTTAGCAAAAGAAGTATTTATTGAAGAAATGACTTGGCCTGAGGTAAAGAAGGCGTTAGAATCCGGTTCTGACCGGGTTATTGTTATGGCTGGCTCTATTGAGCAGCATGGCTTACACTTGCCGACTAAGATGGATGCCCACAGCGCTGAAGTTTTAGCGGAGCTATTTGCCAAAAGGTTAGGTAAGACCTTGGTTGCACCGATTATCCGGCCCGGTTGTTCGGAACACCATATGTACTTCCCTGGCAGCATGACCTTACGGAAAGGGGTCTTCCAAGATGTAGTCCGGGATTACGTAGATAACATGGTCCGCCATGGTTTCAAAAACATTATCTTAGCAACGACCCATGGTGGTAACTTTGATCCGATGCAGGAGCTGGTCCCAGAGCTCAAGGCTAAATACGAGGCCCAGGGGATCAAAATCATTCCGATCCTAGATTTTGCTGAGTTTGTGGAAGCTCAGAACTCAATCTTAGAGGAGTTCAAGATGGATGAAGGGGATGCTGGGGTTCACTCTGGTGGCAGTGAGACTAGCTTCTTAATGGCTAGTGAACCGGAATCGGTCCGGATGGATAAGTTGGCTCGGGGCTATGTTGGTAAGTTTGATGCGGCTTTTGATGAGGTCTTAATGAGCAAAGGGATGCAGGCGGTTACTGATATTGGGGTCTTAGGTGACGCCACAGTTGCTTCCAAGGAGTTTGGGGAGAAGCTGATTGATGCCTTAGCTGACTACTATGTAGAGATGGCACGGAGGGAGCTTTAATGTGGTTTGATCTTGTTAAGCAGTTAACAGAGCTACCTGGTCCGGTCGGTTACGAGGAACGGGTCAACCGGTTTCTGTTGCAACGTTGGGAGCCTTATGCCCAAGATATTAAGATCGATCCGATCGGCAATTTAGTGGCCCATATCGGCGGGCAGGGCCCTCGGCTTCTGCTTACCGCCCACTCAGATGAGATCTGTTTTCTAGTTAAGAGTATTAGTGAGGATGGGTTCCTCTTTATTACCTACGGGCAAGCCGATATGGTTTCTCGACCGACACGGAGCATCGGGATGAATATGACCGGTCAGCCTTGTCTGGTCCTTGGCGATGATACGCTGGTAGAGGGTACTATCGCTGCTCTTTCCGGTCATGTGATGACCCCGCAACAACGGGAAAAGCTAGGCTTTGACTGGAATGATTTCTTTATCGATATCGGGGCTAAGAGCCGGGAAGAAGTACTAGAGCAGGGGATTCAGGTCGGGGCCCAGGTTATCTGGAACCCCAAGACCCGTCAGATCGGCCACTATATTACCGGGAAGGCTATGGATGATCGGGCGGGGTTAGCGATCCTCGACCGCTTTATCCGGGGGACCGACCCGAAAACCTACAACTACGATGTCTACGTGGTTTCTACGGTTCAGGAGGAGATTGGCCTCATCGGGGCCGGGTCCTTTAGTAAGGATGACTTTGACCTGGCAATTTCGGTGGAGGTTGGTCTTTCCGGTGATATTCCCTTAGTTGACTACAAGGATATGCCGACGGCGCTGGGGGCAGGACCGATTGTTGTCCATAAGGATTATGGGGTAGTCTATGACCGGGCTGTGACCAAAAGGGTGGAGACGGCGGCCAAAGCAGCTAATGTTCCGCTCCAGCACGGGGTCTTCAGTAACTTTGGTACCGACGGGATCAGTCTGACCCAGCGGGGTATCCCTACGGCGGTAGTGGCTTTCCCAGCTAGGTATACCCATAGTCCTTTTGAGACCGTTGCAGAAGGGGATCTAGAGGGGATCTTCCAGTTATTGCGGACCTTTGTCCAAAAAGATGTATAAAATTGGAAGCTGACGGAAATTCTACAAAAAAGTACAGGCAATAGAAGGACTCAGCGGAAAAGTAGAGAAATAACTCCAAAGAATGGCTTATATGCCAGTCGTCTGTCCAGAATGAAAGGAGGTGCTCCGACTTGGTGCTGGGCAACGACAACCTTGGAGGAAACATGGTAACTCCGAGGTGGATTCATTTAAATTTACGTAAAACCAAGGAGGAAAATAACGAATGAAAAAATTATCAATTTTGTTAAGCTTGGTTATGGTTCTTGGCATGGCAGTTTCTGCTGCTGCTGCTGATGTCACTGTTTCTGGTGAGATCAAAATGGTAGTTGATAATGCTGACGAGGCAAGTTTCTTGGATACTTTTGCAGTTAAAGACGCTAAGGTTAACTTTGCTGCTCAAGTAAACGATAATCTTAAGGCCACAATCCAGACCAATAATGGTAATTTAGGTAATAAGTGGATTGAGTACAAAGCTGGCGATATCACCGCTAAAGCTGGTAAATATCGTCTATCTCGTGGCGGTAATGTTGATAGCTTAGCTGGAAACGTCGAAGGTTTCGGTGTTGGTTATGCTTTTGAGGGCGGTAATGTTAACGCAGCAGTAGCTTTGGATCCAATTGTTGATTCCAATACCTTTGCTTTCAACGGCAAATATGCTCCTGTAACTGGCCTCACTGTTTATGGTGACTTCATTATGCCGACCCTTAAAGACGCTAAGTCCGCATATGCTGTTGAGGTTGATTATGAAGTAGCTGGCTTCACTGTTTATGGTGAGTATGGTAAGAAGGCTGATGAGAGCGATATCCAGGCAGTTGGTGCTACCACCACTGTTTGCGTTTTCGACTTAACCGTTGATTACGATCTTGCTGGTGAAGAGCTCGGTTTCAATGCTGAGACCAACTATGATGGTATCATCTTAGGCGCTGACTTTACCAAGGCTAAAGATGCTGATATGGTAATTGGTGGCTACGCTAAAGTTAAGTTCTAAGACAACCCTTAGTGGGAAGAAAAAGGCGGGCTTAGTCCCGCCTTTTTTTATACCCATTTTTCCACAACTTATGGTAAGATTACTTTCTGGAGGTAGTCTATGCGTTACGTATGCTTTCAGGTGGGGGATAAGGTCAGTTACGGTTGGGCGGAAACTAAGGCTGGTATAGAGGTCGTTACCGAGTTAGCTGGTGCTGGACCAGAGCAGTTTATGGAGACCGGGAATAGTTATCCGTTAGCTGAAGTCCGTTTGTTGGCTCCAGCCCAACCAAGTAAGGTTATCTGTGTCGGTTTGAACTATCAAGATCATGCTGCTGAGTTAGGTATGGCTATTCCAACGGAGCCTCTGCTCTTTCTCAAGCCTCCCTCCTGTATTATTGGCCCTGGTGAGACGGTGCAGATGCCTACTCTGTCTGCTGATGTCCAGTATGAA